>JASGDG010000201.1:0-11176 GCA_047607325.1 Xenophilus sp. | reverse complement strand
CTCCGGATGGCGGCGGCCGCGGCTGCGCGCCGGCTGGCTGGCGTAGGGCGCCGGGCTCAGCCGCAGCATTGCGCCAGCACCTCGCGCACCAGGACGTCGGGCGCGGGGCGGATCGCGGCCGCGCCCGGCCCCTCCAGCACGACAAAGCGGATCTCGCCGCCCTCGGCCTTCTTATCCACGCGCATCAGTTCCAGGTAGCGCTCGGCGCCCAGATTCGGTCCGCACACCGGCAGGCCGGCGCGTTCGACCAGGGCGGTGAAGCGGCGCACGAAGGCCGCGTCCACCCCGCCCAGGCGCTGCGACAGGTGCGCCGCCATCACCATGCCGCAGCCCACCGCCTCGCCGTGCAGCCACTCGCCGTAGCCCAGGCCGGACTCGATGGCGTGGCCGAAGGTGTGGCCGAAGTTGAGGATGGCCCGCAGGCCCGATTCGCGCTCGTCCTGGCCAACCACCTCGGCCTTGATCTCGCAGCTGCGCCGCACCGCATGCGCCAGGGCGCCGGCCTCGCGCGCGACCAGGGCGTCGATGTTCGCCTCGATCCAGTCGAAGAAGGCCATGTCGGCGATCGGCCCGTATTTGATCACCTCCGCCAGGCCGGCCGCGATCTCGCGCTGCGGCAGCGTGCGCAGCGT
Source organism: Xenophilus sp. (assembly GCA_047607325.1). Taxonomy (GTDB): domain Bacteria; phylum Pseudomonadota; class Gammaproteobacteria; order Burkholderiales; family Burkholderiaceae_C; genus Xenophilus. The sequence goes on along the minus strand of JASGDG010000201.1, from coordinate 10,544 downwards.
ACCGAGGTCGCACACCACCTGCAGCGGCTGGTGGAAGGCGCCGATCATGTTCTTGCCCAGCGGGTGGTTGATCGCCGTCTTGCCGCCCACCGAGGAATCCACCTGCGCCAGCAGCGTCGTGGGCACCTGCACGAAGGGCACGCCGCGCATATAGCAGGCCGCGGCGAAGCCCGTCATGTCGCCCACCACGCCGCCGCCGAGGGCGAACAGCACCGTCTTGCGGTCGCAGCCGTGGCCGAGCAGCGCATCGAAGATGGTGTTGAGCGTCGCCCAGTCCTTGTAGGCCTCGCCGTCCGGCAGTTCGATCAGGTGCACCTGGCCGAAGCGCGGCGCCAGCGCCGAGCGCAGCGCCTGCGCGTACAGCGGCGCGACGGTGGTGTTGCTGACGATCAGGGCCGACGCGGCGAACGGCAGGCCGGCATAGGTCTCGGCGCGCGCCAGCAGGCCGGCGCCGATGTCGATGCCGTAGCTGCGCTCGCCCAGCGCGATGCGCACGCGCCGGGCGTCGGAAGGGACATGGGAAGGCATCCGGGAAGTGTAGTGGGCCGGCCGCCTTGGAATGCGTTTGCGCGCCTGGGCCGGGTTGCCGTGCCGTCATGGCCCTGCATGGCCAGCCGTCCGGCCCGAAACGCCCGAAGCCCAACGCCCCGAGGCGGCAACCGCTTCACCCCGAAGCCGCGTGCCCCGCCGCCTCCAGCCGCGCCAGCACGGCCTGCACGACGGCGCCCAGCGACGGCCGGCCGGTGTCGACCGCGTCGTGGGCCGTCTCGCGGTACAGCGGATCGCGCGCGGCATGCTGTTCGCGCAGGCAGGCCAGCGGGTCGGCCACCTGCAGCAGCGGGCGCTTGACGTCGTGCCGCAGCCGCCGGTAGAGGTCTTCCGGCGCCGAGCGCAGATAGATCACGTGGAAGCACTCGCGCAGCCGCTGCCGGTTGGCCGGCCGCAGCACGCTGCCGCCGCCCGTCGCCACCACCGCGCCGCCGGCGCACGCCAGTTCGGCGATCACGGCTTCCTCGATGTCGCGGAAGCGCGCCTCGCCTTCGCGCTCGAAGAACTCGCGGATCGAGCAGCCGATGCGCTGCTCGATGACGGTGTCGCTGTCGATGAAGGGGAGCTTCAGCCGGCCCGCCACGCGCCGGCCGATCACCGATTTGCCAGAACCCGCAAGGCCGACCAGAGCAAGCGCCGTCACGAGCAGGGTGGCACGCGGCGCGCTCAGCGCGCCGCGTTGCGGTCGGTGATCATCTTCGGGGTGATGAAGACAAGCATTTCAGTCTTGCTGACGGAAGTTTCCCGGCTGCGGAACAGCACCCCGAGTACGGGCAGCTCACCCAGCAGCGGAATTCGCGTCACGTCGTCGGTTTCCTCAAGCTCGAAGATACCACCAATCACCACCGTGCCGCCGTTGTCCACCAATACCTCGGTCTTCACGTGCTTGGTGTTGATGGCCGGGCCGGCCGTGGTAGTCACGCCCTGGGTGTCCTTGTTGACCTCGAGCGTCAGGATGATGTTGCCCTCGGGAGTGATCTGCGGCGTCACCTTCAGGCTCAGCACGGCCTTGCGGAACGACACCGAGGTGGCGCCGCTGCTGGTGGACTGCTGGTAGGGGATTTCCGTGCCCTGCTCGATCAGGGCCTCGGTCTGGTCGGCGGTGATCACCCGCGGACTGGACACCACCCGCCCCTTGCCGTCGGCTTCGAGCGCGGAGATCTCGAGGCTGAGCATGCGCGAGAGGCTGGAGTTGAACAGCGACAGCGCAAAGGTGCCGGCCGAGCTGCCCGTGCCGCCCGCGTCACCGGCCGGCAGGTTGACGAAGCTGGTGCTCGATCCCGAGCTGAAGCTGCGCGTCGTCGTGGTGGTGGTCGTGCCGTCCGTGGTGGACGAGGTGGTGCTCACCGTCGGGGTGGTCCCGAGCGAACTCCTGCTGTTGATGAAGCTGCCGCCCAGCTTCACGCCCAGCGACTTGCCGAAGGTGTCGGAGGCCTCGACGATGCGCGCCTCGATCATCACCTGCCGCACCGGCACGTCCAGCTTCTGGATCAGCTCGGCCACCTGGGCCAGCTTGGCGGACACGTCCGACACGAAGATCTGGTTGGTGCGCTCCTCGGCCAGCACGCTGCCGCGCGAGCTCAGGATGCGGCTGTTGCTGCCGGAGTTGCCGCTGCTGGTGCCCGTGCCGGTCAGCCCCTGGGCGATGACCTTGGCCTTGGTGTAGTTGAGCTGGAAGGACTGGGTGCGCAGCGGCTCCAGGTTCTCGATCGCGGCGCGCGCCTCGTACTCCGCCTTCTCCTTGGCGTTGATCTCGTCCTTCGGCGCGATCCACAGCACCGCGCCGTTCTTACGCATGCCCAGGTTCTTGGCCTGCATGATGATGTCCAGCGCCTGGTCCCACGGCACGTCCTTCAGGCGCAGGGTGAGCGCGCCGCTGACCGAGTCGGACGTCACGATGTTGAAGTTGGTGAAGTCCGCGATCACCTGCAGCAGCGAGCGCACGTCGATGTTCTGGAAGTTCAGCGAGAGCTTCTCTCCGTTGTAGCCCACGCCCTGCGTCAGCTTGGTCGGATCGGTCTTGCGCGGCCGCACCTCGACCACGAACTGGTTGTCGCTCTGGTAGGCGCTGTGCTCCCACTCGCCGCGCGACTCGATGGTCATGCGCACGCGGTCGCCCGCCTGCTGGGTGTTGACGAACTGCACGGGCGTATTGAAATCCGTCACGTCCAGGCGCCGCCGCAGGCCCTCGGAGAGGCTGGACTTGGTGAATTCGACGACGAGGTTGCGGCCCTGCTGGCGCACGTCGACGCCGACCTGGCTGTTCGGCAGGTCGACGATCACCCGGCCCGTGCCATCCGGCCCGAGACGGAAGTCGATGTCGCGCAGCGGCAGCACGTCGCGGTTGCGATTCTCGGCGAAGGTGGTCTGCGTGGACGCCGCCAGAGCCGCCCCCGGCACCGGGTCCAGGACCACCAGCAGCGACCTGCCCTGGATCTCCGTCCTGTAGGCCGTGGCCTGCTTCAGGTTGAGCACCAGCCTCGTGCGGTCCCCCGCCTGCACCACGTTCGCCGAGCGCAGGTTGCCCTGGTTGATCTCGACGGCGGAGCGGCCGATGCCGTTGGTCACACCCGGGAAATCCAGCGCGATGCGCGCCGGACTCTGCACGGCGAAGCCGGCCGGCGCGGCAGCCAGGGGCCGGGCCAGGTCGATGCGCACCACTTCGGCGCCGGACTGCAGCGAGCCCGTGATGGCCTCGATGGCATTCTGGGCATGCGCCGACAGGACCGCGCCGGCCGCCAGCAGGCCCGCGCCCGCAACGCGCAGCCACGCCGCCATCCGTCTTGTTGTTCTTTTCTGGGGGGGGTTCATTTCGACCTCTCTTGCAGCTGCAGTGTTGCCGGGCGCTCAATCCATTCGCCGGACGCGTCCTGGACGATCTCCCTGAGCGTCAGATCCGTTTCGTCGATGCGCGTCACGCGGCCGTAGTTCAGGCCCAGGTGGTTGCCCACGCGCACCTGGTAGAGCAACTTGTCGACCTTGACCAGCGCCACCTGATGCCCCTGGCGATTCAGGCTCCCGACCATCGCCATGGCATCCAGCGGGTAGGCCTCGAGCGCCTCCTTGCGGCGATTGAGTTCCGGGGCGATCAGGTCCGAGTTGCCCGCCTGGTTCGAGTCGCGCCGCAGCGCCTGGGTGAGCCGGACGCTGTCGAAGGGCTCCACGGCCGAGCCCTCGGTGTAGGCCTGCGGCGTGAACTTCTTGGGCTCGGAGATCGGGGTGATCCGGGGCTTGACCTGCGCGCGCTGATCGCGCATCCACGCCCGCAGGTCCTCCTGTTCCGAGCCGAAGCAGCCGGCCAGCAACAATACCAGGGCAATGACGCCGCAGAGGCGAAGGAGCGCTTTCATTTACTTCTTCTTCACCTTGGCGGCGGCGGCCCTCTGCGCCGCCTGCTCCTCGGCATCGAGATAGCGGTAGGTGCGCGCCGTGGTGTTCATGACCAGGCCGCCGTCCTTCTGCGGCGTGATCGACACGTTGCCCAGCGTAACGATGCGCGACAGGTTGGCGACATCGCCGACGAAGGCGCCCATGTCGTGGTAGCGGCCGGTCACCCGGACGGCGATCGGCAGCTCGGCATAGTAGTCGCGCACCACCACCTGTCCGGGCTTGAAGAGCTCGAACTGGAGGCTGCGGCCCAGGCCGGCCTGATTGATGTCGGAGAGCAGGGCATCCATCTCCGCCTTGCTGGGAAGCTGCTTTTCCAGCAGCGTCACATACTGCTGCACCTGCTCGCGCTGCTTCTTGAGCAGGTCCAGGTTGACGGCCTGGGCGACCTTCTTCTGGTAGTCGGCCCGCAGGGCCGCCTCCTTGGTGCGCTCGGCCTCGAGCTCGTCGCTCACGCTGCTCAGCCAGACGAACCACAGCGCAATGACCACCACCACAGCCACCGCGACGCACAGCACGTAGCGCGGTATCGGCGGCCAGCCGGCCGGGTCGTTGGCGTTGAGGCCGCTGAACTGGTGGCCGATCCGGCGCAGGCTGTCCGCCAGATCGAACTTGGGTCGGGAACGTCGGTTCGCCATGGTCATCCGCCCTTTGCCGCGACTTTCGCGGCGGCGTTGGCCGGCACGGCCTTCGCGCCGGAGGGCGACTCCTTCTTCTGGTCGTCGGTCGGGCGCTTGATGCCCACGCGCAGCGTGAAGTTGGCCACGCGCCGCTGGTCCCGCTGGCTCAGCGTCACCGTGGCCGCGGTGATCTCCACCAGTTCCGGCTTGAACAGCCAGGGGCTGTTGTTGCCCAGGTTGCGCAGCAATTCGGACACGCGTTCGTTGGACTGCGCCATGCCCTGCAGCGTGACGGCCCGGTCGTCCTGCTTCATGCTCGTCAGGTAGATGCCGTCCGGCATCTGGCGCACCAGTTCGTTGAGCAGGTACACGGGCATGTTGCGGTCGCCCTGGAGATCCTCCACCGCCTTCTGGCGGGCGCGCAGGGCGGCGATCTCCGCCTGCAGGGAGGAGATTTCCTTGATCTCGCCGTCCAGCTTCTTGATTTCCGCCTGCAGCAGGCCGTTCTTGCCCTGCTGCTCGGAAATCTGCGTCTGCAGCCACGCATAGGCCGCGCCGGCGATGAGCCCGCCGGCCACCGCCGCGGCCCCCAGCAAGGCGTAGAAGTTTTCGCGCCGGCGCTTGCGCGCAGCCTCGCGGTGCGGCAGGAGGTTGACGAGGATCACCGCACGAACCTCCGCATCGCCAGGCCGCACGAGGTGAGGTACGAAGGTGCCTCGCGGCGCACCCGCTTCTCGCGCACGCCCGCGCCGAACGCCATGCCCTCGAAGGGATTGAGCAGCGAGCAGGCGAAGGAGGTCTGGCGGGTCACCGCGCTCGCCAGGCCCGGCAGGGAAGACGAACCGCCGGCCAGCAGCACATAGTCGACCCGGTTGTGGGGCGTGCTGGTGAAGAAGAACTGCAGTGCGCGCGCGATCTCCTGCGCGATGCTGGCCACGAAGGGCTTGAGCACGCCCGAGCCGTAGTCCGCCGGCAGTTCGCCGCTGCGCTTCTTGACCTCGGCCTCCTCGGGGGAGAAACCGTACTGCCGCGCGATGAGCTGCGTCAGCTGCGCGCCGCCGAAGGCCTGGTCGCGGTCGTAGAGCACCTCGTCGTTGCGCAGCACCTGCATGCTGGTGGTGAAGGCGCCCACCTCGAACAGGGCGACGATCGCATCGCGGCCTTCGCCGGGAAGCTGCCCGATCAGGCGCGAAGTCGCCAGCCGCGAGGCGAAGGACTCGACGTCGAGGATGGTGGCCTTGAGGCCCGCCGCTTCGGCCAGGCCCTGGCGGTCCTGCACCTTTTCCTTGCGGGAGGCGGCGATGAGCACCTCCACGTCGTCTACCGAGCCCGCGCTGGGCCCGATGACGCAGAAGTCCAGGCTCACTTCGTCGAGCGAGAAAGGGATGTACTGGTTGGCTTCGGACTCGACCTGGAATTCCAGCTCCTGCTCGCTCAAGCCCCCGGGCAGGATGATTTTCTTGGTGATGACCGCCGAAGGCGGCAGCGCCAGGGCGGCGTTGCGGGTGCGCGTGCCGCTCTTGCGCACCACGCGCCGGACGGCTTCGGCGACCTCGTCGAACTTCTCGACGTTGCCGTCGGTGATCCAGCCACGCTCCAGCGGCTCGATCGCGCAGCGTTCGAGCACCAGTTTGCCGCCGGCGTCGCGGGTCAATTCCACCAGCTTGACGCTGGACGAACTGACGTCGAGGCCGAGCAGGGGCGCCGGCTGGCGTCGAAACAACGATCCCAAGGCAACCAAATGCTGCTCCGCCTAGTTGTAACCAATCGCAAGAATTGCGTGGGGTTGCATACTATCAGCAGGAAGCATGCGAATCAAAGCCCACGGGAACCGGATGAGCTGCCACGTTGTCAAAACCTGACGGGTTTCTGAGGCAAATGCCGCATCGGCCAAAAAATAATACCAACCAATTAAACAAAAGGAGGCCGAGGGGGACGCGAGAGCGGTTTTTTATAATCCGGGGTCTTCCCGCCCCTGTCTTTCATGCCCGACCACCGACGCGCCTCCGGGCCTGACTCCGCCGCCCGCCCGACCTCTGCCCGCAAGGGCAAACCGCGCTGGCTGCGGTGGCTGCTCCGGGGCGCGGCCTGGGTCGTCGGGCTGGCTGGGGCGGCGGTGCTGTCCGTTCTCTTCGTCGCCGCCGTGGCGCTCGCGGTGGCCTATCCCAACCTGCCGGACGTGTCGGATCTGGCGGACTACCGTCCCAAGCTGCCGCTGCGGGTGTTCTCGGCCGACGGCGTGCTGATCGGCGAGTTCGGCGAGGAGCGGCGCAACCTCACGCCGATCGCCACCGTGCCCAGGGTCATGAAGGACGCCATCCTGGCGGCGGAGGACGCCCGCTTCTACTCGCACGGCGGGGTGGACTACAAGGGCATGATGCGCGCGGCCCTGGCCAACCTCAACCGCATCAAGAGCCAGGGCGCCTCCACCATTTCCATGCAGGTGGCGCGCAACGTCTACCTGAGTTCGGAAAAGACGCTCACGCGCAAGATCTACGAGATCCTGCTGACCTTCAAGCTGGAGCACCAGCTGACCAAGGACCAGATCCTGGAGATCTACGTCAACCAGATCTACCTGGGCAACCGCGCCTACGGCTTCGCGGCCGCGTCGGAGGCCTACTTCGGCAAGCCGCTGCAGGACATCACGATCGCGCAGGCCGCGATGCTGGCCGGCCTGCCCAAGGCGCCGGGCGCGAACAACCCGGTGAACAACCCGACGCGCGCCCGCGGCCGCCAGCTCTACGTCATCGACCGGATGGTCGAGGCCGGGTTCATCACCGAGCAGGAGGCCGAGGCCGCGCGCAAGGAGGAACTGCACCTGCGCGACGGGCAGGACCCCAGCCGCCTGCATGCGGAATACGTGGCCGAAACGGTCCGCCAGCTGATGTACGCGCAGTACGGCGACAGCACGTACACCCGCGGCCTGAAGGTCTACACCTCCATCCTGGCGGCCGACCAGCAGACTGCCTACGCCGCGCTGCGCAAGGGCATCATGGACTTCGAGCGCCGCCAGATCTACCGCGGCCCGGAGAAATTCATCGACCTCCCTTCGAACCCGAAGGACCTCGACGAGGTGGTGGACGACGTGCTGGCCGAGCACCCCGACAACGACGACGTGATGTCGGCCGTCGTGCTCTCGGCCAGCCCCAGAGAGATCACCGCCGTGCGCGCCAGCGGCGAGAAGCTGCAGATCAGCGGCGAGGGCCTGCGGCCCGCGCAGTCGGGGCTGTCGCCCAAGGCGCCGCCGAACATCCGGCTGCGCCCTGGCGCCGTGATCCGTGTCGTGAAGACGCCCCGGAACACCTGGGAGATCACCCAGCTGCCCGAGGTGGAAGGCGCCTTCGTCGCCATGGACCCGCGCGACGGCGCGATCAAGGCCTTGGTGGGCGGCTTCGACTACGGCAAGAACAAGTTCAACCACGTCACCCAGGCCTGGCGCCAGCCGGGCTCCAGCTTCAAGCCTTTCATCTACTCGGCCGCGCTGGAGAAGGGCTTCATGCCCAGCACCGTCATCAACGACGGCCCGCTGTTCTTCGACGCCGGCACCACCGGCGGTCAGCCCTGGGAGCCGAAGAACTACGACGGCACCTTCGACGGCCCGATGCCGATGCGGCGGGCGCTGATGAAGTCGAAGAACATGGTCTCGATCCGCATCCTGCAGTCGATCGGCACGCGCTACGCGCAGGACTGGATCGGCAACTTCGGCTTCGAGCGCGAGCGGCACCCGGCCTACCTGCCGATGGCGCTGGGCGCGGGCACCGTCACGCCGATGCAGATGGTGGCGGCCTACTCGGTCTTCGCCAACGGCGGCTACCGCGTCACCCCCTACCTCATCACCAAGGTCACCGACCATCGGGACAAGGTGCTGGTGGACGTGCAGCCGCCGCTGCTGAACGAGACGATGCGTACCATCCCGCAGCGCAACGCCTTCATCATGGACAGCCTGCTGCAGTCGGTGGCCAGCGGCGGCACCGCGGCCAAGGCCCAGGCCACGCTCAAGCGCACCGACCTGTACGGCAAGACCGGCACCACCAACGATTCGCTCGACGCCTGGTTCGCGGGCTTCCAGCCCACGCTCGCCGCCGTGGTGTGGATGGGCTACGACACGCCGCGCAAGCTGGGCGACCGCGAGACCGGCGGCGGCCTGAGCCTGCCGATCTGGATCGGCTTCATGCAGGCCGCGCTCAAGGGCGTGCCGGTCACCGAGATCGCCGCGCCGCCGGGCGTGGTCAACGTGGGCGGCGAGTGGTACTACGACGACTTCACGCCGGGCCGGGCGGTGTCCACGCTCGGGGTGGACGCGCAGCCTGCCGCCGGCAACGAACTCAACGGCGGCGCCCCCCCGTCCGCAGCGGGCGGCCAGGAGCGCAACCGGATCCTGGATCTCTTCCGCAACTGAGCGGCGACGCGACGCTCAGGACGCGGCGAAGTCCAGCGGCAGCCCGGCCTGCAAGGAGACCTCTCGCGAGAGGTTGGCGAACAGTTCCTCGCCGGTCTTGGTGTCGCGCCAGAGCGCGCCATCGTGGCGGTAGTGGTAGCCGCCGGTGCGCGCGGCCATCCAGATCTCGTGCAGGGGCGGCTGCAGGTTGACCACCAGCTGGCTGCGGTTGGCGAAGGTGAGCGTCACCATGCCGCCCACGCGCTGGCTGTCGATGTCCGCGTCCGTCGATTCGTTGATCCGGTCGCAATTGCGCTCGATGGCCGCCAGCGCCGCCTCCGCGAGGTCCAGGTATTCGAGGTGGGTCATTACAGTTTTTTGATGCGTTTGATAGCTCGCATCAATGCTGCCTGCGCTCGCTTTCCCTTGGGGGTGGTGAGGTCGATTCCGGCTAGGACGCCTTCTAGTGCCTCTTCTGCTGGGTCCGTTCCGGCGATGTCAGCGAGTGCGGCCCTGTCCGTGGGGCTGCATGGTCGCTTGCCCGATTTCCATGCGCTGATGGTTGGCTGCTGCATGCCTAGTGCTTGAGCTAGCTTGTATTCGCTGCCCGCTATCTTGGCTGCATTCTCGATAAGCACATTCAATTGGCTCATAGATAGCACTTTTGCTAAGGTTGCGCTCTAGTTAGCAATTTTGCTAACGGTAGCAGGATGATTAATTCTGCCATAGGAGCGGCCATGCATCTTTTTTCACTCTCCCGCATCAATGCTGAGCACGTCCATCACGCTGACGATGTTCGCCCCGAGTTCTATGACTCGTGTCGCGAGGCGGCATTGATGGACGCCCCCGCGCAGTTCCCGCGAGGGTCGGCGTTCGTCGATGTTCAGGAGTGGGGCGCGTATGACATGGGTTTCTGCGGTTCGCGCGAGTACGCGGGCCGTTCCTTTTGCCCCCCTGCTGGTGCCTCTAGCGAGGTAAACGAGGCCGCTTCCAGCCCGGCCGCTCCTGCGGCTTCCGGCCAGTCGGTGGGCATCCCCGCTGTGTTACCTCTGCCTGGCGTCTCTGTCCTGTTCGCCCGTTCAGATTCGTGTTACTTCGGCCTGGCGAATGACGTGTGGGACATGGCCCGAGATGCCCGCAACTATGCGGGCAATCAGCCCGTGGTCTGTCATCCTCCCTGCCGCGCCTGGGGCCGGCTGCGCCATTTCGCAAAGCCTCGTCCCGACGAAAAGGCCCTTGCCCTGTTCGCGGTCGATCAAGTCCGGCGTTGCGGTGGCGTGTTGGAGCATCCTTGGGGCTCTACGCTTTGGCAGGCTGCGCAGTTACCTCTGCCTGGTCACATGCCTGATGCATGGGGCGGCTTCACGCTGTTGGTCGATCAGGGCTGGTGGGGCCATGCCGCGCCGAAGCCGACCTATCTCTATGTGGTCGGTGTCAGGCGCGAGGACGTGCCTCCTATGCCCGTGCAGTTACGCCGGGCTGCTGGCCGCACGCTGGATCTGTCACAAGCTGATCGCGAGCGCACTCCGCCTGCCTTTGCCCGCTGGCTGGTTGACTTGGCGCTGATATGTGGCGCCGGCCGCAAGTTACAGCCGGCGCCGATCACTGTT
>JASGDG010000200.1:0-13454 GCA_047607325.1 Xenophilus sp. | reverse complement strand
GGCGCCGACGCCCACGGCGCGGGTGGCGCCGGCGGCGCGCCTGCGCCGCAGGTGGGCGTGGTGGTGGCCACGCCCGGCGAAGTCGGGCTGGTCGCCGAACTGCCGGGCCGGCTGGAGGCCTCGCGCGTGTCGCAGGTGCGCGCCCGCGCGGCCGGCATCCTGCTCAAGCGCCTGTTCCAGGAGGGCAGCGACGTCAAGGCGGGCCAGCCGCTGTTCAGCATCGATCCCACGCCCTATGAGGCGGCGCTGCGCAGCGCCCAGGCCAGCCTGGCGCGGTCGCAGGCCAATGCGGCGCAGGCCAAGGCGCTGGCCGACCGCTACGAGCCGCTGGTCAAGGCCAACGCCGTGAGCCAGCAGGAGTATGCCAACGCGGTGGCCTCGTGGAAGGCGGCCGCGGCCGACGTGGCGGCCAGCCAGGCTTCGGTGGCGACGGCGAAGATCAACCTGGGCTACGCCACCGTCACGGCGCCGATCTCCGGCCGCATCGGCCGCGCGCTGGTGACCGAGGGTGCGCTGGTCGGCCAGGGCGAAGTGACGCAGCTGGCAACGATCCAGCAGATCAACCCGCTGTACGTGAACTTCACCCAGCCGGCCTCCGAAGCGCTGCGGCTGCGGCGCGCCATGGAGGAAGGTAAGCTCAAGCGCGCCTCCGGCAGCGAGGCGGCCAGCGTGCGCCTGGTGCTGGAGGACGGCAGCGAGTACGGGCAGGCAGGCCGCCTGCTGTTCTCCGACCTGACGGTGGATTCGACCACCGGGCAGATGACGCTGCGCGCGGAAGTGCCCAATCCCAAGGGCGACCTCCTGCCCGGCCTGTACGTGCGCGTGCGCGTCGAGCAGGCGCAGGCCGTCAACGCGATCAGCGTGCCGCAGCAGGCCGTCACCCGCACCCAGCAGGGCGACACGCTGATGGTGGTGGGCCAGGACGGCAAGGTCAGCCAGCGCAACGTGAAGATCACCGCCGGCCGCGACAACAGCTGGATCGTGACCGATGGCCTGCAGGCCGGCGAGCAGGTGATGGTCGACGGCTTCCAGAGGCTGCAGATGCTGCCGTCCGGCACGCCGGTGAAGGCGGTGCCCTGGCAGCCGCCGGGCAGTGCGCCGGCGCAGGGCGCCCCAGCGTCGCCGCAGCAACAGCCCGCCGCGCCGGCGTCCAAGCAGTAAGAACCCGGGACGCAAGCACACATGGCCAAGTTCTTCATCGATCGCCCGGTCTTCGCCTGGGTGATCGCCCTGTTCATCATGGTGATGGGCGGCGTGGCGATCACGCAGCTGCCGATCGCGCAGTACCCGCCGGTGGCGCCGCCCACCATCATCATCACCGTCACCTATCCCGGCGCTTCGGCCCAGACGCTGGAGGACGGCGTGCTGTCGATCATCGAGCGCGAGATGAACGGCGCGCCCGGCATGATCTACATGGAGTCGGTCGCGCAGGCCGACGGCACGGGCACGCTGACCATCAGCTTCGAGCCGGGCACCAACTCCGACCTGGCGCAGGTGGACGTGCAGAACCGCCTGTCGCGCGCCTCGCCGCGTCTGCCGGCGGTGGTGACGCAGCAGGGCGTGCGGGTCGAGAAGTCGCGCGCCAACTTCCTGCTGTTCGCCATGCTCGCCTCGGACAACCCGGCCTACACACCGGTGGAGCTGGGCGACTACGCGGCGCGCAACCTCCAGCCCGAGCTGCAGCGCCTCAAGGGCATCGGCCAGGTGCAGCTGTTCGGCAGCGAGAGCGCCATGCGCATCTGGATCGACCCGGACAAGCTGCGCGGCTTCAACCTGTCCGCGGCCGAGGTGACGAAGGCCATCTCGGTGCAGAACGCACAGGTGTCGGCCGGCGTGATCGGCGACCTGCCCAACGTCAGCGGCCAGGGCATCTCGGCCACGGTCGTGGTGCAGGGCCAGCTGTCCAGCGTCGAGCAGTTCGGCAACATCGTGCTGCGCGCCAACACCGACGGCTCCGCCGTGCGCCTGAAGGACGTGGCGCGCATCGAAGTCGGCGGCCAGACCTACTCCACCTCCGCGCGCCTGAACGGCAACCCGGCCGTGGGCATGGGCGTGCAGCTCGCGCCCAGCGGCAATGCGCTCGAATCGGCCCGCCTGGTGCGCGAGAAGATGGACGAGCTGCAGAAGTTCTTCCCGCAGGGCGTGAAGTACATCATCCCCTACGACAGCTCGCGCTTCGTCAAGATCTCCATCACGCAGGTGGCCGAGACGCTGTTCGAGGCGGTGGTGCTGGTGTTCCTGGTGATGTTCCTGTTCCTGCAGAACTGGCGCTACACGATCATCCCCACCATCGTGGTGCCGATTGCGCTGCTGGGCACCTTCGCGGCGCTGCTGGCGATGGGCTTCTCGATCAACGTGCTCACCATGTTCGGCATGGTGCTGGTGATCGGCATCGTGGTGGACGACGCCATCGTGGTGGTCGAGAACGTCGAGCGCATCATGAGCGAGGAAGGGCTGCCGCCGCGCGAGGCCGCGCGCAAGGCGATGCAGCAGATTTCCGGCGCCATCATCGGCGTGACGGTGGTGCTGATCTCGGTGTTCGTGCCGCTGGCCTTCTTCTCCGGCTCCACCGGCAACATCTACCGCCAGTTCTCGGTGGTGATGGCGGTCTCCATCGCCTTCTCGGCCTTCATGGCGCTGTCGCTCACGCCGGCGCTGTGCGCCACCCTGCTCAAGCCGGTGGAGGCCGGGCACCACCACGACAAGCGCGGCTTCTTCGGCTGGTTCAACCGCGGCTTCTCACGCACCGCCAAGGGCTACGAGGGCCTGGTCGCGCGCATCCTGAAGCGCGCGGCCCGCTACCTGATCATCTACGCGGCCATCATTGCCGCGGTGGTGCTGGTCTACACCCGCATCCCGACCGCCTTCCTGCCGCAGGAGGATCAGGGCAACATCCTGGTCAACGTGCAGCTGCCGCCCGGCGCCACGCAGGAGCGCACCACCGAGGCGATGAAGCAGGTCGAGAAGTTCATGCTCAGCCAGCCCGAGGTGCAGAGCATCGTGGGCGTGCTGGGCTTCTCTTTCTCGGGCCAGGGGCAGAACGCGGGCATCGCCTTCGTCACCCTCAAGGACTGGGACGAGCGCAGGGACCCGGCGCATTCCGCCAGCGCCCTGGTCGGCCGCGCCTTCGGCGCGCTGTCGCAGGTGCGCGATGCCTTCATCTTCCCGCTCAGCCCGCCGCCCATCCCCGAGCTGGGCACCGGCAGCGGCTTCGCCTTCCGCCTGCAGGATCGCTCCGGTCTGGGCCACGAGGCGCTGGTCAACGCCCGCAACCAGCTGCTGGGCATGGCGATGAAGAGCCCGGTGCTCACGCAGGTGCGCCCCGACGGCCTGGAAGACGCGCCGCAGCTGCAGATCGACATCGACCGCGACAAGGCGCAGGCGCTGGGCGTCGGCTTCGACGCCATCAACAGCGCCCTGTCCACCGCGCTGGGGTCGAGCTACGTCAACGACTATCCCAACCGCAGCCGCATGCAGCGGGTGATGGTGCAGGCCGACGCGCCGGCGCGCATGCAGCCCGAAGACCTGCTGCGCCTGAACGCCGCCAACGCGCAGGGCCAGCCGGTGCCGCTGTCGGCCTTCGCCACCACGCACTGGGTCAAGGGCGCGCAGCAGACGGTGCGCTACAACGGCTACCCGTCCATGCGCATCGCCGGCGAGCCCGCCCCCGGCTACAGCAGCGGCGCTGCGCTGGCCGAGATGGAGCGCCTGGCGGCGCAGCTGCCGCAGGGCTTCGGCTACGAGTGGACCAGCACCTCGCGCGAGGAAAGGCTGGCCGGCTCGCAGGCCATGATCCTCTACGGCTTCGCGGTGCTATCGGTGTTCCTGTGCCTGGCCGCGCTGTACGAGAGCTGGTCGATCCCGCTGTCGGTGATCCTGGTGGTGCCGCTGGGCGTGCTGGGGGTGCTGCTGGCCACGCTGCTGCGCAGTTACTCGAACGACGTGTACTTCCAGGTCGGCCTGATCACCATCATCGGCCTGTCGGCCAAGAACGCCATCCTGATCATCGAGTTCGCCAAGGACCTGCAGGCCCAGGGCAAGAGCCCGATCGCCGCGGCGCTGGCCGCCGCGCACCTGCGCTTCCGGCCGATCGTGATGACCTCGCTGGCCTTCGGCCTGGGCGTGCTGCCGCTGTTCCTCGCCTCCGGCGCCGGCTCGGCCAGCCAGCGCGCCATCGGCACCGGCGTGATCGGCGGCATGATCACGGGCACCTCGCTGGCCGTGTTCTTCGTGCCGGTCTTCTTCGTGGTGGTGCGCACGCTGTTCAAGGGCGGCAAGCGCCAGCAGGAAATGAACAAGCGGCACGCCGATGCGACCGGAATCAAGGAAGAATCGAGCCATGACGAGTCCTGACCGCACCCCGGCCCGCCGCCTGCTCCCGACGGCGCTGGCCACCGCCGTCCTGCTGGCCGCCGCCGGCTGTTCGCTGGCCCCGACCTACGAGCGCCCCGCCGCGCCGGTGCCCACCACCTTCCCGGGCGACCCGGCGCAGCCCGGCGGCCGGGCCGCGGCCGACACGCCGTGGCAGCAGTTCTTCACCGACCCGCGCCTGGCGGGACTGATCGAGACCGCGCTGGCCAACAACCGCGACCTGCGTGTCGCCGCGCAGAGCATCGAGCAGGCGCGCGCCCAGTACGGGGTGCAGCGCGCGGCGCTGCTGCCCGCGGTCGGCGTGACCGGCGCCGAGTCGCGCTCGGCGCCCAATTCATGGCGCCACTACTTCCCGACCGCCGGGTCGGTGTCGTCCAGCTACTCCATCAACCTCGGCATCACGTCCTGGGAGGCCGACTTCTTCGGCCGCATCCGCAGCCTGAGCGACGTAGCGCTGGCCAAGTACCTGGCCACCGAGGAAACGATGCGCGCCACGCAGATCAGCCTGATCGCCTCCGTCGCCACCGGCTGGCTGACGCTGATCGCCGACGAGGAACTGCTGGCCATCACCCGGCGGACGCTGGCCACGCGCGAAGACACGCTCAAGCTGACCAAGCTGCGCTTCGACAACGGCGTGGCCTCCGACCTGGATTACCAGGCGGCCAACTCGCTGGCCGAGTCCGCCCGCGCCACCTATGCCCAGCAGCAGCGCCTGCGCAAGCAGGACGAGAACGCCCTGGCCCTGCTGCTGGGCGCACCCGTGCCGGCCAGCGCGCTGGCCGGCGTCGAGGGCGGCCTGCGCGCCATCACCCCCGTGCCGGACGTGCCCGCCGGCCTGCCGTCCGACCTGCTGGCCGAGCGGCCGGACATCCGCTCCGCCGAGCAGCAGCTGATCGCCGCCAACGCCAACATCGGCGCGGCACGCGCCGCCTTCTTCCCGCGCGTGGCGCTCACCTCCTCGATCGGCGTCGTGAGTTCCGAGTTCGACGGCCTGTTCAATTCCGCCACCCACGCCTGGTCCTTCGCGCCGCAGATCACGCTGCCGATCTTCAGCGCCGGCGCCAACCAGGCCAACCTGGACGCCGCCAAGGCGGCGCGCGAGATCGCGGTGGCGCAGTACGAGAAGTCGATCCAGTCGGCCTTCCGTGAAGTGGCCGACGCGCTGGCCGGTCGCGAGACGCTGAGCGAGCAGGCGCGCGCGCTGGACGCCACCGCCCGGGCGGAAGTCAAGCGCTACGAGCTGTCGGACCTGCGCTACCGCAACGGCGTGGCCAGCTCGCTGGACCTGCTGGACGCCCAGCGCTCGCTCTTCACCGCGCAGCAGCAGGCGGTGCAGGCGCGCCTGCTGGAACTGCAGAACCGCGTGACCCTGTACAAGGTGCTCGGCGGCGGCTGGACCAACCCGCCGCAGCCGCCGGCCTGAGAGCGCCCCCGGGAGGCGGGGAAACAGGACGCCCGGCGCTTCCCCATGCGCCCGGGAGGCGCCCTATAGAATCGTCGGCCGATTCGAAAAAGCCCCCGATCCAGAGGACGCCATGAGCGACACCGCGCAACTGCACGCCACGGAAGAAGCCCACACCGGTCCGATCAAGACCCCCAAGCAACTGCTGATGACGGTGTTCTTCGCTTTCGTGGCGCCCATCCTCGTCATCGTGGGTCTGGTGTCCTTCGTCGTCTCCGGACTCAAGCCCTCCGGCGCGGTGCAGGGCGAAGGCATGTCGCTCTACGGCGTGAGCCAGGAGGCGCGCGACCGCGAGGTGGCCGAGCGCATCCGCAAGGTGGGCAGCATCGAGATCCGCGACGCCAACCGCCCGCTGGCCAGCGGTGAAACCGTCTTCAAGACCCAGTGCACCACCTGCCACGGCAGCCCCGGCATCCCCAACGCGCCGCACTACGGCGACGCGGCCGCCTGGGGTCCGCGCATCGGCCAAGGCTACGCCACGCTGCTGGAGCATGCGCTCAAGGGCAAGGGCGCCATGCCTGCGCAGGGCGGCGGCGACTTCGAGGACATCGAGGTCGGCCGCGCCGTGGTCTACATGGCCAATGCCGGCGGCGCCAAGTTCGAGGAGCCGCAGCGGCCGGCCGCTGCGGGCGCGGAAGGCGGCGCCGCGGCCCCCGCCGATGCGGCGGCGACCAAGCCGTAGGAGCGGCACCGCATTGCGACGGAACCGGCCCCTGGGCCGGTTTTTTCATTCACGTGGCGTGCCGGCTGCAAACTGCGCCGGGTTGTGCCACCATCAGGCCTTCCTGTCATTCGTTGCTTGCAGAACCGCCGACATGCAGAGCCTGGTCACCAAGATCGAAGCCCTCCTCGCACCGCTTCCCGTTCCCGTCTCCCTCCAACTGCCCGACGGCAGGCGCGTCGGCCCCGCCGATGCGAAGGTGGGCCTGAGTTTCTCGACCTGGAGTGCGCTGGCCAAGCTGGCAGCCAGCCAGATCGGCAGTGTGGGCGAGGAGTACGTGGAAGGCCGCGTGGGCATCGAAGGCAGCATGCGCGACCTGATGGCCACGGCGGCGGCGCTGATGCCGGCCAATCCCGCCGAGAGCAACAGCGGCTGGTGGACCCGCCTGCTGCGCAACGCCAAGTCGCGCGGCACCCACACGCTGGGCAAGGACGCCGAGCAGATCCAGTTCCACTACGACGTCTCCGACGATTTCTACGCGCTCTGGCTGGATCCGCGCCGCGTCTATTCCTGCGCCTACTTCCGCACGCCGGAACTCGGCCTGGCCGGCGCGCAGGAGGCCAAGCTCGACCACATCTGCCGCAAGCTGCGGCTGCAGCCGGGGGAGCGCTTCCTCGACATCGGCTGCGGCTGGGGCGCGCTGCTGCTGTGGGCGGCCGAGCACTACGGCGTGGACGCCACCGGCATCACGCTCTCGAAGAACCAGCATGCGCACGTGGAGCAACTGATCGCCGAGCGGGGGCTGGGCGGGCGCGTGCGGGTGCGCTTGGTGGACTACCGCGAACTCAAGTCCGACCGGCCTTTCGACAAGATCTCTTCCGTCGGCATGTTTGAGCATGTCGGCAGCGCCAACATGGGCCTGTACTTCCGCGACGTGCACGACCTGCTCGCGCCCGGCGGGCTGACCCTGCAGCACGGCATCACGGCCGGCCAGTTGGACTACAAGCAGCTCGGCGGCGGCATGGGCGACTTCATCGAGAAGTACATCTTTCCCGGCGGCGAACTGCTGCACGTCACGCAGGTGCTGCGCGAGACGGCGGACGCCGAACTGGAGATGGTGGACACCGAGAACCTGCGTCCGCACTATGCGCGCACCCTGTGGGCCTGGTCCGATGCGCTGGAAGCGCAGCTCGGCGAGGCGCGCGCCGTGCTGGAGCGCACCGCCGGTGCGGAGCGCGGCGAGCGCATTCTGCGTGCTTACCGGCTGTACCTGGCCGGCTGCGCGATGAGCTTCGAGCAGGGCTGGATCGCGCTGCACCAGATGCTCTCCGCCCGGCGCGACGGCCAGGTGGATGCCCGCTCCCTGCGCGGGGCCCAATCGGCGTACCCTTTCACCCGCGACTACATGTACGAGTAGGAAGGGGTGCGTCCATGCTCTACCGATTCAAATCCCAGGCCAGCGCCGAGGTGGTGATGCTGGAGGCCAACGCACGGCAGCTTCTGGACATCATCGGCAAGCCGGCGGCCTCCGCCGGCGTCATCACGGTGGACCAGATGGCGGGTGCCATGGCCGCGCTGGAAGCCGCGGTGGCGCGCGAAGCGCGCGACGGCAAGCACAACCGCGATCCCAACGCCGTGGACGACCATGACGAGCAGGCCGAGAGGCAGCGCGTCAGCCTGCACCAGCGCGCCACGCCGCTGCTGAACATGCTGCGCGAGTCGCTGGCCGAAAAGAGGGACATCGTCTGGGGGACATGACCCGTCCTCCTGAGCGACAAAGGCTGCCCAGGCGGGCGGCCTTTCTTTGTTCCGCCGGGGTGCGGCAGATTCAGTCCACCGTCGCGCCGGAGTCCTTCACCACCTTGGCCCACTTCACATGCTCGTCGGCGATGAGCCGGCTGAACCGGGCCGGCGTGTCGCCGCCGGGAATGGCGCCCTGGGCCTGCATCTTTTCCTTGACCTCCGGCGTGCCCAGTGCCTTGGTCACGGCCTGCTGCACGCGGCCGACGATGTCGGGCGAGGTGCCGGCCGGCGCCAGCAGGCCGAACCAGGAGCTGGCCTCGTAGCCCTTGAGCGAGGGGCCGCCAGCTTCCTCCACCGTCGGCACGTCGGGCAGCGCGGAAGAGCGCTGGCTGCTGGTGACCGCCAGCGCCGCGAGCCTGCCGCCCTTGATCTGCTGCATGGACGAGGGCAGGTTGTCGAACATCACGTCCGCGTTGCCCGCCACCATGTCCATCAGCGCCGGGCCGGAGCCCTTGTAGGGCACGTGCGTCATCTGCGTGCCCGTCATGCTCTTGAACAGCTCGCCCGCCAGGTGGATGGAGGTGCCGCTGCCGCTGGAGGCCATGTTCAGCGTGTTCGGGTGGGCCTTCAGGTACCGGATCAGGTCCTGCACGTCATGGATGCCGTACTGCCTGGCCTTCTCGGCATTCATCTCCAGCACGTTGGGCACGGCCGCCACCAGCGTGATGGGCACGAAGTCCTTGAACGGGTCGTAGGGCAGGTTCCTGTAGAGCGCGCGGTTGATGCCGTGCGTGCCCACCGTGCCCATCAGCAAGGTGTAGCCGTCGTTCGGCGACCTGGCGACGATCTCGGCGCCGATGTTGCCGCCCGCGCCGGCGCGGTTGTCGACGATGAACGGCTGGCCGAAGGCCTTGGCCAGTTCCGGCGCCACGGCGCGCGCCAGGATATCGGTGGTGCCGCCGGGCGCGAAGGGCACGACGATCTTCACCGGCTTGCTCGGCCAGGTGTCGGCCCGGGCGCCCGCGGCGGCCAGGGCCAGGACGGCGGCCAGGGCCAGCGCCGCGCGGCGGCTCGGTCTGGAATGCATCATGCGCGGATCTCCTTTGGAGGGGGGTGAAAGATCGCCGGCGCGGTGCGAAGGCGCAGCGGCATGCGCCCGTTTGTAGCCACAGGCCCCGCCCGCGGCCGAGGGTGGAAACCCCGTGGCGCAGGCCTCGGCGCCGCGCTGCGCCGGGGCTACGATGCCGGCTTCCCCCCTCCAGGAGACCGCACCATGAAGATCCCCTGCCTGCTCGCTGCCCTGCTGGCCCTCGGCGGCGCACTCCCGGCCGCGCGGGCCGACGTGTTCCCCGAGGTGCAGCTCATCCGGCTGGACAAGAAGGAGGCCGGCGGGGGCACCGGCGTGCTGCAGGGGCGCTATGCCTTCGTGCGCGACAAGGCGCTGAAGGACCAGGCCATCAAGGAGGTGAGCTGGCTCACGCTGCCGCCGGGCGCGTCGATCGGCTACCACCAGCACATCACCAACGAGGACGTGTACGTCATCGTCTCGGGCGAAGGCGTGTTCAAGGACAAGGACGGCAGGGACGTGCCCGTGAAGGCCGGCGACGTGACCATCGTGCGCAAGGGCGAGGCGCATGGTCTGGCGAACACCGGCCGCGAGCCGCTGGTGTTCCTGGACGTGATCGCCGAGCAGTGAGCGGCGGCCCAGCGCCACCCTTCCTTCAGCCCAGCAGCCGGCGCGCGGCGGCGGCCATCGACTGCGCGTCGATGCGCGCCTGCGCCTCCAGCTCACCAGCGCGAGCGCATCGCCCTTGCGCATCCGCGCGGCGCGGCCCAGCGGCACGACCTCCGATGTGTCCACCGGCCCGCGCAGGCCCCACAGCGTCTTGTGCTCGATGTAGACCACCGGATCCCCGCAGGCCAGCGCGGCGCGCAGCAGCGAACGGTTGTCCTGCGGCGTCGCCGGGCACACCACCACCATGCCGGGCAGGTGCGCGAACCATGCCCCAGGCTCTGCGAATGCTGCGCGGCCGACGCGTCTCAGATGCCGCCGGGCATGCGCGCCACCAGCGGCACGCGGCCCTGCCCGCCGAACATGTAGCGGTTCTTGGCGGCCTGGTTGACCAGCTCGTCCATGCCGCACAGCGCGAAGTCCACCACGCGCATCTCGACCACCGGCCGCAGCCCGGCCAGCGCCATGCCCACGCCGGCACCCATGATGGCCGCCTCGCTGATCGGCGTGTCGATCACGCGCTGCGCACCGAAGCGCTGCTGCAGGCCCCGGTACTGGCCGAAGATGCCGCCGCGGCCCACGTCCTCGCCCAGCACCACCTCGCCGGGCCGCACGGGCTGCACGCCGTCGTTCATCGCCACTGGCCGGCCCCCGTGGCGTGGGCGGCGCGGGTGGGGCGCTGCCCGTCCCCGGGGGCGTTCAGTCGGCGTACACGCCGGCGGCCTGGATCACCGGCCCGAAACGCGCCACCTCGGCCTGCACGAACTTCTTGTGCTCGGCCGGCTCGATGCGCTTGTCGGTGGCGACCACGGCGCCCAGGGCTTCCTCGCGCTTGATGAAGTCTGGGTCTTTCAGCGCGGCCTTCAGCGCGTCGTTGAGCTTCTTGAGCACGGGCGCGGGCGTGCCCTTGGGCGCGTACAGGCCGTGCCAGATGGTGACCTGGAAGCCTTTCAGGCCGGCCGCATCGAGCGTCGGCAGGTCTTTCAGCGCCGGCGTGGTCAGCGGCTTGAGCGTGGTCACGCCGTAGGCCTTGACCTTCTTGGCCTCGATCTGGGCGGTGGTGTTGGTGGTCTGGTCGCACAGCAGGTCGATCTGGCCGCCCATCAGGTCGGCGATGGCCGGCGCCGTGCCCTTGTACGGCACGGTGGTCATCTCGGCCTTGAGCGTGCTCTGGAACAGCAGCCCGCACAGGTGCGAGGCCGAGCCGATGCCGGCGTTGCCCAGGTTGATCTTGCCGTTGTTCCTGGCGATCCAGGCCTGCAGCTCCCTGAAGTTGCCGGCCTCCAGCTGAGGCTTGCCGATCAGCGTCATGGGCACGTCGTTGATGATGCCCAGGTACTCGAAGTCGGTCTCGTAGTTGTAGCTGAGCTTGCGGTAGAGCACCGGCGTGGTGGCCATGCCCACGTGGGTGAGCAGCAGGGTGTAGCCGTCGTTCCTGGCGCGCGCCACCTTGGCGATGCCGATGGTGCTGCCGGCGCCGGCGGTGTTGTCCACCACGATGGTGGTGCCCAGGGCCTTCTGCATGGCCTCGGCCAGGTCGCGCGCCACCTTGTCGGTGGGGCCGCCGGCGGCGAAGGGCACCACGAAGGTGACGGGCCTACCGTCCGGGAAGTCGGCGGCGCAGGTACCCGCGGCGGCAACGGCGATGGCCGCGAAGGCGAACAGTTTCTTCATGGTGTCTCCGGAAGTGCGAATGAAATGCAGGACCGGCGATCTTAGGGACCGGCCCGGTGCCCGCGCATCCCGGATTGCCCTGAGCGCGGCGCTGGCGCGCCCTCCCGTCAGGACCAGGCCACGAAGCGCCTGCGGATGTGCCTGGGGTGCTCCAGCTCGTCGACGATGGCGGCGGCCAGGTCGGCGGTGCTGATGCCGGCCGGCGCGCCGTCCTGCGTCGGCACCTCGTCGCCGCCGATCCGGTAGCGGCCGGTGCGTTCGCCGGCCGCCAGCCGGGGCGGCGGGGAGACGAAGGTCCAGTCCAGCGCCGCCTCGCCCTGCAGGCGGGTCAGTTCGTCGCGCGCGGCCCTGGGGCCGGGCAGCACGTTGGGCGGCATCTTCTGGATGAATTCGGGCGTGTCCACCAACTGCACGCCCGGCGCCACATACAGGCTGCCCGCGCCGCCGACCACCAGCAGGCGCTTGACGCCGGCCTGCTTCACGCCCTCGCTGATGGCCTTGGAGCCCTCCAGGAACAGCTCGTACAGCCTGGGTTCCTTCCAGCCGGGGTTGTAGGCGCTGACGACGGCATCCACGCCGGCCACGGCCCGCGCGACCTCGGCCTGCTGCAGCACGTCGGCCTGCACCACCTCCAGGCCGGCGCGCGCCGGCAGCTTGGACGGCGTGCGCGCCAGGGCCCGCACCGCGTGGCCGCGCGAGAGCAGTTCGTTCAGGAGGGCCGAGCCGACGAAGCCGGTGGCGCCGATGAGGGCGACGTTCATGGGATGTCCTTGGGTTGGGAAAGGAGGCCGGCAAGTTTCGCCGCGTTCAGAAGAAAACGGAACGCCGGGCCGCCCCGGGATGCTCAGAAGTCCATCAGGCTCAAGCCGATGCTCAGGACCGTGCGCTTGCGGTTGTAGTCCACCAGCGTGTCGCCGTAGCCGTGGTAGAGCTGCGTGTGCAGAAGCAGGTTGCTCCTGGACGAACCGCCGAGGGCGCGCATCCATTCCAGCTTCACGCCGCCGCGGCCGGTGCCGCCGATGCCGCCGCGCAGCGTCATCGCCAGCGTGTTGTCCTTGTTCGCATACCAGCTGCCGGTGATCTCGCTGTGGCCCAGGTAGTTGGTGATGTCCGGGTTGTCGTCGTCGGTCGCGTCCTCGTGGATGCGCTGCCACACCCGGCCGGTGATGGAGAAGCGGCTGTCCAGTTCCATGCCGCCCATCAGGAACACGCGGTTCCAGCTGCGCGACAGCGGCAGGCTCTGGCCGTTCGACTGGTGCACCAGCCCCAGGCCGGCATAGCGCCAGCGCCAGCCCCAGGGCAGCCTGACGTCGGTGGGATAGACGTACATCAGCTCCGGCTCGTGGTCGGTGGTGCGGAAGGGCCGCGAGATGGCGGGGCTGAAGAGCTGCCAGGTCGACTGCTGCGAGTAGGCGAACCACAGCGAGTCCTTCTTCGACGGATCGCCCTTGGTGAGCAGGCCCTGCGCGAGCTTGGTGCGCATCGACAGGCTGATGCGCATCTCCTGCGCCTTGTAGGCGACCGCTTCGGCGGTGTGGCCCGGGGCGGGCGAGGTGGGTGTCTCGGGCGGATGGGTGGCCGTCGAGACGGACACATTGAGCGGCCAGTAGCCGCGGAAAGTGAAAGTGCCGCAATCGGTGCCTTCCTCCAGCTCCCAGAAGCGCGAGAGCACGGAGTACTGCCGGTCGCGGCAGCCTTCGCCGCTGACCGAGACCACCCGCGTGGCGGGCACGCTCACGTCCACGGGCTGGTCGGCGGACGGCGAGCCCTGCGGCTGCGCGCCGGCCAGCGCGGGCGGCGCGGGCGGCAGG
>JASGDG010000199.1:0-2792 GCA_047607325.1 Xenophilus sp. | reverse complement strand
GCCGGCATGATGGCGCCGAACACCATGATCAGGCCGTGCATGGTGGTGAACTGGTTGAACAGTTCGGGGTTGACCAGCTGCAGGCCGGGCTGGAACAGCTCGGCGCGGATCAGCAGGGCCAGGATGCCGCCGATGATGAACATGGTGAAGCTGAACAGCAGGTACAGCGTGCCGATGTCCTTGTGGTTGGTGGCGAACACCCAGCGGCGCCAGCCGGCGGGCGCGTCATGGTGCTCGTCGTGCGCGTGGTCACCGTGGGCGGCGTGACCGTGGGGATCGAGGACTGCGCTCATGGGGTGTCTCTCCTGCGGGATCAGGGGTTGATCTTGGCGCGCTCGGCGACGACTTCGGCCGGCTGGATGAGCTGGCCCGTCTTGTTGGACCAGCTGTTCTTGGTGTAGCTGATGACGGCCGCGATATCGGTGTCGTTCAGCTGCTTCCAGGAAGGCATGCCCTTGTCGGGCCGGCCCTTGAGCACCACGTCGAGCTGGTCGGCGTGGTCGGCGTCGAGCACCACCGGCGAGCCGTCCAGCGGCTTGATCGGGCCGCCGCCCTTGCCGTTGGCCTGGTGGCAGGCCGCGCAGTTGGCGGTGTAGACCTTCTCGCCGCGCGCGATGATGTCCGGCAGGGTCCAGACCTTGTTCGGGTCGTCCTGCCTGGCGGCAGCCTCCTTCTTCTTGGCCTCGACCCAGGCCTTGTAGTCGCCCTCGGACAGCACCTTCACGTGGATCGGCATGTAGGCGTGCTCCTTGCCGCACAGCTCCTGGCACTGGCCGTAGAAGTCGCCGGTCTGCTCGGCGCGGAACCAGGTGTCGCGCACGAAGCCGGGGATGGCGTCCTGCTTGATGCCGAACTGCGGCACCGCGAAGGCGTGGATCACGTCGTTGGCGGTGGTGATGATGCGGATCTTCTGCCTCTCGGGCACCACCAGCGGGTTGTCGACCTCGAACAGGTAGTTGTCGGGCACGACGCCGCGGGCACCCTCGTCGGACAGGCGGCGATGCTCGGGCAGCAGCGTGGAGATGAAGGACAGGCCCTCGCCCTCGCCCTTGAGGTAGTCGTAACCCCACTTCCACTGGTAGCCGGTCACCTTGATGGTGAGGTCGGCGTTGGTGGTGTCCTTCTGCGCCACCAGCAGCTTGGTGGCCGGCAGCGCCATCAGGATCACGATGACGAAGGGAATGATGGTCCAGACCACCTCGACCACCAGCGATTCGTGGAAATTGGCCGCCTGGTGGCCCACCGATTTGCGGTGCTTCCAGATCGAATAGAACATGACCGCGAACACGCCGACGAAGATCACCGTGCACAGGATCAGCAGGCCCCAGTGCAGCGTGTGCTGCTCCTGCGACACCTTGGTCACCCCCACCGGCAGATTGAGCTGGCGCACGGCCGGGCCGCCGGGCAGGTCGCTGACGGCGTGCGCCGCGCGGCTGAACGCCGCGCCGGCCGCCAGCAGCAGGCCCGCGGGCTGGGTCCAAATGCTCTTCATCGTGTTCTTCATTTCTTCAATGATCCAGACTGAATCCACCGGCCTTGTCTCCCCGCCGGCTCTGCGCGCCTCAGGCGCCGCGCAAGGCCATGCGGATCTCCCTCGCCAGCGCCGGGCGCAGCTCGGGCCGCACGTAGCGGCCCACCCGCACCGAGCGCCCGGGGCCGGACAGCTCGATCAGCGAGCGGTCGCCTGCCCGGGGCTCGATGCGGACCTGGTGCGAAAGGAATTCGGTGCGCTCGCAGCTGCCGCCGCTCTCCAGCTCGACGACCAGGCGGCCCTCCTGGAGGGCGATGCGCTCGCCGTCGGTGGCGTGACGCGCATAGAAGAGGAATGCGAAGCCGACCGCCGACAGCTCCAGCCAGGCGAAGGGCAGCACGAGGCGCGCGCCGCGGATCCAGAAGCCGACGCCGATGGCCAGCGACACCACGCACAGCGACGCATACAGCCAGCCCAGCTGGATCGGCGTGATCGAGCAGTTGCGCTTCAGGAACCAGTGGATGGTCTGGCCCGAAACGGTGGCGAAGCGGAACACGGGATTCGGCACGGCGGGTTCAGCAAATCGGGGGGCGCTCAAGGCCGGCCGCATGACTACACGTGGGCACACGGCAGGTTCTGGCCGGGGGCCCATCCCCCGGATACACGCAGCGAATCATTGTAGCGTGGGCCTTTTCAGCGCCCCGGTCCACCGGGCCGGCCCCGGCCCAGCATGGACCGCAGATCGCTCAGCGGCACGGCGGTTTCCGCCGCCACCCGGGCGCGCGGGGCGGGCCGGAACGCATGGCCGTAGACGATCTCGAAGGTCATGGCGATGCGGCCGCCGTGTTCGCCCGGCGCGGCCAGGCCGGCCAGCGCCTCCAGCAGGGCCTCTCTCCAGCGCCGGCCGCGCAGGGCGCCGAAGCGCGCGGGATGCAGGTTGCGGCCCAGCGCGCGCAGCTCGGCCAGCGCCGCCTCGGGCGTGGACCAGGTCAGCACGATGCGCTCCATGTCCATCACCGGTTCGGCGAAGCCGGCGTGGACCAGCATGTCGCCCCAGTCGTGCATGTCGGTGAACTCGTGGCCGGCGGGCGGCCAGCCCAGGCGCTCGTACAGCACGCGCAACTCGCGCGCCGTGTCGGGGCCGAGGCAGGAGAACATCAGGAAGCCGTCGACGGCGACCAGGCGGTGCCAGCGGGCGATCAGCGCCTCGGGGTCGGCCTCGGCATGCAGGGCCATGTTGGCCCAGAGCAGGTCCACGCCGGCCTCGGGCGGCGGCTCGAGCAGCCGGGCGCCGCCGCGCCGGCGCACTACACGCCACCAG
>JASGDG010000198.1:0-11359 GCA_047607325.1 Xenophilus sp. | reverse complement strand
TGGACTTCCTGCTCGATCCGAAGACGCGGCATGCCGGCTACACGCGCAAGCGCCAGGGCCAGTGCCTCGCGCGGCTCGACGGCCATGCGGCCGACGCCCTGGCCTGGAGCATGATTTCACTGCAGGAACTGCATCTGGGCGTGGCCAAGTCGGCGGCGCCGGCAGGCATGCTCGCCTACGGCCCCGCAAGCGCGCAGCGGGCCGGCGAACTGCAAGCCGCGCTGCACCGCCAGGGCACGCCGATCGGCGGCAACGACCTGCAGATCGCGGCCATCACCCTCGGCCACGACCTCACCACCGTCACCCGCAACACCCGCGAATTCGCCCGCGTCCCCGGCCTGCGCGTCGAGGACTGGTACGACTGACCACGCGCCCCTTCCCCAAGCTTCCGCATCCCATGCCCACGCCCACCGAAATCTCCCCCGGCCTCGTCGTGCAGCGCCTGCAGCCGCCGCTGCGGCTGGCCGACTTCAGGCTCATCGCGTTCGACATGGACTCGACGCTGATCGGCATCGAGTGCATCGACGAGATCGCCGACGCCGCCGGCAGGAAGGCGGAGGTGGCCGCCATCACCGAGGCCACGATGCGCGGCGAGATCGCCGACTTCAAGGAAAGCCTGCGCCGCCGCGTCGCGCTACTGCGGGGCGTGCCGGTGTCGTCGCTGCAGCAGGTCTACGACGAGCGCCTGCGGCTCAACCCGGGCGCCGCCACGCTGGTGGCCGCGGCCAGGGCGGCCGGGCTCAAGGTACTGCTGGTCTCGGGCGGCTTCACCTTCTTCGCCAACCGCGTGAAGGAGCGGTTGGGCATCGACTTCGCGCGCTCCAACCTGCTCGAAGAGCAGGACGGCGTGCTCACCGGCCGCGTGCAGCAGCAGAGCTGGGGCGACATCTGCGACGGCGCCGAGAAGCGCCGCACGCTGCTGGAGCTGGCGTCGCTGCTGGGCATCCCGCCAGCCGAGACCATCGCCGTGGGCGACGGCGCCAACGACCTGCCGATGATGGGCGCAGCCGGTCTGTCCGTCGCCTACCACGCCAAGCCCACGGTGCGCGCGCAGGCCCAGGTGGCGATCAACGCCGGCGGACTGGACCGGCTGCTGGAAGTCGTGCGGCCCTGAACACGCCACCGCGCCGCTACAGTGGCGGGCCATGATCGCCGCCGCATCCGCCGCAGTGGTCCGACCCGGGCATGTTCCTGCAGACCGTGATGCTGCTGCGGCGCGAGCTGCTGACCGAGCGCGGCACCGACATCGTGGATTGAGGAAGCACTGCCTGTGACACCGACCCCCGTCCCGTCCCCGCTCGCCGGTGTGCGCGTGCTCAGCCTCGCGCTCAACCTCCCCGGCCCGGCCGCTCTGCTGCGCTGCCGGCGCATGGGCGCGCACTGCCTCAAGCTGGAGCCGCCCGCCGGTGACCCGATGCGCCTGTACGACCCCGCCGCCTACGCCAGCCTGCACGCAGGCATCGAGCTGCGCGAGGCCGACCTGAAGACCGCACCGGCGCAGGCCGCGCTGCATGCGGAGCTGGCCCGCACCGACGTGCTGCTCACCTCCTTCCGCCCTTCCGCGCTGCATAAGCTGGGCCTGGACTGGCAGACCCTGCACGCGCGCCACCCGCGGCTGTCGCAGGTGGCGATCGTCGGTGCCGCCGGCGCGCGCGCCGAAGAGCCCGGCCACGACCTCACCTACCTGGCCGATGCCGGGCTGGTGACCGGCACCGCGCTGCCGCCCACGCTCTTCGCCGACATGGCCGGTGCCCTGATGGCCGCCGAGGCGGTGCTGCAGGCGGTGATGCACACCCGCACGTACGGCGGCGGCACACACATCGAGGTGGCCCTGCGCACGGCCGCCGAATGGCTGGCGCTGCCGCGCACCTGGGGCCTGGCCGCGCCCGGCGGCGCGGTGGGCGGCGCGCATGCGGGCTACCGCGTCTACCGCTGCGCCGACGGCCGCGTGGCCGTGGCGGCGCTGGAACCGCACTTCGCCCGGCGCCTGGCCGAAGCCGCCGGGCTGGACACGGCCGACATGCACGCGGACGCCGCGCACCGCGGCCTGGCCGCGTGGATCGCCGGCCGCACCCGGGCCGAACTCGACGCCCTGGCGGCGCAGCGCGACATCCCGCTGCACACAATGGCCGCAACGCGGGATTTCTGATCCCCGTCAAATGATGCAGGCCGCTTCGGCTCACACTCGGGGCATCGAACCACCGCACCCGAGGAGTCTTCCGTGTACCAACGCATCCTGGTTCCCGTCGATGGCAGCGCC
Source organism: Xenophilus sp. (assembly GCA_047607325.1). Taxonomy (GTDB): domain Bacteria; phylum Pseudomonadota; class Gammaproteobacteria; order Burkholderiales; family Burkholderiaceae_C; genus Xenophilus. The sequence continues at coordinate 9,099 of JASGDG010000198.1, read as the reverse complement.
ACTTCGCGCGAGGGGCTCGACGAGGCGATCCGCCTGGCCCGGCTCACCGGCGGGCAGCTGCGGCTGATCCACGTCGTCGACGAGCTGTCGCTGGCCGTGGGCATGGGCGCCTACGCCGGCCCGATCGAAGGCTGGGCCGACGAATTGCGCGCCGCCGGCCAGAAGGTGCTGGACGAGGCCGGCGCCGCGGCCAAGGCCGCCGGCGTGCCTTTCGACACCGCCCTGAACGACAACATCGGCGCGCCGGTCACGGACGTGGTGCTGCACGAGGCGCAGCGCTGGCCGGCCGAACTGCTGGTGCTCGGCACCCATGGCCGGCGCGGCGTGGGCCGCCTGCTGCTGGGCAGCAGCGCCGAGGCGATCGTGCGCGCCGCGACGGTGCCGGTGCTGCTGGTGCGGGCGCCGGAGGGAGTCGCGCCCCAGGCCGAGGACGGCAAGAAGATCACCATCCACCAACCCACCGGCGCGCTCAGGATCGAGTAGCCCCCAGGCCGGGCTTCCAGAGGCGTGCGCAAGCAAACCATCGAACTGGTCGAACTGGCGCACAACGTGCGGGCCCTGCTCATTCAGAGCTTGATGCCCGCCCCCTTGACCGCCGGCCCGAGCACGGCCACCTGCTCCTTGACGAAGGCATCGAACTTCGCCGTGCTCTGCGGCCCGCCGACAATGCCCAGTTCCACCATCTTCTTCTGCACCTCGGGCATGGACAGCACTTCGTTGGCCGCGGCGTTCAGCCGCGCCACGGTGTCGGCCGACAGGCGCGCCGGGCCCGACAGGCCGAAGAAGTTCTCCAGCACCAGCTTCGGCTGACCCAGTTCGGCGACGGTCGGCACCTCCGGCATGAGCGGCGAGCGCGCCGTGCCCGTCACCGCCAGGGGCACCAGTTGTCCCAGGCGGAAATACTGGACGTAGGCGGTGATGACGTCGATGCCCACCGGGATCTGGCCGGCCAGCAGGTCGGTCGTCATCGGCGCGCCGCCGCGGTAGGGCACGTGCACCATGTTGGCGCCGGTGATGCGCTTGATCAGTTCACCGTGGATGTGGCCGATGGAGCCCGGCCCGCCGGAGCCGAAGTCCAGCCGCCCTTCCTTCTTCGCCAGGGCCAGCAGATCGCCGAAGCTCTTGATGCCCGCGTCCTTGCCTGCCATGACCACCAGCGGCGCCGAACCGAGGTAGGCCACGTTCGTGAAGGCGGTAGCCGGATCGTAGGGCGACTTGTCCAGCGTGAAGGGGCCGAGCGCGATCGGTGTGGTGTTGGACAGCATCAGCGTATAGCCGTCGGGCGCCGCCGAGGCCACCGCCATGCCGCCGATGGTGCCGCCGGCGCCCGGCCGGTTGTCCACCACCACCGGCTGGCCCAGTTTCTTCGTCAACTGTTCGCCGACCACACGGGCCAGGATGTCGCTGGAGCCGCCAGGCGGGAAGGTGACGACGATCTTGATCGGCCGCTCGGGCCAGGCCGCGAGGGCCGGCAGGCCCAGCGAAGCCGCGCCGGCGGCGGCGAGCAGGCGCAGGGCGCCGCGGCGCGATGCGGTAGCGGGCGAAGCGGCGAAGGAGGTACGGGCAATGTGGCGCATGGTGGGCGGGAATGAGCAAAATGAATGCCGGCATTGTTCGAAGCCCGCACCGGCACGCCAATTGCCGTGCCCGAATGAGCGGCATAGCAGAACGGCCACGCGGCACACGCCGGCGGCACCAACGCTGTGCGCTCCTGCCTACCATGTCCCGGCCCGACGACCCTTTCGACACCTACCTGCTGCGCGTCTTCAGCATCCTGATGACCGAGCGCAGCGTCTCGCGCATCGCCGCGCGCATGAACCAGTCGCAGCCGGCCGCCATCTGATCTCCACCACCAGCCGGCACTTCGCGCAGCACTACGCCGCCATGCTGCCGCTGGCCATCGTGCGCTCGCCCATCGACTTTCCGCCGATGCGCTTCTACCAGCTGTGGCATGGGCACACGCAGCATGCTCCGGGGCACGTGTGGTTCCGCTCGCTGCTCTCGGCCATGGTGCGAACTTGCTGTCCAGCACGATGGAGCGGCGCACCTTGTCGCTCCAGTAGTCGTAGCGGGCGATGCGGCGCAGGCTGCCCCCGATGCCGCCGAGCACGATGCACCTCTAGGAAGGCCTCGCGGCAGCGCTGGCTGTAGACGATGGCGGCACGGCCGGGCCGCGCGCCGCCCACGTCGCCGGGCGTGCAGGCGTCGTCGCTGCAGATCTTCCGGTCAGCGGTGACGCGGCCGATCACGGCCATGCCGAAGCTGGGGTGTCGCCGCTGACGATGACGATGTCGCAGCCGTCCCAGCCGAACTGCAGCCTCTCCTCGCGCAAGGTCGGCAGGAACTTGGCCGTGCCGAAGCGCTGCGCCCAATACTTGCGGCAGCTGGTGATGGGCTTCGCGGCGCGCGCGAAGAAGGCGACGTCGACGGGGGCGTTCATGCGGGGCGTGGCCTGTCGCCTCGAGAGTGCCATTCGCCGCACGGTTCATGCGCCTATATAATTGACTTTGTCAATTTATTTCAATGACCATGGCAAATGAAATCGACGTGACGCAGGTCAAGGCGCTGCGCCGCTTCAACCGCTTCTTCACCCGCCGCATCGGCGTGCTGGACCCCTACCTCGGCAGCGAGCTGTCGCTGACTGACGTGCGCGTGCTGTACGAGCTGGCGCACCGCGATGGCCTGACGGCGACCCTGCTGCAGCGCGAGCTGGGGCTGGACGGCGGCTACCTCAGCCGCATCCTCAAGCGCTTCGAGGCATCCGGCTGGCTGCGGCGCACGCCGGACTCGAAGGACGCGCGGCAGAGCCTGCTGGCGCTGACGGAGGCCGGCCATGCCGCCTTCGCGCCGCTGCAGCAGAAGTCCCGCGACGAAGCCGCCGCCCTGCTCGCGCCGCTGTCCCCGGGCCAGCGCCAGACGCTGGTGGCGTCGATGGAGCGCATCGAGTCACTGCTCGGCGCCGGCGGCGCGAACCCGCCCCCCACCCGCACCGTGCTCCTGCGCGACCCGGCGCCGGGCGACATCGGCTGGGTCGTGCAGATGCACGGCGAGCTGTACTGGCGCGAGTACGGCTGGAACGCGGAATTCGAGGCGCTGGTGGCGGACATCGCCGCGCAGTTCCTGCGCAAGTTCCAGCCGCAGTGGGAAAAGTGCTGGATCGCGGAGCTGGACGGGCGGCGGGCGGGCGCGGTCTTCGTGGTGCGCAAGTCCGCCACGGTGGCCCAGCTGCGCATGCTGATCCTCTCGCCCGAGGCGCGCGGCCTGGGCCTGGGGGGGCGCCTGACGGACGAGGCCATCGCCTTCGCCCGTGCCAAAGGCTATCGGCGGATGATGCTGTGGACCTACAGCAACCTCGCCGCCGCGCGAGCGATCTATGCCCGGCGCGGCTTCGTGCTCGGCAAGTCGCAGCCCTACGAGGGCTACGGGCAGCAGCTGGTCGGCGAGACCTGGGCGCTGCGGCTCTGACGCGCGCTCAGCGCCGCTCGATGAGCTGGCCGCGCAGTTCGCCCCCCGGGTTCTGCGCCGTGTGCAGGTTCAGGTACCAGCGGCCCGCCAGCAGGTCGGCCGCCTGCACGGGCGTGAGCTGGACGCGCCCCTCGTAGGGGTTCGGGAACGGCGGGTTGAGCGTGATCACCGGCGCCGCGTTGGCGCCGACCTCGGCCGGCCCGTGGAAGTGCGCGGCAGTGATCGGCCCGCTGAGGTTGGAATAGCCGATGCGGAAGCGCAGCAGGCCGGTGTTGCGGTTCAGCACCGCATCCAGCGTGCCGGTGCCCATGCTGTAGACGGGCGGCGCCTCGTTGCGGCCGTCCAGGCGGGTGCTGAAGGCGGCCAGCTGCGGATCGCGCTCCGGCGCGGGCACGGAACTCATCGGCGCGGGCGGCGGCACCGGCGTGGCCTGCACCGGCGGCACCGCGGGCACGGTCTCCACCGGTGGTTGCGCGGGCGTTTGCGGGTACGACGGATAGTTGCGCCGCACCGAGGGTGGCTCGTCGAGCGACACCGAGGTGCATCCGGCCAGGACGGCGGCCAGAACGGCGGCACCCGCGCCGCGGCAGGCCGCGGGCGGCATGAATGAACGGAGGAAAGTCGGTTGGGCGCTCATGCCCGCAACCTTATCACCGCCGGCCCCGGCCGCCGCGGTGTCGGCCGCCGGCCGGCCTCGGGACTTTCACTGCATGAACCAGCCGTGGCTGACCACCAGCGACTGGCCGGTCAGGGCGTTGGTCGGGAAGGCGGCAAACAGCAGCGCCACCTGCGCCACGTCGTCGGTGGTGGTGAATTCGCCGTCCACCGTCTCTTTGAGCATCACGTTCTTGACCACCTCCTGCTCGGAGATGCCCAGCGTCCTGGCCTGCTCGGGGATCTGCTTCTCGACCAGCGGCGTGCGCACGAAGCCGGGGCAGATGACGTTGGCGCGCACGCCGTGCGCCGCGCCCTCCTTGGCCACCGTCTTGGCCAGCCCGATCAGGCCGTGCTTGGCCGTGACGTAGGGCGCCTTGAGCAGCGAGGCCTCCTTGGAGTGCACGGAACCCATGTAGATCACGCTGCCGCCGCGCCCCTGCGCGTACATGTGCTTCAGGCATGCCTTGGTGGTGAGGAAGGCGCCGTCCAGGTGGATGGCCAGCATCTTCTTCCAGTCGGCGAAGCCGAACTCCTCCACCGGATGCACGATCTGGATGCCGGCGTTGCTCACCAGGATGTCGACGCCGCCGAAGGCCTGGACCGCCGCCTCGACCGAGGCATCCACCTGGTCTTCGTCGGTCACGTCCACCGCCACGCCGATGGCCTGCGCGCCCGACGCCTTCAGCTCGGCCGCGGCGGCGTCGGCGGCCTCCTTGTTGAGGTCGGCAATGACGACCCTGGCGCCTTCGCGCGCGTAGACGATGGCGATTTCCTTGCCGATGCCGCTGGCGGCGCCGGTGATGTAGGCGACTTTGTCCTTGAGTTGCATGGTGATCCCTTTCGTTTGCGCGGATGGATGAGGTTCAGGCCAGGTAGTCGTGCTCGACCGTGCCCAGAGCGAGCGTCATGTCGCCAATGTAATGCGCGGCCGATTCGACCTTGAGCACCGGCAGGTCGGCCACCGGCGCCAGCGCGTGCGGATGCAGCTCCAGCGCGGCCGGGCCGGTCCACGCGCCCTTGAGCTGCACGTCGGTCATGTAGTAGCGCACCAGTTCGCAGATGCGCGCGCTGCCGTCCACGTGCGGAATGATCTTGAGCAGGAAGTTCGGCGCCGCCAGGGCGTCCAGGACCGGCCGAGGGTCCAGCGCGCGGTGCTTGAAGCCCATGGTGGCCTGGGCCACGCGCACCTTGCCGTAGTCGAGCGTGCCGACGATGGTGTCGGTCTCGTAGTCCAGCACCGGCGACGCCAGCTTCTTGGGAAAGCCCCACAGCTCGCGCCCGCCCGCGATGGGCGGATGGTCGTTGAGGAACATGGCATGCACGTAGCTGCCCTTCTCCACGCCCCGGGCCGTTCGGATCTGCACCGGAATGACCTGGCCCGACTCGGTGTAGTCGCCGAAGCCGGTGGAATCGGGCATGCGGATGAACTCGTACTTCACCAGCGGCTCGGCCACTTCCAGTGGCTCGGGCACCACGGCGCGCAGCGCGTCCATGTCGGTGCGGTAGGTGATCACCAGGAATTCGCGGTTGACGAAGCGGTACGGCCCCGGCGGGAAGGCCGGGCTGGCGAAAGGCATGGCGAAGGCGCTGTCGCGCAGGTCGGAGGCTTTCATGGTCGATCCGTGTGGTGGGTTCCTATACCTTCACCTGCGTGCCCGGGTGCCGCACGCGCGACAACTCGGAATCGGTCAGGTCGTAGGTGGTCACGCCGCCGGTTTGGACTTCCCGGCGCAGGTATTCGGGGTTCTGCAGCGTGCTGCGCATGTCGCGCATGCCCGCCTCCCAGTGGTCCTGGACCGTGATGCGCGAGAACTCGTAGTCCTTCGAATCCAGCTCGTAGGGCTTGTGGCGGTAGATGAGGTGCACGATGTCGATCGGCTCGCTGTGCAGGTGCGCCGCCAGGGCCGCCACCTCGGGCTCGTCGCGCAGGCGCGGCGGCAGCCGGCCCAGCAGCGACACCAGCGCCTGCTGCAGGTTGACGTTGGCGGCCAGCACGTCGGTGCTCAGCCGGGTGCGGCTGGAATACTGGATGTCCTTCTGCCGCGCGGCCACCTCGCCCAGGGTGCGGGGCATGGCGCCGCGGGCGCTGAACAGGTCCACCTGCAGCACCAGCAGGCGCCGCGTGCGCACGTGCTCGTCCAGCACGTACTGCAGCGGCGTGTTGGAGACGATGCCGCCGTCCCAGTAGTCATCGCCGTCGATGTGCACCGGCGGAAAGCCCGGCGGCAGCGCGCCGCTGGCCATCACGTGCTCGGGCCGGATCCGGGTGCTGCCGTTGTCGAAGTACACCGAGTTGCCGGTGCGCACGTTCACCGCGCCGACGGAAAAGCGCATGCCGCGGTGATTGATGCGGTCGAAGTCCACCAGCCGCTCCAGCGTGGACTTCAGCGGCGCGGTGTCGTAGTAGCTCGACAGCGGCGCCGCCGGGCCCATCAGGAAAGCCGGCGTCACGCGCGGCTTGAAGAAGCCTGGAATGCCTGCCGCCGCCGCAGCAGCGGCGCTGAACTGGTTGAGCCAGCTGCGCTCGCCGGCCCAGCCGGGCAGCATCTGGCCGGCGCCCGACGACACCAGCTGCCAGAACTCGCGCAGCCGCTCGACCCGGCGCTCGACCGGGTTGCCGGCGATCAGCGCCGCGTTGATGGCGCCGATGGACACGCCGGCCACCCAGTCCAGATGCCGATGGTGTTCCACCAGCACCTCGTACACGCCGGCCTGGTAGGCGCCGAGCGCGCCGCCGCCCTGCAGCACCAGGGCCTTGACGGCGGATGCCTGGGCCTCGGCCGGCGAGGCGGCGGCGCGCGGCGCGGGGGGCGGGGATTCCGTTGGCGAGGAGGAGCGCGAGGGCGAACGGGAAGCGCTTCGGCGGGAGGTGGGCATGCCGTGATTGAACACCTTCGGCGTTAAGGCTTCCTGACTCAAGAAAAAGCCTCCCATGTGGATGCCATCCATCGATCCCGCCAGGGCTTCTCGGCGACACTGGGCGATTGCCTTGCACATCATGCCCGACATTTCCCTTCAGACTTGGCTGCTGGCCGCGCTGGCGGCGCTGAACATCGTCCTCGTGCTGTGGCTGCTGCGCAGGCCGCCCGGGCCCGACGCCGGCACGCTGTCGGCCATCGTCGGCGGCGCGGTGGACCGGTCCGAGCGCAACCTGCGCCAGGAGCTGGCCGACGCCGCCCGCGCCACGCGGCAGGAAAGCGCGCAGCAGCTCGCCACCTTCCAGCAGACCCTGCTGGCGCAGGGGGCCGAGACGGCGCGCACGCAGAATGCGCAGATCGACGCCTTCGCCCAGCAGCTGGCGCGCATGCAGGGCGCCTTGGGCGAGACGCTCAACACGCAGCTGCACGGCCTGACGGAATCGAACGCGCGCCGGCTGGCCGAAGTGCGCGCGACGCTGGAGCAGCAGCTGGCGCAGCTGCAGGCCGGCAACGCCGCCAAGCTGGACGAGATGCGCCAGGTGGTGGACGAGAAGCTGCAGTCCACGCTCGAGGCGCGCCTGGGCCAGAGCTTCCGGCAGGTGGCCGAGCGGCTGGAGCAGGTCTACAAGGGGCTGGGCGAGATGCAGGCGCTGGCGCAGGGCGTGGGCGACCTCAAGCACCTGCTGAGCAACGTGAAGACGCGCGGCATGTTCGGCGAGGCGCAGCTCGGCGCGCTGCTGGAGCAGGTGTTCTCGCCCGAACAGTACGCGGCGCAGGTGATGACGCGGCCCGGGTCGCGCAACGCGGTGGATTTCGCCATCCGCCTGCCCGGCCGCAGCGGCGACGGCACGCCGCTGTGGCTGCCCATCGACGCCAAGTTCCCGAACGAGGACTACGAGCGCCTGCTCGACGCGCAGCAGCGCGCCGACGCTGCGGCGGCGGAGGCCGCGGCCAGGGCGCTGGAAACGCGTATCCGGCTGGAGGCGCGCGGCATCGCCGAAAAGTACGTCGAGCCGCCGCACACCACCGACTTCGCCATCCTCTTCCTGCCCACCGAGGGGCTGTACGCCGAGGTGCTGCGCCGCCCGGGCCTGATGGAGGTCCTGCAGCGCGAGCACCGCGTCACCCTGGCCGGGCCGACCACGCTGCTGGCGATGCTCAACTCGCTGCAGATGGGCTTCCGCACCCTGGCGCTGGAGCAGCGCAGCAGCGAAGTCTGGCAGGTGCTGGGGGCGGTGAAGACCGAGTTCATGAAGTTCGGCGAGGTGCTGGACAAGGTGAGGAAGCAGACGCAGACCGTGCTCAACACACTGGACCAGACGCAGACCCGCACCAACGTGCTGGCGCGCAGGCTGCGCAGCGTGGAGGCGCTGCCGGAGGCCGAGGCGCAGAACCTGCTGCCGGGGCTGGACACGCCGCCGGAGGACGGCCAGGAAGCGTGACCGGCGCCGAGCTCCTGCGGCTGATCTGCGCCCAGGTCTGCCTGCACGCCACCATGGCCGGCATGCGGCTGGCCGCGCCCCTGCTGGCGCTGCAGCAAGGCCGCAGCGCAGCGGCGGTGGGCGTGCTGATCGCGCTGTTCGCGCTCACCCAGGTGTTCCTGGCGCTGCCGGCCGGGCGCTTCGCGGACCGGCACGGCTTCAAGCGGCCGATGCGGCTGGCCGTCATCGCCGCCGCGGCCGGACCGCTGATGGCGCTCGCCTGGCCGCATTTCGCGGTGACCTGCGTCGCCGCGCTGCTCACCGGCGGGGCGACGGGCGTGACGGTGATCGCGCTGCAGCGCCATGTCGGACGGGCGGCGCAGGGCGCGGCCCAGCTCAGGCGCATGTTCAGCTGGCTGGCCATCGCACCGGCGGCGGCCAACTTCCTCGGCCCCTTCGCGGCCGGGCTGCTGATCGACCACGCGGGCGAGCCCTTCGGCGGGCGGCCGGCCGACGAACTGGCCTTCCGCCTGTGCTTCGCGACGCTGGCGCTGCTGCCCCTGGCCTGCTGGTGGCTGGTGCGGCGCGCGCAGGAGCCGGCGCCCGCGCCGCCACCGCCGGCCGGGCCTGCGCCCACG
>JASGDG010000197.1:0-22610 GCA_047607325.1 Xenophilus sp. | reverse complement strand
GGCTTGCCGGCGCTGTCGCCCGGCGCGGCGACGGCCGCCGCGGTGAGGGCGGCCAGGGCGACCGCGACGGCGCGGCGCGACCACAGGGACTTGTTCATGAAGACAACCTCGCTTCTTTCTTCAAAGTAAAACACCGCTCGGATTTATTCGTATCAATCCGATGGAGGGGCCAATGTATGGGGGTGAGCACCGAAGCGCTAATCACGATTCCGAATATCGAACCTCGCGCCTGGATGGACAGGCCCCCGGAGGGCATCTTCAGACGACGGCTTTCCTGCCCACGCGCGGGAAGATGTGCGTGGCGAAGCGCCGCAGTTCCGCCCTCAGCGGCTGAAACTGCAGCATGAACAGACCGATGCCGGCCTTCTGAAAGGCCAGGATGCGTTCGGCCACCTGGTCATAGCTGCCCACCAGCCCGGCTGCCGTGCCGCCATTGCTGCCGACGCTGACCGTCCTGGCGATCGTCTGGTGCATCACGGCCTTCGGGTCGGTGCGGCGGTGCAGGGCTTCCCGCGCATCGGAATCCTTGCGCGCCAGGGCGAGAAGGTGCTGGTAATAGTCCTGGGCCTCGGCGTCCGAGTCCCGGACGATGACGAAGGCCGACAGGCCGTACTGCAGCGGTTCGCCCCGCCGGGGCCGGCGGCGCAGGTCGGAGATCAGGTCCGCGACCTGGCCGAGCGGCTGCGCGTTGATGAACCACACATCGCCATGCCGCGCGACCAGGGCACGCGCAGGCTCCGACTCCCCGCCCACATAGATGCGCGGCCGCGGACGGTAGAGGTCGCCCGGTGTGAGCTTGTAGTCGGTGACGTGGAACCGCTTGCCTTGGTGCTCGACGCGTTCGCCGCCGATCAGGCGAGACACCACGGAAATCCATTCCTCGCCGTATTCGTAGCGCTCGTCGTGCTCGCCGAAGGGGATGCCGGCCTTTTCGAACTCCGCCTTGTTCCAGGCGTTGATGAGGTTGAGGTCCAGGCGCCCCCTGCTGATGTTCTCGATCTGCAAGGCCATCTTCGCCAGGAAAACGGGATGGTGGATGTAGGGCTTGATGGCCGCGATCAGCTCGATGCGCGTGGTCAGCGCCGCCAGCGCGGCTGCGGCGGTCCAGGTTTCCAACTGGTCGTTGTCGGGCAGGAACGGGTTGACCGTGTGCTGCGCGATCAGCGTGGCATCGAAGCCCAGCGCCTCCGCTTCCAGCACGGTATCCCTGTTGTGCTCCCAGGAGGCATCGAACGGCTCAGCAGGGTCCTGCCAGGCTGCACGGGGGCCGTGCACCGGCGCCCACACGCCAAATTTCGGGGGAATTGCTTGTGCCATATCTCATGGACCCGGGGCGACGGCGCCTGGCGCGCCGCCCGCACCTACACCTTGACGCTGACGTCCGCGACCTTGATGCGGCTCTTGATGATCTTGCGGTCGGCGAGCCAGTCGGCGGCGCGCTGGAATTCGGCCATGAATTTCGCGTCGTCCGGCTCGTAGAAGCTGTTCTTGCGCTGGAAGGAGGCGAGGCGCTCGCGCACCTTGTCGTCGTAGCCGCCTTCGCGCTGCGCGAGCTTCTCTGATTCTTCGACGTGTTCGGTCTCCCACTTGCCGTCTTTGTAGAAAGCCTCGAGCACGGCGCGCACCACCGCGGAATTCTTCGTTGCGAACTCGCGCGAGGTGACAAGCGAGCTGTAGTCGATCAGGAAGTCGAGGTCGGTATCCTCGAAGAAGATCACCTTGGCGTCGTTCTGGATCAGCGAAATGTCCACGCCGGGCGACCACATCGACCACGCATCCACCTTGCCCTGCGCGAAGGCCGGGCCGGCGTCGGGCGGGTTCAGATAGACGAGTTGCACCTTGTCCCGCGGCACCTTGTGCTTTTCCAGCGCGGCCACGGCCAGGAATTCACCCAGGCCGGCCTTGTTGACCGCGACGCGCCTGCCGGCCAAATCCTTCACGCCGTTGATGCCACTGTCCTTCTTGACGATGATCGCCGTCGAGCGGGGCGCATAGATGTTGAAGGCCGTGAACACCAGCGGAGACCCCGCCAGGATGGCGGCGAGCGCGGGCGTGGTGGAGCCCCAGAAGCCGAAGTCCGCGCTGCCGCCGACCACGGCCTGCAGCGTCGGCGCGTGGTTCGGGAAGGGACCGACCCATTCGACCTTGATGCCGTGCTCGTCCTTCAAGGTTTTTTCAAGCACGCCGAGTTCGCGCGACACCAACGGCAAGCCACCGCGGCCATAGGTCAGGCGAACCACATCGGTGTTGCGCGTGCCTTTTTCCGCGGCCCATGACGACGCAGGAAGCGCCAGACCGGAGGCGAGGGCACCGCCGAGTTTCAGCAGTTCACGGCGGTGGGAGGCAAAGGGCCTGATTTCGCTCATTCTCAAGGTTCTCCAGGAAAGATGGGTAGAGGCCGGGTTCAGGTCATGACCGCGGCGGCTGGCGGATGTGATCGTCGGCCACGCCCAGTTCGGAAAGCAGGCGGCGGCGGAAGGCGACGAGGTCCTTTTCGAGGCTGGCGCGGTATTCGGCCGCGATGCGCCCCTCGCGCATGACCAGCACGCGGTCTGCGATGGCGATCGCCTCATCCACGTCGTGGGTGACGATCAGCACGCCGGGCTGGTGTCGCGCCACCAGATCCTTGACCAGCACGTGCATCTTGATGCGCGTCAGCGCGTCCAGCGCGGCGAAGGGTTCGTCCAGCAGCAGCAGGCCGGGCTCGCGCACCAGCGCCCGCGCCAGCGCCACGCGCTGGGCCTGGCCGCCGGAGAGGTTGCGCGGCCAGTCCTTCTCGCGGCCGGCCAGGCCGACCTCGGCCAGGGCCGCCAGGGCACGGCCTTCGGCGTCCCGGCCCAGGCCGAGGGTGACGTTCTCCAGCACGCTGGCCCAGGGGAGAAGACGGTGCTCCTGGAAAACGACGGCGGCCTCGCCGCGGGTCTGGATACGGCCGGCGTCGGGCGAATCCAGGTCCGCCAGCGCGCGCAGCAGGGTCGTCTTGCCGCAGCCGCTTTCACCGAGAAGGGCAACGAATTCACCTCGATGGATGGCGAGGTCCACGCTCTCGATGACCGTGCGATCACCGTAGGCGCGGCGCAGGCCGGCGACCTCAACCGCCAGCTCGCCCAGGAGGAAGGAATCAACGGGCGTGTTCATGGGGGCCCTCAGCGCGCATAGTTGGGATGCCACGCCAGGAAACGGTGCTCCAGGGCGTGGGCCACCGCATCGGCGAGCACGCCGATGGCCGCGTAGATGATGACCGTCAGGACGATGATGTCGGTCTGCAGGAACTCGCGCGCATCGATATTGAGAAAGCCGATGCCCGAGGTCGTCGCCAGCGTTTCGGCGATGACCAGCGCGAGCCAGGCGGTCGCGAGCGAATAGCGCACGCCGGTCAGCACGGACGGCAGGGCGCCGGGCAGGATGATGCGGCGAACCGTCCCGACGCGGGACAGCCGGGTGACACGCGCCACTTCCAGCAGCTTGGGATCGATTTGCCGGATGCCCAGGCCCGTGTTGATGTAGATCGGGAAGAAGACGGCCAGCGAGACGAGGAAGAGCTTGCCGCCCTCATCCACCCCGAACCACACGATGACCAGCGGCAGCAGGGCCAGGAAGGGAATGGCGCGAACCATCTGCACCACGCGATCGAGCAGCGCATGCGCCAGGGGCGAGAAACCCGTCAGGATGCCCAGTCCAAAGCCCAGCAGACCGCCGATGGCGAAGCCGCCGGCGGCGCGCAGCAGCGATGCGCCCAGATGGCGCGGCAGTTCACCGGTCAGCGTCATCTTCCAGGCCGTCGCCAGCACGGCGCTGGGCGGCGGCATGACCTGCTTGCGTATCCACCCGGCTTGCGAGGCGGCCTCCCACATCAGGAAGACGAGCAGCGGCATCAGCCAGGACAGCAGCCCGTAGAGGCTTTTCTTCGAGAGGGCGAAGCCGAGGAAGGCCCCGCGAGGCCGCGGGCCGCGGACTTGCAGTTTCATGAGTGGCGGGAGATCCAGCGACGGAACCCCAAAGTCTGGTTCAGATCGCAGGCCCGGCCAACGAAAGAAATCGTGTTTTCTTATTCGGATGGATCCCGGTTCCACCCTGATGCGCGGGCAAATCCGGTGGAACTGTTCGAGGGCCGAACCGCGCGGCAGGGTCTAGCGTCCCAATCCCAGCAGCCCCGCCGCGTTGCCGTACAGCACCTTGTCCAGCACCGATTCCCTGAGGCCCAGCGCGAGCGCGTCGCCGATGCTCTGGCCGATGGGCCGGAAGGGATAGGAGGAGCCGAACAGCAGCTGGTCCGCCAGGAAACCGTTGGCCGCCTCCACGTAGGCGCCGCTGCCCGGCTGGAACAGGTACATGTCGGGCACCAGGAAGACGTTGTCGTGGCGGAAGGCCACGCCCACGATCTGCTGCACGTTGGGCCAGTAGCCGTGGAAGGCCACGATGGGCAGCCGGGGGAAGGCCTGCGCCACGCGCGCCAGCGGGGCCGGGTCGTTGAAGCGCGGGTCGGGCGTGGTGGGGCCGCTCATCAGGAACACCGGCACGCCCAGGTGCTGCGCCAGCTCGTAGACCGGGAAGTAGACCGGGTCATCGGGGTGCCGCGCCGGCTCGCCGAAGCCGGGCTCGATGTCGATGCCGGCCAGGCCCAGTTCGCGCACCGCGCGCTCGGCCTCGTCCAGCGCGGCCCGTTCGCCCTGCAGCGCGGGATCGACCGCGCCGATGCCGACCAGCTCCGGGTGGCCGTGCACGATGGCGTGGATGGTGTCGTTGGGCAGGTGCTGGCCGGGCGTGTGGCGGCCCACCACCACGGCGTGCGTCAGGCCGTGCGTGCGGCCGGCGTCGCGCACTTCGGCCAGGAAGCCTTCGGGCGTGCGCGAGCGCACGAAGTGCGCGTCGTCCCCGCGCGTGCCGACGCGGCGGTTGAGCCAGCGCGCCGTGGCCTCGCCGGACGAGCCGGGCGTCTTGCCGAAGAAGTCGTGCAGGTACGCCGGGCGGCAGCGCATGTCGATCACGCGGCGGCTCATCGGACCGCCTCCGCCGCCGTGGCGCGCACGTCGAAGGCGCCGCCGGTGAGCGCGCGGTCGCGCAATGTCACGGGCTGTTTGCCGGGCAGCAGCGGGAACACCAGCTCGGCGAAGCGGATCGCCTCCTCCAGGTGCGGGTAGCCGGAGAGCACGAAGCTGTCCACGCCCAGGTCGGCGTACTCCTTGAGCCGCGCCGCCACCTCCTGTGGGCTGCCCACCAGCGCGGTGCCGGCGCCGCCGCGCACCAGGCCGACGCCGGCCCACAGGTTGGGGCCGACCACCAGCCGGTCGCGCCGCCCGCCGTGCAGCGCGGCCATGCGACGCTGGCCTTCCGAATCCATGCCCGCGTAGTTGCGCTGGGCGGCGGCGATGTCCTCGTCGCCCAGGTGGCTGATGAGGCGGTCGGCGTCGGCCCAGGCCTCCTCGCTGGTCTCGCGCACGATCACGTGCAGCCGCACGCCGAAGCGCAGGCTGCGGCCATGCTTCGCGGCCCGTTCGCGCACGTCGGCGATCTTGGCGGCCACCGCCTCGGGCGGCTCGCCCCAGCTCAGATAGGCGTCGACGTGCTTCGCGGCCAGTTCGTGCGCCGCCGGCGAGGAACCGCCGAAGTACAGCGGCGGATGGGGCTTCGTGGCCGGCTCGAAGAAGTTCTGCGCGCCGCGCACCTTGAGGTGCCGGCCATCGAAGTCCACCTTCTCGCCCCGCAGCAGGCGGCGCCAGATGCCCAGGAACTCGTCGCCCGCCTCGTAGCGCGTGTCGTGGTCGTAGAAGATGCCGTCGGCCGCCAGCTCGGTGGCGTCGCCGCCGGGCACGACGTTCAGCAGCAGGCGGCCGGCGCCCAGCGCCTGGTCGAGCGAAGCCGTCTGGCGCGCCGAGGCGGTGGGGTTGCCCAGCGAGGTGCGCAATGCCACCAGCAGCTTGATGCGCCGGGTGACGGGCACCAGGCTCGCCGCCGTGACCCACGGGTCCAGGCAGGAGGCGCCGGTGGGGATCAGCAGGCCGTCGTAGCCCAGCTCGTCGGCCGTGACGGCGATCTGCCGCATGTAGGCGTTGGTGGCGGGCCGGCCGAAGTCGGACTTGCCCAGGTAGCGTGTGTCGCCCGAGGTGGGCAGGAACCAGAAGATGTCGAGGCTCATGGTGTCGGGTCCTTGAAGGGGTCGTCCTCCGGGTCGCCGGCGGCGCGGCGCGGCGGCCCCACCTCGCCCAGGCGGATCAGGCGCGCGCGCACGATGTTGCGGCTGATGCCGAGCAGGCGGGCCGCCTCGCTCTGGCTGTAGTGGCAGTAGCGGAACACCTCGCGGAATAGCGCGTCTTCCACGGTCTGGTAGATGCCGGGCACGTTGGCCTCGCACAGGTGGCGGATGGCGTGGCGCAGCGGCTCCTCCGGCGCCTGCGCGGGCGGCGGCGCGAGGAAGGCCTCGTGCACTGCCGCGGCGTCGGCCACGTCCGCCTTCGCCGCGCCGCCCGGGTGGCGCGGCAGGCGCAGGCTGGCGGCGTCGATCTGGTCGCCCTCGCACAGCAGCAGCGTGCGGTGGATCACGTTCTCCAGCTCGCGCACGTTGCCGTGCCACGGCGCCTCGATCAGCAGCCGCTCCGCCTCGGGCGAGAGGGGCAGGCGCGGATAGCCCAGCCGCCGGCTGTACGAGTCGATGAAGTAGCGCGCCAGCGGCACGATGTCGCCCGGGCGCTCGCGCAGCGTCAGCACGTTCAGGCCCACCACGTTGAGGCGGTAGTACAGGTCCTTGCGGAAGCGCTTCTCGCTCACCTGCTGCTCCAGGTCCACGGTGGTGGCGGCCAGGATGCGCAGGTCCACGGGAATGGGCTTGCGCCCGCCCAGGCGCACCACCTCGCGCTCCTGCAGCACGCGCAGCAGCTTGTTCTGCAGCAGGATCGGCAGGTCGTTGATCTCGTCCAGGAAGATGGTGCCGCCGCTGGCCTCCTCGAACCAGCCGGCCTGGCTGCCGAAGGCGCCGGCGAAGGCGCCGTTCTCGTGGCCGAACAGCTCGGCATCGACCAGCGACTGCGCGAAGGCGCCGCAGCTCACCACGACGAAAGGCCCGTCGCGGCGCGGGCTGCGGCTGTGGATGTAGCGCGCGATCAGTTCCTTGCCGGTGCCGGTCTCGCCGGCGATCAGCACGCTGGCGTCGCTGGGCGCCACCTGTTCGACCTCGGCCAGCAGCGCCTTGGAGCGCGGGTCCTCGAAGATCCAGTCGAAGGCGCCGCCGGCCGGGGTGTCCCGGCCGGGCGGCGGCGGCCATGCGGGAAGGGTGGCCATGCGCTCAGGAGTAGAAGGACGGCGCCGGCACGTCGCCGTTCAGGGCCCAGTCCCCGATCTCCTGGAGCTTGTAGTCCACCGGGTCGTGCAGGGTCTGCACGCGCAGGTTGCGCCAGAAGCGGTCCAGCCGCAGCGCGCCGTGCGTGGAGCGCGCGCCGGTGGTCTCGAACAGCCGGCTGCTCACGTCCAGGCCGACCCGCGTGGAGGCCACCTTGGCCGTCGCCACGGCCACCGCGACCTCTCCGCGCGCTTGCGCGTCCAGGCTTTCGCCGCGCCGCCAGGCCGCGTCGAACAGGGCGGCGGCGCGCTGCGCCAGCAGGCGCACGCTCTCCAGCCCGACGAAGAACTCGCCGTAGTGGGCCAGCGTGTAGGGGTCCTTGCCCGCCTCCCCGGCCGGCGAGCGGAACCAGGGGCGCGCCTCGTGCAGCGTGTAGTGGCGCGCCTGCTCGAAAGCGCCCTCGCCCAGGCCCAGGAACAGGTGCACGAAGACGAGCTGCGCCAGCAGCGGCCGCAGCGACGAGAAGGGCGTGGACAGCGGCCCCGGGTCGAGCAGCAGCTCGCCCTCCTCGACCCGCACCTTCTCGAACAGCGCGCTGCCGCTGTCGGTCTGGCGCTGGCCGAAGCTGTTCCAGTCGTCGTTGAGGGTGATGCCGGCGCGCGCCGTCGGCACGGCGGCGATCAGCAGCTTGCGGGTGTGCTCGTCCAGGCCGGAGGCGATCAGCATCTCGGAGTCGAGCGCGCCCGAGCAGAAGCTCTTTTTGCCCGAGAACTCGTACCAGCCGTCGAAGCGGCGCACCACCGTGCGGTCGTCCAGCGGATTGAGCGCATTGCCCCAGAACCAGTGCTTGCGCGCGGTCTGCTCGTACCAGGGCTCCCACTGCTCCGGCCGCGCGAAAAGGCGCACCGTGGCCAGCAGCAGGTGGTGGAAGCCGTAGACGTGCGCGAGCGAACTGTCCGCCGCGGCCAGCGCGCGCACCGTGTCCAGCGTCTCGGCCCAGTCGGCGCCCTGGCCGCCGTAGTCGCGGGGGATGGAGAGCGCGAGCAGGCCGCTCCTGCGCAGCGCGTCGCGCTCCGCCTTGGGCGTGCCGCCCCGCGCGTCGCGCTCGGCCGCGGTGTCGGCGAACTGGCGGGCCAGCGCCTGGGCGGCCGGATTGGCGGAGGGGGCGATGGAAAGGGAAAGTGACATGCTCGATTCGTCTCCGTCATGACAAAAGGAAATCGCGGCCGCGGCAAGCAATTACCGCCCGGTGCGCCGATACCGTGCCGCAGGATGATCGTCGCGTACTCGCTTATGCCCGACACCGTACAGGCGCTCCCGCACGGTGGTGGATTCATCATAGTCTTTCCAATAGCGTCCCCGCGTCTGCAATTCGGGCACGACGTACCGGATGAAATCCTCGAACGTGCCGGGCGTAATCGCGTAGGCCAGGTTGAATCCTTCGATGTCCGCTTCATCGATCCAGCGCTCCAGTTCATCCGCCACCCTGGATGGGCCGCCGACGAACACCGGTCCCATCGCGCCAATGCCGAGGAATTTGACCACCTCGTTGGGCGTCCAGGTGCGCTTGGGATCGGCCTTGGTGAAAATCTCCAGTGAAAACCGGGCCGAATCAGTATCCACGTATTCGAGCGGCTGGTCCGGGTCCAGCTTCGACAGGTCAAGGCCGCTTACGCCGCCATAGAATGCCAAGGCCCCTTCGTAGTCCACGTAGGACAGATATTCCTCGTATTTCTCTTGGGCCAGCGCATCGGTTTCCGCCGTGACAATGGTGATTTCAGTAAAAATCTTCAGGCTTCGAGGGTCGCGTCCGTTCTGCGCGGCCAGGCGGCGAATCTCATCGACATAACCGCGCAATGTCTGCGCCGTCGGTGCCGCAGTGAAAATGGCCTCGGCGTTCTTGGCGGCAAATGCGCGGCCCGCAGGCGATGTACCTGCCTGCCAGATGACGGGCGTGCGCTGGGGAGAGGGTTCGCACAGATGAACGCCCGGCACGGAAAAATACTTGCCCTTGTGGTGGATCGGGTGCACCTTCGAAGGGTCGGCGTAGACCTGATTCTTCCGGTCGCTGACGACGGCGTCCTCTTCCCATGAGCCTTCCCATAACTTGTAGCAGACATCCACCACTTCATCCGCAAGGGCATAGCGCTCATCATGGGACACTTGGCGGTCATAGCCCAGGTTGCGGGCCGCGCCGTCCAGGTAGCTGGTAACGACGTTCCAGGCAATCCGACCGCTGGTCAAATGGTCCAGGCTGCTGAAGCGGCGTGCCAGCGCGTAGGGCTGCTCGTAGGTCGCGGACACGGTAATTCCGAACCCCAGTCTTTCAGTGGCTGCGGCCATTGCCGAAACCTGCATCAATGGATCGTTCAGCGGGATCTGCACCGCACGGCGGATGGACGCATCCGCGGAATTCTGGTAGGTGTCATAGACGCCCAGCACATCCGCAATAAAAAGCGTGTCGAATTTTCCCTTTTCCAGAAGACGGGCAAGATCGATCCAGTAGTCCAGCTTCTTGTAGTCCGTGGAGCGATCCTGCGGATGCGTCCACAGCCCCGGTGACTGGTGCATGATGCAAGTCATGTCGAAGGCATTGAATACTATGCGCTTGGCGGTCATGTGATTCTTTCAGGGTCAACGCGAGAGCCGGACGACGGCGATGTCGCCGGCGAACTGGATAACTTGTGTCAATGCGATCAGGGTGACGACGCAGGCCAGCATGATGTTCGCATCGAACCTCTGATACCCATAGTTAATCGCGAGATACCCCAGGCCACCGGCGCCGATGGCACCCGCGATGGCGGAATATTCGATCATGGCGATCAGGTTGATGGTGAATCCTGCAATCAGCGCGGGAATGGCTTCGTGCAGTTGTATCGAAAAGATGATTTGAAGCGGGTGTCCACCTGACACGATACCGACAGCCACCGCCTCACGCGGCACCTCCCGCAGGGCGTTCTGCACCAGCCGCGCGAAGAAAGGAGTCCCCGCCAGCGTCATGGGAACGATCGCGGCCGCGATCCCGATATTCGTGCCGACCAGCCAGCGCGTAAAAGGAATGATTGCAGCCATGAGGACCAGAAAAGGCAGGGAGCGCCCAATATTGGCCGCAGCGGAAATTAAATTGTGGACATGGCGCCGCGGAAACAGGCCAAGCGGCGAAGTGTTATGCAAAACGATCCCGGTGATCGTGCCGAAGAGCACCACCAGCAGCATGACGCAGCCGACCATGAGAAGGGTCTGCCCCAAGGCGGGCAGGAGCAGTTCGGGGACCTCATTCCAGGCAGTGATCATGCAGGGACCTCGTCCCCTGCATGGGCCATGGCTCGCCCGCTGAGTCCCACGCTGTGCAGGGCCGCGTAGACCTGCTCGGCCGGAACATGCCCGGGAACCGAAATGGAGGCGCGCCCGATCAATCTTCCTTGCACGGCCTCTATCGACGCGCCGAGCAATCCGATCTCCGCCGTTCCGATCTGACGGGCGACTTCGAACAACCAGGTCGATGCGGCGGTTTCCCTGCCGTATTCCACTTGCCAGACACGAGAATCCTTCGAGGCGGACGCGGCGTGGCGATAAGGCAGCAGTTGCTGCGAAAGCTGAGAATCGGAATTGGTCAGGATATCCAGCAGCGAGCCATGCTCCGCAATTCTTCCGTGCCTCAAGTGATACACCGAATCGGCAGTGTCGCGCACCACGTCCATCTCATGCGTGATCATGACGATGGTGAGGTCCAGTTCGTCGCGCAGGCGCTTCAGCAGCAGCAGAATGGATTTGGTGGTGGCGGGATCAAGACCACTGGTTGCTTCGTCTGCCAGCAGCACGCTGGGACGCAATGCCAGCGCGCGCGCGATGCCGACGCGCTGCTGCTGGCCTCCCGATAATTGCGAGGGATAGGCGTTACACTTGCCATCCAGGCCGACCAGGCCCAGCAATTCCGCGACACGCCTGTCTCTGTCGGCGCGCGTCACCCCGTAGAAATCCAGCGGCATGGCAATGTTCTCCGCCACGGTACGGCGGCGCAGCAGTACGGCATTCTGGAAAATCGTGCCGATGGCCTGGTGAGCCTGTCTCAGCCTGGCTCCGGTCAATTCGGTAAGATTCAGTCCATCGACGACGACCGTCCCGCTGGTCGGGCGCTCCAGCAAGTTGATGCATTTCGCCAGTGTGCTTTTCCCCGCTCCGCTCGATCCGACGATCGCGGCAATTTCTCCGCGCCCGACGGTCAGGGAAATACCGTCCAGCACGGTGGTGCTGCCATAGATTTTCGTGATCTGGTCCAGCGAGATCATTTCTTGCTTACTGGCGCCAGGTTCCCTTTGACGGCAGGGTCGTCCGTTGTCGCCAGATAGTTCTGAACCCGCGCATCCGCGAAGGCTTTCGTCAGCTTCTCGACATTGCTTTCGGAGATGTATGGCTTGCTGACCGCGAGCTGCGATGCGAACACCAGCGGCGCCTCGGGGGCGAAGATCTTGTATGCCGCGGGCGTTCCCGCCGCGATGAACTCGAAGTTGTAGCTGATGATGCCGTCGAAATCGGCCAGTGTCCTGGCCGCCGTGCCGAACGCAATGGGGACAAACTTGAAATTCCTGGGGTTTTCGGCGATGTCCTTGACCGTGCCCTTGGACGGGTCCACGTTTTCCTTGAGCTTGATCACATCATTGTTGGCCAGGAACAGCAATGCCTGCGCGGTATTCGCCGGATCGTCCAGAATCGCAATGCGAGCGCCTGACGGCAGCTCATCCAGGCTCTTGTATTTGGACGACCACAGCGAGTACGCCCACTGGAAAACGGGTTCGAGCGGCACCAGGGTCCAGTGATTCGCGGCATTGGATTGCTCGATCCACGGCCTGTGCGCGTAAATGGTCGCAGCGATTTCCCCGCTGCTGACCGCTGCGTGCAGCTGGTTGGGGTCGCCGATACCGATGGGTTCGACCTCTATCCCATAAGTGCCTGCTATATCCTTGGCAATGTATTTCAGAAATGCCTCCTGGGCGGCATCTGTGCTCAGGTAAGCAACCTTCAGCCTGGGGCCGAAATGTTCACCGGCCGTCGCTGCCGGGTGCCTGTTGAATGCAAAGACGTAGGCAATGGCCGCCGCGATCACGACGACCAGAATCCCGAGCGCCAGCGGCAGGCGCGAACGTTTCGCAACGTCGAATCCGCGATTCAGATTGGTTCCCAGGTCCTTGCGATCGATTTCTGACATGATGATTTTCAAGAAAATTCTGACTGTTGATTTCTTTCCGGATCGCCGGCATTCCGTCGGAATGCCATGCCCTCCGGCGTTTCACTTCATGCGGCCTGCAAGGAGGACACGCCGGCCCCGAAATAGAAATGCCGGATGTCCTCGCGCTGGCGCAGCGCTGCCGCCGGCCCGGAGAGCACGCTCACCCCGGCCTCGAGCACGGTGGCCTGGTCGGCGTAGCGCAGCGCCACGGTGGAGTTCTGCTCCGCCACCAGGATGGACAGGCCCTCCTCGCGGTTCAGCCGGCGCAGCTGCTGGAAGATGTCCTGCACCACCAGCGGCGCCAGGCCCATGGAGGGCTCGTCCAGCACCAGCAGGCGCGGGCGGGCCATCAGCGCGCGGCCGATGGCCGTCATCTGCTGCTCGCCGCCGGAGGTCAGGCCCGCCAGGCTGCGCCGCCGCTCCTTCAGCCGGGGAAAGACGGCGTACACCCGCTCCAGGCCGGCGGCGATCTCGCCTCGCCGCGCGCTGCTTCCGAGTGCGCCGGTGACCAGGTTCTCTTCCACCGACAGGCTGGGGAAGCAGTGGCGCCCCTCCAGCACCTGCACCAGGCCCAGCCGCACCAGCTGCGCGGGCGTGGTGCGCGCCACCTCATGGCCGTCGAACACGATGCGGCCGGCCGTGACCTGCCCGCGCTCGGCCGGCAGCAGGTTGGAGACGGCCTTCAGCGTCGTCGACTTGCCGGCGCCGTTGGCGCCCAGCAGCGCGTGGATCTCGCCGGGGCGCAGTTCCAGGCTCACTTCGTGCAGGGCGACGATGGCGTTCTGGTAGGTCGCCTCGACGGACTCGATGCGCAGCAGCGGCGCGGTGTCGCTCATGGCGCGCGCCCTCAGCCCGCCCTGGCCGCGGCCTTGCCCGGCCCGGCGCCGATCTGCCAGACGTAGGGCGGCTCGGTGCCGTTGATGTGCCAGTCGCCGACGATGCGCGCCTTGTAGATGATCGGGTTGTGCGAGGCCACGGTGCGCGCGTTGCGCCAGTGGCGGTCCAGCGCCTTGCTGGTGCTGCTGGCCGAGGCGCTGAGCGCGTTGAAGAACTGGGTGGCGGCGCGCAGCACCAGGTCGGAAATCACCACCTGGCCCTGCGCCGACTCCAGCTCGGCCTCGATGTTGGCCTGCCTGTCCTCCTCGGGCGTGCCGTGCCAGCGCGCGTCGTAGGCGCGCTGGGCGGCGAAGGCGGCGCGCACGGCCGTGGCCTCGGCGGCGTAGGCGGCGGCAGCCACCTCGCCCACCACCTGCTGCACCTGCACGTCCTGCGCCACCGCCGGCGCGTTGCCGGTGCTGAAGATGCGCCGGCGCTCGCGCACCTGCTGTGCCACCTCGCGCGTGATGGCTCGGGCGATGCCGGCCAGCGTGGACAGGTGGAACAGCTGGTAGAACGCCGTCTGGTACCTGAAGCGGCTGGCGAAGGGGAAGATGTTTTCCTCCTGCACCTCGGCGTCCTCGTAGACCGAGGTGCCGCTGCCGGTGGTGCGCTGGCCGAAGCCGTCCCAGTCGTCATGGTGCGTCACGCCGGGCTGGCGCGCGCGCACGGCGGCGATCACGTCGAGGTTGTCGCCCTCGCGCCGGGCGTACAGGTCCACCCAGTCGGCGAAGATGCTGCCGGTGCTGTAGTACTTGCGCCCGTTGACCACCCAGCGCCCGTCCTTGCGCGACACGCGGGTGATGACGTCGCCGATGGCCACGTCGCCCACCTCGGTCCAGGCGTTGCCGGCCAGGTCGCCGTCCGCGAAGCGGCGCAGCCAGACCTCCGCGGCCGCGTCGCGCGGCGCGTTGAGCCGGTCCTCCACGAAGGCGAAGTGCCCGCGCAGCGCCTGCACGATGTTGGAGTCGGCGTCCGCCAGCTCGACCAGGATCTGGAACAGCTGCGGCAGCGTGGCGCCGTCGCCGCCGTGCTCCACCGGCACGCGCAGGGCGCCGAAGCGCGCCTCCTTGAGCCAGCCGATGGCGTCGGTGCCGAGCTGCCGGCCTTGCTCGCGCTGCAGCGCGGTGTCTCGGATGCGTTCGAAGACGGGCCGGTACTTGCCGGCGATGCGCTCGTAGTCCGCGCCCAGGATGGAAGGAGAAAAGGCTTGCGTCATGTCGTCGCTCCAGGCTGCGGGCTCAGTCGTCGATGCTCTTGCGCACCTTGACGTTCTTTTCCTTGGCGTAGGCCAGCGATGACTTCTCGATGATCGGGCGCAGCAGCTTCCAGTCCGGCGCGATCCAGTCGGACACCAGCTTCCACTTGCTGCCGTCCCACTGCTGGAAGGCCACCAGGCCGTCGCCCTCGTGGTTGTCCCAGGTGACGTTGATCGAATGGAACAGGCCCTTGGCGCCCAGCGCGGCGGCGCGCGCCTCGTCGATCTTCAGATTCTCCAGGCCCCAGCGCACCTCGTCGCCGGTGAGGGTGCGCTTGCCGAACTTCGCCTGCGCGATGCGGATCGCCTCCACGTTCAGGATGCCGTTGAGCACGCCCAGGTTGTGGTAGACGCTGCCGATGCGCTTCTTGTCCTGCAGGTTGCCCTTGCCGGCGTCGTACACGGTTTTCTGAATGTCCTGCAGCACCGGGTACTGCGTGCCCGGCGCCACCGAGGTGATGGCGACGTAGCCCTTGGCGGCGTCGCCGGCCGGGATCACGTCCTCCTCGGAGTTGGACCAGATGTTGCCGACGATGTGGTCGGCCGGGAAGCCGGTCTTCTGCGCCGTCTTCAGCGCCACCGGGTTCATGACGCCCCAGCCGCGCAGCACCACGTAGTCGGGCTTGGCGCGGCGGATCGCCAGCCACTGCGACTGCTGCTCGTTGCCGGGGTGCGGCACCTCGATCTGCTGCACGGTGAAGCCGTACTGCTTGGCCAGCAGCTCGTAGATCGGGATGGTTTCCTTGCCGTAGGGCGAGCCGTGGTAGAGCACCACGATCTTCTTGCCCTTGAGCTTGTCGTTGCCGCCGACCTGGGTGCCGATGTAGTTGACGATGCCCGAGGTCTCGCTGTACGGATTGACCAGCAGCGGGAAGATGTACTTGAAGACGCGCCCGTCGGTGGTGTCGGTGCGGCCGTGGTTGATGGTCAAGAGCGGCACCTTGTCGGCCGTCACGCGGTCGATCAGCGCGTAGGCGATGCCCACCGACAGCGGGTTCCAGGTGGCGATGCCGGGCCGCGTCTTGAGGCGCTCGTACACCTCCACGCCGCGCTCCACCTCGTACTGCGTCTCGCCCTCCTCCCAGGTCAGCTTGACGCCGCCCACGCCGCCGTCGCGGATGTTGACCAGGTTCAGGTAGTCGATGAAGCCGCCGAAGAAGCCGGTGCCACCGGCGGCGTAGGGGCCGACGCGGTAGCTTTGCAGCGGGAAGAACTGCTCGGGCTGATCGGCCTGCGCGGCCTGCAGGCCGGACAGGGCAAGCACGCCGGCCAGCAGCGCGATCTTGAAATTCTTGGCAATGGACATGACGGAACTCTCCTCGTTGGATGTCAGCGGATGGATGGAAGGGAGCGAAGCACGCGGCGCCACAGGGCGGCCAGCCCCTGCGGTTCGGCGATCAGGAAGGCGACGATCAGCGCACCGAGCACGATGCGCTGGCTGAGGTCCAGCACGCCGGAATCGAACCAGGCGCCGAGCACGACGGTGCCCAGGCGCGACAGCAGCAGCGGGAACACCACGATCAGCGCCGCGCCGAGAAAGGCGCCGCGGATGGTGGCCAGGCCGCCGATGATGATGATGAAGAGGATCTGGAAGGAGCGGTCCAGGTTGAAGCCGGCCGGCTCCACCGTGCGCAGGTAGACGAAGCCCCACAGCACGCCCGCCACGCCGATGATGAAGGACGAGGCGGCGAAGGCCAGCAGCTTGGTGCGCAGCACCGGCACGCCGACGACGCGCGCCGCCAGTTCGTGGTCGCGCACCGCGATGAAATGGTGGCCTGTGGGCGTGTTCACCAGCCGCCACACCAGGGCGGTGAGCACGCTCACCACGGTGAGTGCGAACAGGTAGCGCCGCACCGGCGTGTCGAAGGCCAGTCCCAGCACCTCGATGCGCGGCGCGTCGATCACGCCGGAGGCGTTGTGGTTGGAGAACCAGCCGAACTTGGTCAACGCCCACTGCACGAAGAACTGCGCCGCCAGCGTCGACACGGCCAGGTAGAAGCCGCGCAGCCGCAGGCTGGGCAGGCCGAAGACCACGCCGATGGCCGTGGCCGCCAGCCCGGCCAGCGCGATGCTCGCCAGGAGCGGCAGGCCCGGCACGCGCAGGTCGAAGTTGTAGGCCGCGAAGGCGCCCACGGCCATGAAGGCCGCCGAGCCCAGCGAGAGCTGGCCCGCGTAGCCGGTCAGCAGGTTGAGCCCCACGGCGGCCAGCGACAGCGCCAGGAAGGGGATCAGGATGGCGTCGAACCAGTAGTCGGTCGCCACCAGCGGCACCAGGCCGAAGGCCAGGGCCAGCCACAGCAGCGGCGTGGCCCATGCCGGCCAGCGCACGGCCGGCTGCGTTGCGGCGTTCATGCTTTCAGGCCCTTTCCACCAGACGCTGGCCGAACAACCCGCCCGGCTTGACCAGCAGGAAGGCCAGCGCCGCCACGTAGGCGAACCAGCCCTCGATGCCTCCGCCGACGAAGGGGCCCAGATAGACCTCGGCCAGCTTCTCCAGCGCGCCCACGATCAGCCCGCCGACGATGGCGCCCAGGATCGAGTCGAAGCCGCCCAGCACCAGCACCGGCAGCGCCTTGAGCACCACCAGCGACAGCGAGAACTGCACCCCCAGGCGCGCGCCCCACAGCAGCCCCGCCACCAGCGCGATGACCCCGGCCGCGGCCCACACCGTGGCCCAGATGCGCGGCAGGCGCAGCCCCACCGCGATGGCGGCGAAGGTGTCATCGGCCACCGCGCGGAAGGCCAGCCCGACGCGCGTCCAGCGGAAGAACGCCGACAGCAGCACGACCATCACGGCGGCCGTGCCGGCGGCGAACAGGTCGAAGGTGGAGACCATCACGCCCGCGAACTCCAGCGGCACGTCGTCGATGCCCAGGTTCAGCTCGTGCACCTGCGTGCCCCACAGGAGCTGCGCCACGCCCTCGATGACGTAGGACAGCCCCAGCGTGGCCATGAACAGCGTGATGGGCGGCTGATTGACCAGGGGGCGCAGCACCGCGCGCTCGATCACCAGGCCCAGCAGCAGCATCAGCGCGAAGGTCAGGGCCAACGCGAGGGGAAAGGCCAGGCCGCGCTCCACCAGGCTGACGAAGGTCAGCGCGGCGAACAGCAGTTGCGCGCCCTGCGCGAAGTTGAGCACGCCGGAGGTTTTGTAGATCAGCACGAAGCCGATCGCCACCAGCGAGTACATGACGCCCGAAAGCAGGCCGCCCACCAGCACCTCGAAGAAGAAGGCGAAGTCGAAACCGTCCGTCACTCGTCGTCTCCTTCGTGGGCGACACCCAGGTAGGCGTCGATCACCAGCGGGTCGTCGCGCACCTCGGCCGGCGTGCCGTCGGCGATCTTGCGGCCGTGGTCCAGCACCGCCACCCGGTCCGACAGGCCGAGCACGATGCCGATGTCGTGCTCGATCAGCACCACGGTGACGCCCCACTGGTCGCGCGCGGCGCGGATCAGCGCGGCCATCTGCGCCTTCTCCGCCGCGGTCATGCCGGCCAGCGGCTCGTCCAGCAGCAGCAGGCGCGGCCGGGCGACCAGGGCGCGGGCCAGCTCGACCCGCTTCTGCAGGCCGTAGGGCAGCGTGCCGGCCGGGCGGTCCTGCACCTCGCGCAGGCCGAGGAAGTCGATGGCCTCGGCGGCGCGCGCACGCGCATCGCGCAGCTCGCGCCCCGCGCGGCCCAGGCCGACGAGTTGCTCGACGAAGGTGGAGCGGGTGTGCTCCACGCGGCCCAGCACGATGTTGTCGCGCACGCTCAGGCCCTTGAACAGCGCCAGATTCTGGAAGGTGCGCGCCACGCCGAGGCGGGCCAGCCGCTGCGCCGGCACGCAGGCAAAGGCCCGGCTGTCCAGCCACACCCGGCCGCGGTCCGGGCGGTACAGGCCGCTGATGACGTTGACCAGCGAGCTCTTGCCGGCGCCGTTGGGGCCGATGATGGCGCGGATCTCGCCCGGCGCGACGGCCAGGTCGATGCCGCCCAGCGCATGGATGCCGCCGAAGGACAGGTCGATGCCCTCCAGCTGCAGCACGGCCTGCGCGCCGCTCGCAGCCCGCGCCGGCGCATGGCCGGCCGCGTCATCCGCAGCCGGCTGCGGCAGGCCACGCGCCGGCAGGGGCGGTGCGTCGAGTGAGAGAGAAGGACTGGACATGGTGTGGATCAACAAGGAATGCGGGCGACGCCCTTTCCCCGCGTGCCGGGCCTGCGCGGCCCGGCACGTGTGTTCGGGGGAACGGAGGAACGCCTGGCGTCTCAGGCCGCAGCCGGCTCGGCGGCTTCGGCGCTGCGCGCGCCGAAGCCCTGGGCCTCCAGCTGGCGCACCAGCGGCAGCACCTTCTGGCCGAAGTACTCGACCTCCTCGATGAAGTGCAGGAAGCCGGCCAGCACCAGATCCACGCCGATGGCCTTGAGCGCCACGATGCGCTCCGCGATCTGCTGCGGCGTGCCGATCAGGTTGGTGCGGAAGCCGTCGTTGTACTGGACCAGGTCCTCGAAGCTGGACTTGGCCCAGTTGCCCTCGCGCTCGGGCGAGGCCTGGCCGGCCTGCTTGACCGCGTCGCCGAAGGCGTGGGTGGCTTCCACGTGCGCCTTGTCGATGATCTCCTGCAGCACGGCCCTGGCCTCTTCCTCCGTGTCGCGGGCGATGACGAAGGCGTTGACGCCGATGCGCACCGTGTGCTTGTTGGCCTTGGCCTTGGTCTGGATGTCGTCGATCTGCGCCTTCAGGCCTTCGATCGTGTTGCCGTTGGTGAAGTACCAGTCCGACACACTGGCCGCGTTGTCGCGCGCGGCGCGCGAGCTGCCGCCCTGGAAGATTTCCGGGTGGGGCTTCTGCAGCGGCTTGGGGCGCAGCGTGTAGTCGGTGAAGCGGTAGAAGTCGCCCTTGAAGGTGAAGTTGTCCTGCGTCCAGATGCCCTTGAGCGCGCGGATGAACTCGTTCGAGCGGCGGTAGCGCTCGTCGTGCTCCAGCCACGGCTCGCCGATGGCCTGGAACTCACCCTTGAACCAGCCGCTGACCACGTTGATGGCGATGCGCCCGTTGGAGATGTGGTCGATGGTCGCCAGCTGCTTGGCCACCACCGCCGGGTTCCACGGCCCGGGCAGGATGGCCGCCAGCACCTTCAGCCTGGTGGTGGCCTGCAGGATGGCCTGACTGAACGACACCGACTCGTGTTGGTACTCCGCGCCATAGCCGGCGGTGAAGCGGATCTGGCTCAGCGCGTAGTCGAAGCCGGCCTTCTCCGCGGCCTGGCCCAGGCGGATGTTGTAGTCCAAGCTCCAGTCGGTGCGCTGTTCGATGGTGCTGATCACCAGGCCGCCGCTGACGTTGGGCACCCAGTAGGCGAACTTGATCTCGGCGGGAGAAGAGGCTTGGCTCATGGCAATGGTCCTTGGAGAAAAAGAAGGAAGAAGAAAGCTCAGGCCGCCCGCGCCAGCGGCGCCGCCGTCCGCGAACGGGCAGGCAGGGCGGCCACCGGCGCGGCGCGCTCCACGGCCAGAGCGATGCGTTCGCGCAGCGCCGCGCTGCCGATCGCGTAGCCGTCGAAGTCCTGCTCCGAGGCGTACACGCCGATCGGCAGCGTGCGGGCCTGGAAGAAGCTGAACAGCGGGCGCAGCTGGTGGTCGATGACCAGCGCGTGGCGGTCGCTGCCGCCGGTGGCCGCCAGCAGCACCGGCACGTCGATCAGCGCCTCGTGGTGGACCAGGTCGAACAGGTGCTTGAACAGGCCGGTGTAGGAGGCGCGGTAGACCGGGCTGGCCACCAGCAGCAGGTCGGCATGCTCGATCGCCTCGATCTGCGCCTGCGCCGCCGCCGGCAAGCCGCCGCGCTCCAGCCCGCCCGCGAGCTGCGGGGCCAGGCTGCCCAGTTCGATCAGCTGGGTCTCGACCGGCACGGCCTGCGCCAGGCCAGCCAGCAGGTGGTCCACCAGCACCAGCGTGCGCGAGGGGCTGCGTGTGCTGCCCGCGACGGCCACGATCTTCGGCTTCCGGCTCATCCGGCTTCTCCTTTGCCTGCTCCCCGGTTGCGGAAGCGTTGAACGGTGGAGGGGATGCAGCGCATCGTGCGGCGATGCCTGCGCGTTGCCGAATTGAACGTGCCCGGGCGCAGAAGACTTACATCGAAATCAGAGCATCGTTATGCACGCCGCGCGCATGGCGCGGAAGTCGTTGATGCACAAGAGAAAAGGCGGCCTCGCACCAGCGACGGCCGCCCATGGCGGCCCGCGCCGCGCCGCCATGCGGCCGGCCGGGCCGGCTGCGGAGGAAACAATCTGATGAGGCGCTGCTGCTGCGGCAGCAGCCGCCCGGTTCAGGCGCCGCTGGCCGCCACCCGCGTCAGCGCCTCGATCGCCAGCGGATAGCCCGCCACGCCGAGCCCCACGATGACGCCGCGGGCGACGGGCGAAATATAGGAGTGGTGGCGGAACGATTCGCGCGCATGCACGTTGGAGATGTGCAGTTCGATCAACGGCACGCTCGCGCCCTTGATGGCGTCGTGCAGGGCGATGGAGGTGTGGGTGTAGGCACCCGGGTTCATCACCACGCCCAGCATCGCGCCGGCGGCCACCTCGCGCCCCGCTTCGTGGATCCAGTCGATGAGCTGGCCCTCCCAGTTCGACTGGCGCAGCTCGACGGCCACGCCGAGGCGGCCGCCGGCCTCCTGGCACAGGCGCTCCACGTCGGCCAGGGTCTCGTGGCCGTACTGCGACGGTTCGCGCGTGCCAAGCAGGTTGAGATTGGGTCCATTGAGGACGAGGATTTTCTTCATGGCGGGCGAAGGCTTGCGGCAGGTCTGGCCGGCCATCTTACTCAGAGGGTGTATCTGACCCGTCGTCGGCGCTGGGCCGCACGCCGTCGGAGCCATGCGCCTCGCAACTGGCGGCCAGGGGCTTCCACGCGGCGGAGCGGAAACTGCGCGGCGGCATCCGAAGGTCGCTCTACTGATCCACCGGCAGGTCCAGAACCGAGGCCGCCGAGGCGCGGGCCAGGCCCATCACCTCGTGCGGCGGCCGCGCCTTGAGCCGGTGGTCGCTCCACACCTGCCGCCAGCGCCGGGCGCCCGGCAGGCCGCTGCGCAGGCCCAGCATGTGGCGCGCCACGTTCCACCACGGCGTGCCATGCTCGGCCGCCTCGCGCGCCATGTGGTCGCACATGCGGGCCTCGATCTCCTCGCGGTCGATCTCGCGCGGCGCCTCGCCGAAGAAGGCGGCGTCCCACCCGGCCAGCCACCAGGGGTTGTGATAGGCCTCGCGCCCCACCATCACGCCATCGAGCAGGCGCAGTTGCTCGCCCACCTGCGCATCGGTGCGGATACCGCCGTTGATCGAGAAGCGCAGCGCCGGAAAGTCGTGCTTGAGCCGGTGCACCAGCTCGTGGCGCAGCGGCGGGATCTCGCGGTTCTCCTTTGGCGACAGGCCCTGGAGCCAGGCGTTGCGCGCATGGACGATGAAGGTGCGGCAGCCGGCCTCGCTCACCGTGCCGACGAAGTCGCGCACGAATTCGTAGCGCTCCACCTTGTCGATGCCGATGCGGTGCTTGACCGTGACCGGCACGCCGACCGCGTCGACCATCGCCTTCACGCAGTCTGCCACCAGCTGCGGCTCGGCCATCAGGCAGGCGCCGAAGGCGCCGCGTTGCACGCGCTCGCTGGGGCAACCGCAGTTGAGGTTGATCTCGTCGTAGCCCCAGTCCTCGCCCAGCCTGGCGCACTTCGCCAGCTCGTCCGGCTCGCTGCCGCCCAGTTGCAGCGCCACCGGGTGCTCGGATGCATCGAAGCGCAGGTGCCGGGACACGTCGCCGTGCAGCAGCGCGCCGGTGGTCACCATCTCGGTGTAGAGCAACGCCCGCCGGCTGAGCAGGCGATGCAGGTAGCGGCAATGGCGGTCCGTCCAATCGAGCATCGGCGCCACCGACAGCCGCCCGGCCCACGCCGCGCCTGCCGCCCCGGCCCGCCCGGCGCCGCTCATCGCGCGCCCCGAG
>JASGDG010000196.1:0-9155 GCA_047607325.1 Xenophilus sp. | reverse complement strand
GGAACCCCGCTTCGACCGTGGTCGGCACGCTGGGCAGCGCCGGCGAGCGCTGCGGGCCGGTGACGGCCAGCGCCTTGAGGCGTCCGCCCTCCAGCTGCGCCGGCAGGCCGGGCATGTCGAGGACGGCAACCTCGACCTCTCCCGACATCAGCGCGGTGAGCGCGGGACTGGCGCCCTTGTAGGGCACGTGCTGCAAGTCGATGCCGGCCTCGCGCTTGAGCAGTTCCGAGGCGATGTGGTTGGAATTGCCCACGCCCGAGGACGCATAGTTGAGCTGGCCCGGCCTGGCCCGCGCCGCCCGGACCACGTCGCCGAGCGTGTTGAAGGGCGACTGGCTGCTGGTGAGCACGACCATGGGGGCCGTCACCATCTGCGTGATCGGCTGCAGGTCGCGCAGCGGATCGTAGGGAAGCTTGGACACTGCCGGCAAAACGACCAGGGGCCCCGGCCCCACGAGCACCAGGCTGTAGCCGTCGGGCCTGGACCTGGCGACGTTGTCCACGCCCAGAGTACCGCCGGCGCCGGCCCGGTTGTCGACCACCACCGGCTGACCCATCACGGGAGCGAGCTTGGCCGAAACCACGCGTGCCAGCGCGTCGACCGGGCCGCCCGGCGGAAAGGGCACCACGATGCGGATCGGCTGCGAGGGATAGCGCTCCTGCGCACCGGCGGCGAACGGCAGCAGCGCACAGACGACGGCCGCGGCGATGCGCCGCGTGCAGACCAGGGATGTCATGGCGTGGTGTCTCCAGGATCGCGCAGGAAAGTCGTGGCGCCGCCCCCGAGGAAGGTCGCCACCGCCGCCGAGAACGCGGCCGGCGCCTGCAGCAGCGCCGACGCACCCACCCCCGCGAGCAGGTGCAGCTGCCCCCGGGCGAAGCGCGGCAGCAACGCCTGCTGGCTGGCGGCGAAGCCATCGGCCTCGCCGCACAGCAGCAGCGTGGGCGCCTGCACCTGCGCTGCGCGCGCGGACGCATCGCATGCATAGACCGCCTCGTAGGCCGGCCGGATCCAGCCGAGCGCGCCCAGCGTGTCGAGGAAGCTCGTGCGCATCTGCGCCTCGGTCGCCCAGCCGCCCATGCGCTGCACGATGCGGCGCCAGGCCCAGTCGATCGCGTCGGCCCCCGTGCAGGCGCGCGGCGGGCTCAGCGCCTCGATGCGCGCGGCGCACTCGTTCGGCGCCACGCGGGGCACGCCGCACAGCACCAGCCGGTCCACGCGCCGGGGGTGGCGCGCGGCCAGTTCGAGCGCGAAGCCCGCGCCGCTGTGGTGGCCGAGCCAGTGCGCCCGCGCCAGGCCCAGCGCGTCGGCGAACGCCAGCAGCGCATCGACGTAGCCGGCCAGCCCCGGCGCCGCGGCCGGTGCGGCCGAGGCGCCGAAGCCCGGCGTGTCGGGCGCGATCACGTGCAGGCGCGGCGCCAGCGCGCGCATGGCATCGGCATACATCGCACCCGAATCGGCCGTCTGGTGCAGCAGCACCAGCGCCGGCCGGCCGCTGCCCGCCCCCGCCTCGCGGTAGTGCACCTGGCCGAACGGGCCGTCGACGAAGCCCCGGCGGATGACGGTCTCCTCCATGGCAGTGGTCACTTGAGGCTGAACCCCAGTTCGCGGGCGATCGGCCGCAACTGCGTGGTGGTCCGGGCGAGCTGCGCCTCGAATTCCTCGGGGCTGTTGGGCGCCGGGACCACGTAGGTCTGGGTCAGCGTTCTGCGCACGTCGGGCTGGTCGAGCGCGTTGCGCATCGCGCGGTTCAGGCGCAGGATCACCTCGCGCGGCGTGCCGGTCGGCACGTACAGGCCGTACGAGCTTTCGACCACCGCGTGCGGATAGCCGGCCTCGGCGGTGGTGGGCACGTCCGGCAATTCGGGCACCCGCTGCGCGCCGGGCACCGCCAGCGCCACGAGCTTCCTGGCGAGGACGGACGGCATGACGACGGCGGCGTCGGCCACCATGAAGTCCGCGTCGCCGGCCAGCATGGCCATCACGCCGGCCGGCCCGGAGCGGTAGGGGATGCTGACCATCGGGATGCCCGTATCGCGCTTGAACAGCTCCGCCACCACCTGGGTCAGCGAGGTCATGCCCAGCGAGGCGAGGTTGACGCCCCGCGGCTGCGCCTTGGCATAAGCCACGAACTCGGGCAGCGTCGAGACCTTCAACCGCGAGGGGACCACGATGACCTGCGGCACCTTGACCGCGCGGCCCACGGGCACCAGGTCCTTCTCGGGGTCGTAGGGTATCTTGTCGGGCAGCGCCGAAAGGATGGCGCGGCCGCCCACGCCGGTCACCAGCACGTTGTAGCCGTCGGGCGGCGACTTGGCCACGAAGTCGCCGCCGATGATGTTGGAGGCGCCCGGCTTGTTCTCCACGATGATGGGCTGGCCCAGTTCGTGGTGCATCTTCTCGGCCAGGACGCGCGCGACGTTGTCCATGTTGCCGCCGGCGCCCACGGGCACCACGAAGCGGATCGCCCGGTCAGGCCAGTTCGTCGAAGCAGCGGCCTGGGCATGCGCGCACGAGGCCGCAGCGCCAAGCGCCATGGCCACCGTGCCGGCCAGGATGCCGCGCCGGGGCTGGATGTTCATGCAAGTCTCCTTCGTCTTTTTTTGTCTCAACGGCCACGCGCACCGAGGCTCACAATCGCAGCTCCAGCGCCTCGGGCAGCGTGGCGCGCAGTTCGTCGCCGAACTCGGCCGCGACGAGGATGAACGCCATGCGCGCGACCTGGTCGGAGCGGTTCTCCCAGGCGTGCTCGGTGCCGCGCTGGATCACCACGTCGCCGGCGCGCAGCAGCACCTCCTGGTCGTCCAGGATCATGTAGAGCTCGCCCTGCAGCACGATCCCGTAGTCGATGGAGCGGGTGCGGTGCATCATCGGGTGCCGCCCGTCCGCGCGCGGCGGCAGCTTGCGGATGTGTCCCGGATGGAAGTCGTTGAAGCGGATGCGCGTTCCGCCGGCCGGCGGCGGCACCACCAGCGGGCCGTCGGTCGGATCGGGCTCCCGGGCCGCGATGCGCGGCGCGGCCGGAGTGCTCCAGATCTCCACGAAGTTCACGTCGGTGCCCTTGTCCCGCACGTTCGGGGGCATGCCGTCCGAGAGCACCACGGATCTGCCGCGGGCATCATGGCCCGTGACGATGCGTCGCGCGGGCAGGGGTTGCTTGTCGCTCGTGGTCATGGGGGTTCCTTCGAATCAGCCCTCGGCGGCGCCAATCACGGGCAGCAGCACGCTGGCACGCTGTCCGGGGCCGAAATGCAGCCGGACCGGGCCGCCGAACAGCGCGTCCGGCTTGTCGGTGACGCTCTCGTGCCTGAGCTTGCCCACGCCGGTCAGCGGCACGCCGGGCGTGGCCCCCAGGCCCTCGTAGCTGTAGTCCTTGCTGCGCACGGTGACGGCGATGCGGTAGCCGGCGGGCACCACCACGCAGGTGGGCCAGATCTCCACGTCCATCGGCACCACCTCGCCCGGCGCCAGCGGCTGGTGCTCGTCGTGCGGCCGCCAGGGGCGGTAGGGCAGCGAGCGGGCCGGGTCGGTCTTGCGCTGCGAGGCGCGCAGCCAGCCCTGGGCCACGGGGCAGTGGAAGTCCACCGCGCCGCGGAACACGACCTCGCGGCCGTCGGGCGCGAACACGCGCAGCACGACGAACAGGTCGGCGTCCGGCGTGCCGGAGGAGACGAACAGGCGCAGCACCGAGGGCCCGGTGATCTCGGTCTCGGCCACCAGCGACGCCGACTGGAAAGTGATGCCCTCGCCCTTCGGGTCGTATTCGAGCACGGCGCCAGCCTCCGGCGGCGTGGTCGAGAGCGACAGGTCCTGCGGATGCAGGTACCAGTGCGTCCACTGCGTGCGGGCCAGCGGCCATTCCTGCTCGGCGCGGCGCACGAAACGGTCGACGTGGCGGATCTCGAGGTCCACCGGCGGCTGATGCTGCCAGCCGGTGTCCTCACCCTTGAGGAAATGGCCGAAGAAGCGCTTCTGCAGCGCCACGCCCCAGTCGGCATAGAAAGGCCCCCAGTGCGATCCGGCATGCACCTCGAGCCACTTCTGCGTCGATGCCGCGCCCAGCCAGCCCTCGAAGTTGCCGCGCCCGTGCAGGCCGTGGCCGGCCCAGTTGCCGGCCGACAGCAGCGGCACCGTCACCCGGCTCAGGTCGGCCGAGCGTTCGCGCCAGTAGGGGCCGTCGAGCGGGTGGGCCAGCAATTCGGCCCACATGTCCTCGCGGTTGGCCGCCAGCTGCGCGTCGCTCAGCGTCTCGTCGCCGCAGGCCGGCACGCCGGTGACCGGGTGTCGCCGGCCCGCCGGGCCGACGCCGTGCTGCACCGTCTTGACCTGGCTCTGCTGCCAGGTGCGGCGCCACGAACTGAGGATGCCGCCGTGGCGATTGGCCTCGCGGTAGTTGTCCTGCCAGCCTTCCCACACGCAGATGGCCGCCAGGTGCGGGGGCTGCGTGGCGGCCGCGCGCCACTGGTTGGCCGCGTAGTAGGAAATGCCGTTGAGCCCCACCTTGCCGTTGCACCAGGGCTGTGCCGCGGCCCATTCGAT
The DNA here is from genome assembly GCA_047607325.1 of Xenophilus sp. Lineage (GTDB taxonomy): Bacteria > Pseudomonadota > Gammaproteobacteria > Burkholderiales > Burkholderiaceae_C > Xenophilus. The sequence continues at coordinate 4,616 of JASGDG010000196.1, read as the reverse complement.
GCACAGGTGGTAGTCGCGGTTCTCGCGCGCATCGTTGTGGCACAGGTAGCCGGGGGAGCGGCCCGCGCCGCGCGAATCGACCCGGATGACCACGTAGCCGTCGGGCACCCACTTTTCGGGATCGACCGTCTCCCAGTTGGCGTACCGGCTGCTCGTTCCCTTCACTGCCTCGGGGTGCTCGACCAGCAGGTTTTCCCACGCGGTCCGGTAGGCCTCCTGGAAGGCCACGCCCTTGCCGTAAGGGCCATGGCTCATGATGACCGGCCAGCGGCCTTCGCCCAGCGGGCGGAAGATGTCCGCCCGCAGCACCAGGCCGTCGTCCATGGGAATCGGCGCATCCCATTCGATGCGCATGCCGTCGCGTTCTTCCGTGGTGTGCATGCTTCCGACTCTAGGTGCCGCTTCGCTGCGCGGAAACGGGTTGCCGGAGATATCAGCTATATCCCCCAGCTTCGGCCGGTCAGTGAAAACCCGCGAGCCGCGCGACGCACGCCGGCAGCCACCTATAGTTCCGCGCATGACGATGGCCCCCCTCGACCCGGACAAGCTGCGCCTGCTGCTGGAGGTGGCGCAATGGGGCAGCCTCTCGCGCGCGGCGCTGGCAGGCCACACCTCGCAACCGCATGTGAGCAAGGTGATCGCGCAACTCGAGCACGACTGGGGCGCACGCCTGTTCCGCCGCACCGGGCGCGGCATGGTGCTCACTGATTTCGGCCAGACAGTGGTGCCGCGCATCCGCGCCTGGCTCGACGGCACGCAGCGCCTGGCCGACGACTTCCGCACGCTGGCCGGCACCACTGCGGGCCAGGTGCGGCTGGCCAGCCTGCCCTCGTTCAGCAGCCCGGCGATGGCGCTGCTGTTCTCCCGTGTGCGCGAGCGCCACCCCGCCATCCGGCTGAGCTTCCTCGAAGGCCACATCGACCAGATCGAGGCCTGGCTGCACGGCGGCCAGGCCGACCTGGGCGTGACCCTGCGCTACGGCGACACGCCGCGCAAGGACGACGAGCCGCTGGCCGACTTTCCGCTGCTGCTGTGCGGCGCGCCCGGCGATCCGCGGCTGGCCGCCGGCAGCCTGCCGTTCGCGGCGCTCGACGGGCTGCCCCTGGTGGTCTACACCCGGCCCGGCCTGATGCACCGGCATCTGGTGGGGCTGTTCGCCGAGCGTGGCATGACGCTCAACACCGTGCTGGAGGCCAACTCGGTCAACGTGCTGCGCGACGTGGCGGCGACCGGCACCGCCTATGCCCTGCTCAGCCCGCTGGCGGTCGAATCCGAGCGCCGCACGGGCCGGCTGTCGACCACGCGCATCGTCTCGCCCGAGGTCGTGCTGCATCTGGATCTGGCCATCTCCCGCAGCGGCCCGATCACGGGCGCCACGCGCTGCGTCATGGCCCTGCTGCGCGAAACCGTGCAGACCGTGTACGCCGACAGCCACCATCACGCGCCGGCCGCCGATATGTCCGGCAGGGGATAGCTGCCATTCCGTGCCGGCCCTTTGCCGTGCCGGGGGGCTTGCCTAGCATGCGCTGACCTTCATCGCATCATGTTCCCTTCATGGCCCTGCCCGCCTCCCCCGCCGACGCCACCTCCCCGACCGCCAAGCCCTTCATCCGCTCCCAGCGCCGGATCGTCACCGGCCACGACGCGCAGGGGCGCTCGGTCTTCCTCAGCGACGGGCCGGCGCCCAACGTGCGCCAGCCCGAGGCCACGCCCAACCTCGCGATGATCGACCTCTGGGAGACGGACGGCTCGCCGGCCTCCAACGCGGGCAGCGCCGACGCGGCCGACCGGCCGACGCGGCTGTCGCCGCCGCCGGGCGGCAGCATCTTCCGCATCCTCGTGCTGCCACCCGAACGCGAGCGCGACTTCTCCGGCACGCCCGCGACCTTCGCGCAATGGGGCGAGGGGCACGTGCTGTCGGGCCAGGCGCGCCACCCGGCCTTCCACCGCACCGACACCGTCGACTACGCGATCGTGCTCGAGGGTGAGGTCTGGGCCCTGATGGACGAGGGCGAGGCGCTGATGCGCCCGGGCGATGTGCTGATCCAGCGCGGCACGCACCATGCGTGGTCCAACCGCGGCGACGTGCCGGTGCGCATCGCCTTCGTGCTCATCGACGCGCAGCCGCTGTGAGCGCTCCCTCCACGAGTTGGGTCGAGGGCGCGCAGCCCGGCCGCACGGACTTTCCACTGCAGAACCTGCCGCTGGGCGTGTTCGCGCACGCCCCCGCGGACCGCGGCCGCATCGGCGTGGCCATCGGCCCCCAGGTGCTCGACCTGGCCGAGGCGCAGCGGCGCGGCCTGCTGCCGGACCTGCCCGACACACTGGCGGCCGCCTGCGGCGAAGCTTCGCTCGATGCGCTGCTGGCGCAGGGCCACGCCGCCATGGACCTGCTGCGCGCGCAGCTCACCGCGCTGCTGCACGAAGGCGCGCCGTGCCAGCGCGAGGCGGCGGACTGCCTCGTGCCGCAGGCCGGCGTGCAGATGCGGCTGCCGGTGTCGATCGGCGACTACACGGACTTCCTCGCCTCGCGCCACCACGCGTTCAACGTCGGCTCGCTCTACCGGCCCGATGCGCCGATCCTGCCCAACTTCCGCTCGCTGCCGCCGGCCTACCACGGCCGCAGCTCGTCGGTGATCCCGGACGGCGAGCCCGTCTGGCGCCCAGAGGGCCAGTCGAAGCCGCACGGCGCCGACGCCGTGGCGTTCGGCCCCTCGCGGCGGCTGGACTTCGAGGCCGAGTTCGGCGCCATCGTCGGCGCCGGCAACCCGCGCGGCCGGCCGATCCGCCTGGCCGAAGCCGAGGCGCACCTGGCCGGCCTGGTGCTGCTCAACGACTGGTCGGCGCGCGACCTGCAGGCCTGGGAGACGCAGCCGCTCGGCCCCTTCCTCGGCAAGAGCTTCGCGACCACGATCTCGCCCTGGATGGTGACGATGCAGGCGCTGCGGCCGTTCCGCACCGCCGCCGCCGCGCGCGAGCCGGACGATCCGCCGCTGCTGCCCTACCTGCTGGACGCGGGCGACCGCGCCGTCGGCGGCATCGACATCCGGCTGCAGACGCGGCTGAGCACCGCGCGCATGCGCGCGCAGGGCCTGCCGGCCCAGGTCATCGCCACCGCGCGCTTCGCGCGCGACTGCCACTGGACGCTGGCGCAGATGGTCGCGCACCACACCGCGGGCGGCTGCAACCTGCGCACCGGCGACCTACTGGGCAGCGGCACCGTCTCGGGCCCCGGCGCGCAGGAAGCCGGCAGCCTGCTCGAACTCACGCGCGGCGGGAAGGCGCCGATCGAGCTGCCCGGCGGCGAGCGCCGCGCCTTCCTGGAGGACGGCGACGAGATCACGCTGTCGGCGCACTGCGAGGCGCCGGGGCAGGTCCGCATCGGCTTCGGCGCGTGCCGCGGCGTCGTCGAGCCGGCGCGCCATGCTTGAGCTGTACCACGCCTGGGTCTCCACCTGCAGTCAGCGCGTGCGCATGGCGCTGCACGAGAAAGGGCTGGACTGGCAGGACCGCTGCCTGTCGCTGCGCGACGGCGAGCACCTCGGCGCGGCCTACCTGCGGCTCAACCCGAACGGCGTCGTCCCCACGCTCGTGCACGACGGCCAGCCCATCGGGGACTCGACGGTCATCATGGAGTACCTGGAGGACGTGTTCGCGCAGCGGCCGCTGCGCCCCGCGCAGCCGCTGGCCCGCGCACGCATGCGCATGTGGCAGCAGTACCTGGACGAGGTGGCGACGCCGGCCACCCGCGTGCCCTCCTTCCAGCAGTCCTTCGGGCACGCGGCGCGCGCCATGAGCCCGGCCGAGCGCGCGGCCAACGCGGACCGGCGCCCGCTGCGCAAGCACTTCTACCTGCGCATGGGGCCGGAAGGCTTCGCGCCCGGGGAAGTGGAGGCGGCGCTGGAGCAGATCGCGCAGACCTTCGCGCGCGCCGACGCCGCGCTGGCGGCGGACACATGGCTGGCGGGCGGGGACTTCACCTTCGCCGACGTCAGCCTGCTGCCGACGGTGGTGCGCATGGAGGACCTGGACCGCCTGGCCCTGCTTGACGCACGGCCCCATCTGCGCGCCTGGTATGGGCGCATGCAGGTGCGGCCGTCCTTCGCGGCCGCCTACGGCAAGAACAGCCGCAAACTCTGACATGACGGACCACCCCGAAGGCACCCTGTTCCGCCACGTGAGCGTGTTCGACGGCACGGGTGCGCCGGGCTTCCTGGCCGACGTGAGCGTCCGCGGCCGGCACATCGAGCACGTGCGGCCGCATGGCGCGGGCGGACCGGCCCTGGCGGCGCCCCCGGGCTGGCGCTGTGTGGACGGCCGCGGCGCGACGCTGCTGCCGGGGCTGGTGGAATCCCATGCGCACCTGACCTTCCCCTCCTCGGTGGGCCGGCCCATCGCCCGGCCGCCCGAGGAGGCGGTGCTGGCGCACGTGACGGCGCGCAACGCCCGCATCCTGCTGGAGAGCGGCTACACGAGCGCCTTCTCTGCGGGCGCGCGCAGCCCGCGCGTGGAGGTCGCGCTGCGCGACGAGATCGACGGCGGCTGGCTGCCGGGCCCGCGCCTGCGCGCCTGCTCGGTGGAACGCGGCGCGGCGGGCATCGGCGGCGCGCTGGGCG
>JASGDG010000195.1:0-6315 GCA_047607325.1 Xenophilus sp. | reverse complement strand
GCGCCTTCTCCGACGGCGACACCACCCTGGACGGCCAGTCCAAGAAGCGCCAGTTCCTCTCGGCCGCTCTGGACTATCGCAACGCCGGGTTCAAGGCCTCCCTGGACGCCTATTACAGCAAGGAGTCGTTCAAAGGCGGCACGGCCGCCATGTTCTGGTTCCCCAGCACGGTGCTGCCCGCGCCCGACGCCAGCCTCAACCAGTTCCCCGGGGCCTGGGGCGAGTACGAGAACAAGGCCGTGATCCTGCGGGCGGAGTACGCGTTCAACGACCACGTGACGGCCTTCGCCGGCATCGGCACGCGCCACGCGGACGGGCAGGGTACCCTCACCGGCACGCACGTGCGCTCCATCAACGCCGCCGGCACCAGCACGAACACGTTCATCACCGGCCAGCGCATGTTCGAGGACACCGTGTCGTCCGAGGCCGGCCTGCGCTTCAACTTCAACACCGGCGCGGTGGGACACGCGCTGGTGTTGCAGGCCTCGCGCCTGGACCTGGACTATGGCTATGTCAGCACATCGACCAGGTTCACGACGAACATCTACAGCCCGGTGTACCAGGCCGCGCCGACACTGCCATCCTACCTGTACAAGACGAGCGACAGCACCTTCTCCAGCCTGGCACTGGTGGACACGCTGTCGATGCTGGATGACCGGCTGCGCCTGACGCTGGGCCTGCGCGACCAGGGCGTCAAGACCAGCAGCTACAGCTCTTCCACGGGCGCGCTGAGTTCCACGTACGACGAGAGCGCGCTGACGCCTGCCGTCGGCGTGGTCTACAAGCCCTGGGGGCCGAACGTCTCCCTGTACGCCAACTATGTGCAGGGCCTGAGCCAGGGTGATTCCATCACCACGGCCGGCGGCTACGTCCGCGACTACACCTTCGCGCCGTACAAGACGGAGCAGAAGGAAACCGGCGTCAAGTGGAATGCCGGCACCTTCACCAACACGGCCGCCCTGTTCGAGATCACCAAGCCGAGCCTGATCACATTCGCCTCGGGCGACGCCTACGACGCCACCGACGGCGGCGAGAAGCGCGTGCGCGGCCTGGAATGGAACACCTTCGGCGAGCTGACGCGCGGTGTGCGCCTGCTCGGCGGCGTGGCCTACGTGCAGGGCGTGCTGACCAAGACCGACGGCGGCACCTACGACGGCAACACCGCCGTGGGCGTGCCGCGCTGGCAGGGCAACCTGGGCCTGGAGTGGGACGTGCCCGGCGTGGCCGGCCTGACGCTCACCGGCCGCATCCAGACCAGCTCCAGCGCGTACCTGGACAGCGCCAACACGCTGAAGCTGCCCGGCTGGACCGTGTTCGACGCGGGCGCGCGCTACGCCACCAAGCTCTACGGCCGCAACACGGTGTTCCGCCTGAACGTGACCAACCTGTTCGACCGCAACTATTACTCGGGAGTGTTCAGCGAATCCACGCCGGTTGCCACCCTGGGCGCGCCGCGCACGGTCTCGGCCTCGGTCTCGGTCGACTTCTGAACCCGCCCTGACGGGGACAAGCCGGCCTTCCTCAAGGGCAGGGAAGGCCGGCTCACGCCGGCCCCGCCACGCGGCAACGCGCGGAGGCATCGAGCGCGCCGCGGCAGGTGGGGCTCCTCACGTCCCGCCCAGCGATTCGCCGGGGCCGCTCACGGACATCATCCCGGTGTCGCAGCGCCCCGACCTCGTCTTCAGCCAGTCGATCGTGCTGGCCAGATCCAGACGGCCTCGTGGACCAGCTTCTTCTCGGGCATCCCGATCTTCATGGGCGCTGTCGTCGACTGGATTCGGCAAGGGAGCACGCTGCCGGCCGGCGTCCGCGTCGCGCGGGCGACGGCCGGCCGCGCGGGCCGGCTGAATAGAATGGATGGTTACGCCCTTCCCGAGGGCCGTCTTTCATCCGATACGAAGAGACCCCGATGACTCCAGACGAGATCCTGGCCCAGTACGGCCCGCGCGAGGCCATGGAATACGACGTGGTGATCGTCGGCGCAGGCCCGGCGGGCCTGTCGGCGGCGATCCGGCTCAAGCAGCTGGCCGCGCAGCACGACAAGGAGGTCTCCGTGGTCGTGCTCGAAAAGGGCTCCGAGCCCGGCGCCCACATCCTCTCGGGCGCCGTGATGGACCCGAAGGCGCTGACCGAGCTGATCCCCGACTGGAAAGCCAGGGGCGCGCCGCTGAACCAGCCCGTCACCGACGACGCCTACGTCTTCCTCAGCGAGACCGGCGGCGTGCGCGTGCCCGGCCTCTTCCTGCCGCCCTTCGCGCAGAACCACGGCAACTACATCGTCAGCCTGGGCAACGTGGTGCGCTGGCTGGCGCAGCAGGCCGAGGAGCTGGGCGTGGAGATCTTCCCGGGCTTTCCGGCCGCCGAGGTGCTCTACAACGAGGACGGCTCCGTCAAAGGCGTGGCCACCGGCAACATGGGCATCGGCAAGGACGGCCAGCCGACCGAAAGCTTCCAGCTCGGCATGGAGCTGCACGGCAAGTACACCCTGTTCTGCGAGGGCGCGCGCGGCCACCTGGGCCGCCAGCTGATCAGCCGCTTCAAGCTCGACGCGGACAGCGACCCGCAGAGCTACGCCATCGGCATCAAGGAGCTGTGGGAGATCGACCCGAGCCGCCACACGCCCGGCTTCGTCATGCACACGGCCGGCTGGCCGATGGACGAATGGACCTACGGCGGGGCCTTCCTCTATCACCTGGAGGACAACAAGGTGGCCATGGGCTTCGTCACCGGGCTGGGCTACCGCAATCCCTATCTCAGCCCCTTCGAGGAGTTCCAGCGCTGGAAGACCCACCCGCGCATCCGCTGGTACCTCACCGACGACAAGGGCGAGGTCAACGCCAAGCGTCTCTCTTACGGCGCGCGGGCCATCACCGCGGGCGGGCTGCTGTCGCTGCCCAGGACGGTGTTCCCGGGCGGCGCGCTGGCCGGCTGCGACGCGGGCTACCTGAACGTGGGCCGCATCAAGGGCAGCCATGCGGCCATCAAGACCGGCATGCTGGTGGCCGAGGCCGCCTTCGAGGCGGTGACGGCCGGCCGCGCGGGCGACGAACTCGCGGCCTACCCCGAGGCCTTCGAGAAGAGCTGGCTGCACGCCGAACTGCACAAGGACCGCAACTTCAAGAACTGGTTCAAGCGCGGCCTGACGGTGGGCACGCTGATGAACGGCTTCGAGCAGTTCGTGCTGCGCGGCCACATCCCCTGGACGCTGCACCGCGACAAGCCGGACCACGCCTGCCTGGAGCCGGCCAGCCGGCACAAACCCATCGCGTACGCCAAGCCGGACGGCAAGCTGACCTTCGACCGGCTGGGCTCGGTGTTCGTGAGCAACACCAACCACGAGGAGAACCAGCCGGCGCACCTGACGCTCAAGGACCCGGCGGTGCCCACCCGCATCAACCTGCCGGAGTACGCGGGGCCGGAGGGGCGCTACTGCCCGGCCGGGGTGTACGAGTTCGTGGCCGACGAGGCCCAGGCCGGGCAGCAGCGCCTGCAGATCAACGCGCAGAACTGCGTGCACTGCAAGACCTGCGACATCAAGGACCCCACGCAGAACATCGTGTGGGTCACGCCCGAAGGCGGCGGCGGGCCCAACTACGTGGGCATGTAGGCGCGGCCCCGCCGCCCGCTCAGGCGCGGGCCGGCTCGGCCGCCTGCTCGCCGCGCGCGTCGTGCCCGACCACCAGCACCAGCACGAAGGCGACCACGGCCAGCAGCGCCAGGAACATCACCGCATAGATGTCGTTGCCCATGCGGTCGCGCAGCATGCCGAAGACGGTCGGGCCGATGTAGCCGCCCAGGTTGCCGATGGAGTTGATCCAGGCAATGCCGGCCGCCGCGGCGACGCCGCTGAGGATGGCCGTCGGGATGGTCCAGAACACCGGCAGCGCCGCGAAGACGCCGAATGAAGCCAGCGTCACGGCCGCCATCTTCGGCACCGGCGCGCTGATCTCCGCCGCCGCGACCAGGCCGACGACGATGCACGCCAGTGGCACCAGCAGGAAGCCCTTGCGTTCGCGCCGCGCGTCGGACCAGCGCGCCCACAGCAGCATCGCGATGGCGCCCACCAGGTAGGGGAAGGCGTTGATGAAGCCGACCTCCACGTTCGACAGGCCGCCGAAGCCCCTGATGATCTGCGGCAGGAAGAAGCCCAGCCCGTACAGCGGCACCGTGATGCCCATGTAGATGAAGCCCATGGCGATCACGCGCCAGTTCAGCAGCGACTGCGTCCACGAGATGCGGTGCTGCGACTCGCGCTGGCGGCGCTCCGCGCCCAGCGTTCCCTCCAGCCAGCGGCGCTCGTCGTCGGCCAGCCAGCGGGCGTCCTTCGGACCGTCGGGCAGGTAGAACAGCACGAACAGGGTCAGCACGATGGCGGGCACCGCCTCCAGGATGAACAGCCACTGCCAGCCGTGCATGCCGCCCACGCCCTCTATGTTCAGGATGTAGCCGGAGATGGGCGAGCCGATGACGGTGGAGATGGGCACCGCGAACATGAACCAGCCCACGATGCGCGCGCGGTACGCCGCCGGGAACCACAGCGTCAGGTAGTAGATGACGCCGGGGAAGAAGCCCGCCTCGGCCGCGCCGAGCAGGAAGCGCACGATGTTGAAGCTGGCGGCGCCGCCGACCCAGGCCTGCGCCGCCGAGATCACGCCCCAGCTGAACATGATGCGCGCGATCCAGCGCCGCGCGCCGAAGCGATCCAGCGCCAGGTTGCTCGGCACCTCCAGCAGGAAGTAGGCGATGAAGAAGATGCCGGCCGCGTTGCCGAAGATGGTGCTGGTGAAGCCCAGGTCCTTGGACATGGAGGCCCCGGCGAAGCCGAGGTTGACGCGGTCGAGGTAGGCGACGAAGTAGCTGAGCATCAGCAGCGGCAGCAGCCGCCAGCTCACCTTGGAAATGGTGCGTTGAGCGAGGTCGTCCATGGAGTCTCCTGTCGTGGTTCGGGGTCCGCCCCTGCAGCGGCCGGGCTGGAGAGTATGCCGCCTCGCGGGCACGCACGCGAACGTCACAGCCGCAGGCGATGCCCGCCCTGCTGCTGATGTCCAGCGCCTGCTGCCAGCCGAGGCGGTGCACTGATCCACTACACTCCGCCAGGTCAGGAGAGAGTCCCGCCGCGCGGGGCCGCCGAAGGCGCAGGAAGCATCCGAACGCTCAGGCAGAAGGACTGACCAGCGCCCGCCGATGCGGGCGTTTCCTGGCTGGAGAGAGGCGCCCGGCATCGCCGCCGATGGCACCCGCCGAAGGAGCAAACCTCCGATCGCTGGAGGCGAATCTCTCAGGCACCAGGGACAGCCGGGGTGGCCCACGATGTGCCTCGTGGATTTCGACTGCCCCGCCGGAGTGCCCCATGGCCGACGCCCCTTCCGCTGCCCCGCTGCTCAAGACGCCCCTGTACGACCTGCATGTCGAGCTGGGCGCGCGCATGGTGCCCTTTGCCGGCCATTCGATGCCGGTGCAGTACCCCGCCGGCCTGATCGCCGAACACCGCCACACGCGCAGCGCGGCGGGCCTGTTCGACATCTCCCACATGGGCCAGCTGCGGCTGGCGGGGCCGGATGCCGCCGCCGCCTTCGAGACGCTGATGCCGGTCGACGTGCTCGGCCTGGCGCCCGGCAAGCAACGCTACGGGCTGCTGCTGAACGACGAGGGCGGCATCCTGGACGACCTGATGTTTTTCAACGAAGGGTCGGGCAGCCTCTTCGTGGTCGTCAACGGCGCCTGCAAGGACGCCGACATCGCGCACATCCGGCAGAAGATCGGCGGGCGCTGCCAGGTGCTGCCGATGCCCGACCATGCCCTGCTCGCGCTGCAGGGCCCGCAGGCGGCGGCGGTGCTGGAACGGCTCTCGCCCGGCGTCGGCCGCTTCGTCTTCATGACCGGCGGCGCGGTGCAGATCGGCGGCGTGCCGGCCTTCGCCACGCGCAGCGGCTACACCGGCGAGGACGGCTTCGAGATCTCCGTGCGGGCCGAAGACGCCGAGCGCCTGGCCCGCGCGCTGCTCGCGCAGCCCGAGGTGCAGCCCATCGGCCTGGGCGCGCGCAACTCGCTGCGGCTGGAGGCCGGCCTGTGCCTGTACGGCAGCGACCTGGACGCCACCACCACGCCGGTCGAGGCCGCGCTCACCTGGGCGATCCAGAAGGTGCGCCGCGCGGGCGGCGAGCGCGAGGGCGGCTTTCCGGGCGCGGGCCGCATCCTGGGCCAGCTGGGCGGCAGCACGCCGGTGGAGCGCAAGCGCGTGGGCCTGGTGGCGCTGGAGCGCGTGCCGGTGCGCGAGCCCGCGGCGCTGCACGTGCCGGGCGGCGAGGCCGTCGG
>JASGDG010000194.1:0-7175 GCA_047607325.1 Xenophilus sp. | reverse complement strand
GCGGCCTGGCGCGCGGCGATCCGGCCGGCCGCGGCGTCGGCGTCCAGCGTGGCGCCCACGCCGCTGGCCTTCAGCACGTGGCCCAGGTCGCCGGCCAGGCCGTCGCTGACGTCGATCGCGCTGCTGGCGAGGCCGCGCAGCGCCTGGCCCAGCGCGATGCGCGGCGCGGGCCGCTCCATGCGTTCGCGGGCGGCAGCGAAGACCTCCGCCGGCACCGCCAGCGTGCCGCGGAAGACCTCCAGCGCCAGGCGCGCGTCGCCCAGCGTGCCGCTCACCCAGAGGTCGTCGCCGGCCCGTGCGCCGGAGCGCAGCAGCGCCGCGCCGGGCGGCACTTCGCCGAAGACGGTGATGCAGATGTTCAGCGGCCCGCGCGTAGTGTCGCCACCCACCAGCTCGCAGCCGTGCGCGTCGGCCAGCGCGAACAGCCCGCGCGAGAAGGCTTCCAGCCAGGCGGCGTCGGCCGAGGGCAGCGCCAGCGCCAGTGTGAAGGCCAGCGGCTTCGCACCCACCGCCGCCAGGTCGCTTAGGTTGACAGCCAGCGCCTTGTGGCCGAGCGCGGCCGGATCGACCGTGGACAGGAAGTGACGCCCCTCGACCAGCATGTCGGAAGACACGGCCAACTGCATGCCGGGCGCCGGCGCCAGCAGCGCGCAGTCGTCGCCCACGCCCAGCGCCGCTCGCCGCGCGGGGCGTGTGAAATAGTCTGAGATCAGGTCGAATTCGCTCATGAGAGCGGAAAAGCATACGCCACCGCCGGAGGGTGCCGTTGACATCATGATGTCAGTGCATCAAGATGTGTTCATGCGTACCACGATTGATCTGCCCGACGACTTGCACCGCATCGCGTCCAGCTTGGCGCGCCACAACGGGCGCAGCCTGGGTCAAACCGTGGCTGAGCTGATGCGGCGCGGCTTGACGGTGCAGGCGTCCCGCGCCGATGCGCCGCAGGCCGCATTCCGCATGGACGGGGAAACCGGCCTGCCCGTCATCCTGGGCGCGACCCGGCCCATGTCCGAGGACGACGTGCGCGCGCTCGAAAACGAAGCATGACGGCCGCAGCTGGAACTGCCGCGCTGCTGGATGGCAACGTGCTCGTCGCGCTCGCTTATCCGGCGCACGTGCATCACTTGGCGGCAAGGGATTGGTTCCGGCAGCGGTCGGGGCTGTTCGCCACCTGCCCCATCACGCAAGGCACGCTGCTGCGGATGCTGCTCAACTTTGGCGCCGTGCCCGCAACAGAGGACGCGCTGGGCGTGCTGCGCGGCTTTGCCGAACATCCGCGCCACCGTTTCTGGCCTGATGCGCTGGACTATTTGCAGGTGGGCATGAAAGGCGTGCTGGGCCACAGGCAAGTGACCGACGCTTATCTGGCCGAACTGGCGCGCAGGAACCAGGGCAGGCTGGCCACTTTCGACAAGGGGCTGGCCGCGCTGCACCCGGACGTGGCGGAACTGCTCAGCCCCTGAAGCGCTGCGCCGCCTGCCGCACCACCTCGGCCAGCAGGCGCTCCTTGCCCTGGCGCTCGCGCAGCCAGCGCGCGTCGTTGTGGCTGGCCTCGACGTCGGTGCGCAGGCGGGCGAAGGCGCGCGTGGCGTCCAGCGTGGCGGCGTGCGGTTCGAGCATGGTCATGGTGCGCAGGATGTGCTCGCGCAGCGGCAGGTGGTCGCCGGTGGCCGGGTCCACGTACACCGCATCGAGGCCGAAGCGGCAGGCCTGGAAGCGGTTGTAGGTGTAGACGAGGTAGTCGTCCTCGCTCGGCACGAAGGGCTGCTCCTGCAGGAAGTGCGAGGCCAGCGTCTGCACGTAGCCGGCCAGCGCGGCGGCGCGCTCCACCGTCAGCGGCGTGTCGAAGACGCGGATCTCGATGGTGCCGAACTCGGGCTTGGGCCGGATGTCCCAGTAGAAGTCCTTCATGCTGCGCACGACGCCGGTGCGCGTCATGCGCTCGAAGTAGTCGCCGAACTCGCGCCAGCTCAGCGTGAAGGGCGCGCGCCCCGACAGCGGGAAGGCGAACACCGAGTTCAGCCGCGCCGAGTCGAAGGCCGTGTCCTGCCCCTGCACGAAGGGCGAGGAGGCCGACAGCGCGATGAAGTGCGGGATGTAGCGGCTCATGCGGTGCAGCATGAGCAGCGCCGCGTCGGCGTCGGGGCAGCCCACGTGCACGTGCTGGCCGAAGATGGTGAACTGCTTGCTGAGGTAGCCGTACAGCTCCGACAGCTCGCGAAAGCGCGGCTTGTCGTAGATGCGCCGCTCGTGCCACTGCTGGAAGGCGTGCGTGCCGCCGCCCAGCACGGCGATGTTGAGCCGGTCGGCCGTCTTCACCAGCGCGTCGCGGATCGGGGCGAGCTGCGCCAGCACCTCCTCGGCCGAGTGGCACACGCCGGTGGAGATCTCGATCATGCTGGAGGTCATCTCCGGCACCACGCTGCCGGGCAGCTCGAACTGCGCCATGCCGCGCAGCATGTCCTCGGCGTAGGGCGCGAGGTCGTAGTCGTGCGTGTTGACCAGCTGCAGCTCCAGCTCGACGCCCAGCGACAGCGCCTTGGAGCTGCTGAAGGGCTCCAGCGGCACCCGGCGCCGGTCGGCCTGGCTCTTGAGGGCCTCGGGCACGTGCGCCGCCTCGGCGCTGGCATCGGAGAAGATCGAGGGCATCATCGCTGGGTGTCCTCCGGGGTCGAGAGGGCCTCCGGCCGCCAGGGGCGCGAGGCTTCTCCCGCGCCGTGGATGGCGAGGGTGGCCAGCACCGCGCCCACCACCTCCATCACCAGGATCGCCGGCAGCGCGATTTGCGTGACCATGAGGCCCAGCAGCGGCGAGGCCGCGACGAAGCTGGAGGCGATCAGCAGCGCGATGGACGACAGCGGCGACATCGCGCAGCCCACCCACACCGCCTGCCGCCAGCTGGCGCCGCTGCCGGGGTTGGCCAGCGCCACGCCGGCGATCTTGGCGACGGTGCGCACGCCGATCAGGGCCAGCACGGTGGCGGCCACCGGCGCGCTCCACTCGGCCTGCGCGGCCACCATCGAGACCAGCACGAACATCAGCATGGTCACCAGCGAGGACGCGCTGCCCAGCTGCCGCGGCCACACCCAGGGCCGCGGGTTGAGCAGCTTGAGCAGCACCCCGCCGATCAGCGCCGCCAGCGGCGCCGCGCCGCCGAAGTGCGTCGCCACCGCCGCGCCGGCGCCGATGATGGCCAGGAGCAGGATCGAGGTGTTCTCGCTGGTCGGGCTCATCACGCGCAGGGCCGAGCGCAGCGCCAGCGCCATCAGCGCCCCCACCACGAAGGACAGGCCCAGCACCACCAGCACCGGGTAGAAGCGCTCGAACCAGCCGGGCAGCATGCGTTCGACCAGGCTGGCCTGGCCGTAGCCCAGCACCAGCGCATAGAAGGTGCTGAGCGTGGCCAGCGCCATGGCGCGCTCGGTCACCGGGCCGGAGGCGCGGGTGTCGATGGCCACGCGCATCAGCACCGCGGGCGAGGCCGCCACCGCGATGGTGGCCAGCGGCCCGGCCACCGGCTCGGGCACGTCCAGCCAGTGCAGCAGCTGCCAGACGGCGGCGTAGGTGAGCAGCGACTCGACCAGGCTCTGCGCCAGCACCATCGGGTTGTGGCGGAACCAGCCCAGCGGCAGCCGCCCGCCGGCCTCGAACAGCACGATGGCCACGCCCAGTTCCATCAGGAACAGGGCGGTGCCCTGCAGCGGCCACATCGCGCCCTCGACGCCGGCCAGGCCGACCACCGTGCCCACCAGCGAGTAGCCCACCACCTTGGGCAGGCCCACGTAGCGCTGCACCAGGTGGCCGGCGGCGGCGGCGGCGGCCACCAGCAGGGCCCAGCCCACCGCGGGCAGGCCGGCCGTGGGGCGCACCCAGTCGGCCCAGAAGCCCAGCAGATCGGAAGAGAAGAAATTCATCAGCAGGACAGAAGGGAGTCGCCGGCGCCTGCGGCCGGCGCTCCCGGTTAGTGCAGGACGCGCGGCAGCGCGCTGGCGAGGGGGTCGTCGCCGCTCTCGGCCGACAGCACGAACAGCGGGATGGGCACGTCGAAGCGCTCGCCCGTCTCGCTCACCACGAAATAGCTCCCCTGCATGGTGCCGCGCGGCGCCCGCAGCCGGCATCCGCTGGTGTAGCGGAAGGACTGGCCCGGCGCCAGCAGCGGCTGCTGCCCGACCACCCCCAGGCCCTTGACCTCCTGCCGGTGGCCGGAGGCATCGTCGATCAGCCAGTGGCGCGCGATGAGCTGGAGGGGGAAGGCCGCCACGTTGCTCACCGTGATCGTGTAGGCGAAGGTGTACACGCCTTCCCTGGGGGAAGACTGGTCCGCCAGGTAGTGCGGCTCCACCTCCACGGTCATCGGGTGCTCGGGGTACGGCATGGGGCCGATGTTAGCAACCGGCCGCGGCCGGTCCCGCCGAGGGCAATGCCGCGACAATGCCGGTCCATGAGCCGCTCCACCCACCGCATCGCCCCGTCCATCCTGGCCGCCGACTTCGCCCGGCTGGGCGCCGAGGTGGCCGACGTCGTCGCCGCCGGCGCCGACTGGATCCACTTCGACGTGATGGACAACCACTACGTGCCCAACCTCACCTTCGGCCCGATGGTGTGCGAGGCGCTCAAGCCGCACGCGAAAACGCCCGCCGGCCAGCCGGTGCCGATCGACGTGCACCTGATGATCGAGCCGGTGGACGCGCTGGCCGCGGCTTTCGCCAAAGCGGGCGCCGACTACATCAGCTTCCACCCCGACGCCTCGACGCACGTGCACCGCAGCATCCAGGCCATCCGTGCGGCCGGCTGCAGGCCGGGGCTGGTGTTCAACCCGGGGGCCGGGCTGGAGGTGCTGGACTGGGTGATCGAGGACATCGACCTGGTCCTGATCATGAGCGTCAACCCCGGCTTCGGCGGCCAGGGCTTCATCGACTCGGCGCTGCGCAAGGTCGAGGCCGCGCGCAGGCGCATCGACGCCAGCGGCCGCGACATCCGGCTGGAGGTGGACGGCGGCATCAAGGCCGACAACATCGCCCGCGTGGCGGCGGCCGGGGCCGACACCTTCGTGGCCGGCAGCGCGATCTTCAACGCGCCGGACTATGCCGCGGTGATCGCCGCGATGCGGGCGCAGCTCGCCGGCTGACGACTGCCGCCCATGCCGTCCACCCCCACCGACGACACGCTGCGCATCCACGGCTTCGCGGCCCTGCGCCCGGGGCCGCGCTTGCTGGTGATGGGCGGCGTGCACGGCGACGAGACCTGCGGCACGGCCGGCATCGAGCGCGTGCTGGACGAACTGGCCGCCGGCACGCTCGCGCTGCGGCGCGGCCAGCTCACGCTGGTGCCCATCGCCAACCCGCTGGCGCGCCGCCGCCTGGCGCGCGAGGGCGAGCGCAACCTCAACCGCTCCTTCATGCCGCGCACCGCGCCGGTGGACAACGAGGACCGCCTGGCCAACCTGCTGTGCCCGGTGATCGCGCGGCACGAGGTGCTGCTGGACCTGCACTCCTTCGAAAGCCGCGGCGAGGCCTTCGCCATGATCGGCCCGCGCGACAACGACGGCCCGCTGGAGCCCTTCGCCCAGGCCGCGCAGGAGGGCCGCCTGGCGCTGCACCTGCGCACTCCCACCGTGGTCGAGGGCTGGCTCGACGTCTACGCCGCCGGCCTGGCGCAGCGCGCCGGCGGCGCGGCGCCGGGCGCCGAGGCGCTGGGCTACGGCTGCGGCACCAACGAGTACATCCGCAGCCGCGGCGGCTACGGCGTGACGCTGGAATGCGGCCAGCACCGCGACCCGGACGCGCCCGGGGTGGCCTGGCGCGCCATCCGCCGCACGCTGGCGCTGCTGGGCATGGCGCCGCTGCCCCCCGAACTGGCCGCCGAGGGCCCGCCGCCGGCGCCGCGCCTGCTGCGCCTGGCCGGCGTGACCGACCGCCTGCACGAGGGCGACCGCTTCGTGCGCGACTGGGCCACCTTCGACGCGGTGCGCGCCGGCGAGCCGATCGGCCTGCGCCACGACGGCGCCGTGCTGGCGGCGCCGGAGGACGGCTTCGTCGTCTTCCCCAACGACCGCGCGCTGCCGGGCAGCGAGTGGTTCTACTTCGCCACGCGCAGCGAGCGCACGCTGGGCTGACCGGCCCACGGCATCGCCTCCTGCGCGCCTACACCGCCGGCCGGCGCGCCGGCCTACAGTCGGGCGTGAAGAAGGAGCCTTCGCCATGGCCTCGAAGTCCGCCTCGCCGTCCCCGCCGTCCCACGCCGCCCCGGCCCCGCGCGTCCTCTGGAAGGGCGCCATCAGCTTCGGCCTCGTCCACATCCCGGTGGCGCTGTACTCCGCCACGCGCGACAGCGGGGTCGACTTCGACTGGCTGGACAAGCGCAGCATGGACCCGGTGGGCTACCTGCGCGTCAACAAGAAGACCGGCCAGGAGATCGCGCGCGAGAACATCGTGCGCGGCGTGGAGTACGAGCGCGGCCAGTACGTGGTGCTCGGCGACAAGGAGATCGCCGACGCCTACCCGCGCACCACGCAGACCATCGAGATCGAGAGCTTCGTGCCGGCCGACGGCATCCCCTTCGTCTACCTGGAGCGGCCCTACTACGTGGCCCCGATCCACCGCGGCGCCAAGGTGTACGCCCTGCTGCGCGAGACGCTGCGGCGCAGCCGCCGCATCGGCGTGGCGCGGGTGGTGATCCAGACCAGGCAGCACCTGGCCGCGCTGGTGCCGGCCGGGCCCGGCCTGGTGCTGAACCTGCTGCGCTGGGGCGCGGACATCCGCTCGTGGAAAGACCTGCCGCTGCCCGACGCCGACGCGAAGAAGGCGGGCCTGTCCGAGCGCGAGCTGCGCATGGCCGGGCAGCTGGTGGACGACATGAGCACCGCCTGGAACCCCGGGGACTACCGCGACGAGTTCAGCGAGCAGATCATGCGGCTGGTGGACCGCAAGGTGGCGGCCGGCCAGACCGGGGAGGTCGCCAGGCTGGCGCCGGTGGAGCGCGGCGGGGCCGGCACGGGCGCCAGGCTCCTGGACCTGACCGAACTGCTGCAGCGCAGCCTGCGGGGCCGTGGGCGCCATGCCGGTGCCGCCGCACAGGGCGATGGCGAAGACGACGCCGCCCCTGCGCCGAAGCGCAGGCCGGCGGCCAAGCCGCGCGCCGGCAGCCGTGCGCCGGCGAAGGCGGCGCGCAAG
>JASGDG010000193.1:0-4675 GCA_047607325.1 Xenophilus sp. | reverse complement strand
GCGGGCTGCAGCCCGCGCACGGCCCGCGCCTCGGCCGGCGAGAGCAGCGCGAGGCGGCCGAGCGGCTGCGAGGCCTCCTGCGCCGCGCTGCGCAGCAGCGTCTCGTACATGCCGAGCCAGCGGCGGATGCTGGCGTCGTCGTACAGGTCGGCGTTGTACTGCGCCTCCATCCTCATGCCGCCGCCCCGCGTGGCGACGATGTTGAGGAAGAGCTCGAAGTTCTCGAAGCGCCGGGGCACGGTCCACTGCTCGGCCTGGAGCCCGGGGAACCGCGAGGCGCCGGCGGACAGGTCCGGGTCGACGTTGAACAGCACGCTGACCAGGGGCAGCCGGCTGGGGTCGCGCCCGACGGGCAGCTTCTTGAGCAGGGCGCCGAAGGTCAGGGTCTGGTGCTCGAAGGCGTCGAGCAGCGTGCTGCCGGAGCGCTTCACCAGCTCGGCGAACGGCTGCCGCGCGTCCACCGCGACGCGCAGCGGCAGGAGGTTCACGCAGTGGCCCACCAGCGAATGCATGCCGCTGGCCAACTGGCCGGCGGCGGCGATGCCGATCACCAGGTCCTCCTGCGCGGTGAGGCGGTGCAGCAGGCCGGCGAAGCCGCCGAACAGCACCGCCGTGAGGCTGGTGCCGGCCTGCGCGCCCAGCTTGCGCAGCGCGCCGGCCAGCGCCGCGTCGAGGTCCTGGTCGACGCGCTGCGAGCGGAAGGTGCGCACCGCCGGCCGCGGATGGTCCAGCGGCAGCTCCAGCACCGGCAGGCTGCCCTTGAAATGCGACAGCCAGTAGTCCACGTGGGCCTGCATGCCCGGCTGCTGCGCTTCGGCGGCCTCCCAGGCGGCGTAGTCCGAATAGCGCTCGGCCTCCTGCGGCGCCGGCGCGGCGCCGCTGCGGTGGCCGTAGAGGGCGGCCAGGTCGCGCGTGATGACGCTCCAGGACCAGCCGTCGCACACCGCGTGATGGGCCGACATCAGCAGCAGGTGATCGTCGGGCGCCAGGCGCAGCAGCTCGGCACGGAACAGCGGCCCGTGCTCCAGGACGAAGGGCGTGAGGACCGCGGCCTCCCGGGCATCCTCCAGCCGCTGCCGGCGCGCCGGCTCGTCCATCGCCGAGAGGTCGTGGAAGGCCGGCGCCACCGGCAAGGCTTCGCCGATCAGCAGCTGCATGCCGTCCGGCGAGAGGGTGGCGCGCAGGGACTCGTGGCGCGCCACCAGATCGTCCAGCGCCGAGGCCAGGGCCTGCGCGTCGAGCCGCCCGCGCAGGCGCAGCTGGACCGCCTCGTTGTAGGCCAGCGAGGCCTCGCGGCCGAGCCGGTCGCCCAGCCACAGCTCGCGCTGCGCCTCCGTGGTGGGGACGGCGCGCTCGACCCGTCCGCCGGAAAAGGGGTCGAAATCGTCCGCCAGGGCGGGCTGCATCACGGCGCTCATTGAGCCGCCTCCATCCTGACGAACTTGCCCGGCGCGGCCGGGTCCGGCACGAACCAGGCGGGCTGGCCGTCGCGGTCGCGGCCCAGGCGCGCATGCGGCACCGGCGGACGGGCGGCGTCGAAGCTGGGCTGCGCCGGGACCCTGCACGGCAGGAACTCGGCTTCCTGCAGCTCGGCCACCGAGGCCTTGAAGGCCGACTTGATGGTCGCGATGTCCTCGTGCGTGTGGGCCGTGGTCATGAAGCAGGGGAAGTTGTCGAGGATGTGCACGCCGCGGCTGCGCATCATGGGGAACAGCAGGTCCTGCAGCGGGTGGTCTTCCAGCCAGGTCACGCGCCACAGTGAGGCGAAGTGCCGGATCTCGATGGGCGCGCCGGCCTCGCGGCAGTAGGCCGTCAGCTCGTCGGCCAGGGCGGCGGTGTGCAGGTTGAGCTGGGTCTGCAGGCCCTCGCCGGCCTGTTTCAGATGGTCCAGCGAGGCCTTGCAGGCGGCCAGCGCCAGCGGATGCCGCACGAAGGTGCCGGCGAAGTAGGTCACGCCGACGCTCGGGATCGAGTCGTCGCCGTACTGCCAGGCGCCGCCGTCCAGCGCGTCCATGTACTCGCGCCTGCCGGCGACCACGCCGACCGGGAAGCCGCCGCCGATCACCTTGCCGTAGCTGGCCAGGTCGGCGCGCACGCCGAACAGCGCCTGGGCGCCGCCCAGGTGCGCGCGGAAGCCGGTGATCACCTCGTCGAAGATCAGGCAGGTGCCGCTCTTCCCGGTGATGGCGCGCACCTCGCGCAGGAACTCGCGCGGCTGGAAGTCGGGCCGGCGGCTCTGCACCGGCTCGGCCACCACGGCGGCCAGCTCGTCGGCGTGGCTGCGGATGTATTCGAGCGACTCCGGCGTGCCGTAGTCCAGCACCCGCACGTCGCCGAACATGCCGGGCATGATGCCCGGCGCCGCCGGCAGGCCCTTGGCCTGGCGGCCGGCGCGCACCAGCACCTCGTCGAAGGTGCCGTGGTAGGCGCCCGCGAACACCACCACCGTGCTGCGGCCGGTGACGGTGCGCGCGATGCGCACGGCCGCCATCACCGCCTCGGAGCCGGTGTTGCACAGCGCGGCGCGCTCGAAGCCGGTCAGCTCGCAGATGCGCTGCGTCACCTCGGCGGCCAGCGGGTGCTGCGGGCCGATCTCGTAGCCCAGGTCGAGCTGCCGGCGCACCGCCTCCTGCACGAAGTCGGGCTGCCAGCCGAACAGGTTCATGCCGAAGCCGTTGAGCACGTCCACGTACTCGTTGCCGTCCAGGTCCCACAGGCGCGAGCCCTTGGAGCGCTCGACCACGATCTGGTAGGTGATCTCCTTGGTGGCCGGGCGGAAGCCGTTGACCACGCGCGGGTCGGCCATGTGGGCGCGGTTGGCCTGGGTGAAGGCCTTGCTCCTGGCGGTGCGCTCCACGTAGCGGCGCATGAAGGCATTCAGGCGCGCTTTCTGGCGCCCGGTCGGCTCCTTGCTCTGCGTGTGGATGCGCGCGATGGCGCCGAAGGCCTTCTTGACGTCGTACCGGAGCGGCGCGGCCGGTGCCTCGTCGGCGGCGCCCCCGGGCGTGGATGGCTCCACCGTCGGCACCGGCAGCGAAAGGCTGGCCGGTGCCGGCGGTGCCGCCGACAGCAAGGCGAGCTGCTGCTGCATGAGCAGCATCTGTTGCGCGATGACCTGCTGCACCAGCGTGCCGCCGGCGGCCAGGGCCGCGGGCTGCACCGCGTGTGGCACGGCGGCCGGCGAGGGTTGCGGCAGCGCCGCCGCCTGAACCGCCTGCGCCGCCTCGGGCGGCAGGCTGGCGTCGAGGAAGGCCGCGAGCGATTCGAAGCTGCGGTACGTCTCCATCAGCTGGCGGAAGCTCAGGCTGACCTTGAAGGTCTTCTTGACCTGCAGGGCCGCCTGGGTGAGCGTCAGCGAGTCCAGGCCCAGTTCGACAAAGGGCGCTGCGCCGTCGGCGCCGCCCATGTCGATGCCGGAGATGTCTTCGAACAGCGTGCGCAGGCGCGTGTCGAGGCTGGCCGTGCGCGATGGGGCTGCGGCGGTGGAGACGGTCATGGAAGGCTCCGTGGAAAGGGGAGGGGATGCGGCGGGAAGGGCTGCGGCGGGGGCAGAGGCAGGCACGATGTCCACCCAGAAGCGCTGGCGCTCGAAGGGGTAGGTGGGCAGGCGCACGCGGCGCTTGTGCCGGCGCGGGTCGAGCGCGTTCAGGTCCAGCTCGGCGCCCCGCGTCCACAGGCGGCCGGCGGCGAGTTTGAAGGCGGCGTCCTCGTCCTCCGGCCGGCTGCCGAGCGCGGCGACGGCCTGTGCCGGCTGCGCCTGGCGCGCGTGCTGGCGCACCAGCGTCGTGAGCGTGTTGCGCGGCCCGAGTTCGAGGAAGACCGGCCGCGCCAGCGTGTCGAGCAGCGAGCGCACCGCCGGCGAGAAGCGCACCGTCTCGCGCAGGTGGCGGCCCCAGTAGGCGGGGTCGGTCGCCTCGTCGTCGCCGAGCAGGCGGCCGGTGAGGGTGGAGTGGATCGGCAGCGCGGGCGCGCGCAGCGCGCAGGCGCGCACCAGCGCCGTGAAGGGCGCGACGGCCGGCGCCATCATGGCGGAGTGGAAGGCGTGCGAGGTCTGCAGCAGGCGCGAGGCGATGCCGCGGCGCTCCAGCTCGGCGCGCAGCACCTCGACGGCGTCGGCGGGGCCGGCGGCGACGCAGGCGGTCGGGCCGTTGTCGCCGGCCAGGCTGACGCCTTCGGGCAGCAGCGGCAGCAGTTCCTGCGCGGGCAGGCGTACCGACAGCATGTCGCCCGGCGGCAGCGCCTGCATCAGCGCGCCGCGCCGGGCCACCAGGCGGGCCGCGTCGGCCAGGTCCATCACGCCGGCGATCACGGCGGCCGCGAACTCGCCCACGCTGTGGCCGACCAGCGCGGCCGGCCGCAGGCCCAGCGCGAGCGCGCGGCGGGCCAGCGCGTACTCGACGGCGAAGGTGGCCGGCTGCGTGACGGCGGTGGGCGCCAGCGCTTCGGGGTCGTCGCTGAACAGCTTCTCGCGCAGGTCGAAATCGGTGGCGCCCTCGAAGGCCGCGAGGCACTCGTCCAGCGCGGCGCGGAACGTCGCGTCCTGCGCATGCAGGCCGCGGCCCATGCCGGCGTACTGCGCGCCCTGGCCGGGGAACATGAACACGCACTGCGGCAGCCGCGCGCCGGTGGCGCCCGCGGCGCGCCAGGGCGAGTCGGCGGCGCGCAGCGCCGCGAT
>JASGDG010000192.1:0-3702 GCA_047607325.1 Xenophilus sp. | reverse complement strand
CGGCGCGCTGGCGTGGCCTGCGTCGGCGCGCGGAGCTTCGGACGCCGCGGCGGCGTCGGCGGACAGGGCGGCGGCGATCGCGCCGGCGTTGAGCGTGGGAGGTGGCATGCAGCGGCGTTGCGGGTGTCCGGTCAGGCGCGCAGGCGCGGGTTGAGCAGGTCCAGCACGATGTCGGTGGCGAGGTTCACCGCCAGGAAGCAGCCGGTGATGAGCATCACGCCGGCCTGCGTCATCGGGTAGTCCTTGCCGGCGGCGGCGTTGTACAGGTGCGTGCCGATGCCGGGCCAGGCGAACACGTTCTCGACGAAGACCACGCCCGAGAGCAGGTAGCCGATCTGCAGGCCGGTGATGTTGACCACCGGCGGCAGCAGGTTGCGGCCCAGGTGGCGGCGCAGGATGGCCGCGCGCGAAAAGCCCTGCGAGCGGTAGGTGCGCACGTAGTCCGAGCCGGCGATCTCGATCACCGAGGCGCGCACCAGCTGCGCGAGGATCAGCATCGACACCACGGCCGCGGAGACAGCCGGCAGCACGAGGTGGCGCAGCAGGTCGGCGAAGTCCTGCTCACCGCGCATGTCGTGCATGCCCGAGGCCGGCAGCCAGTCCAGCTTGACGGCGAAGAGCCAGATCAGCACCAGCCCCGTCCAGAACACCGGGAGGTTGTGGCCGATCTGGATGACGAGCATGGTCAGGCCGTCGATCCACGTGCCGCGCTTCAGGCCCGCGACCACGCCCACCAGCACGCCGAACACCACGCACACCAGCACCGCCGCCACGGTGAGCACCACGGTGTTGAGGAAGGCCGGGCCCAGCACGTCGAACACCGGCACGCGCAGCGTCAGCGACAGGCCCCAGTCGCCCGAGAGAAGGTGCCTGAGCCACAGCAGGTACTGCACGTGCACCGGCCGGTCCAGCCCGTACTCGCGCCGGATGAGGTCGATGGCGTCCTGCGTCAGGATGCCGCCCAGCGCGTTGGTGATCGGGTCGTCGCCGCCCAGGTGCGAGATGAAGAACACCAGCACCGAGATCACCAGGAACACCGGCAGCGCCTGCGCGAGGCGCCCGGCGATGGCGCGCCAGATCATTTCTTCTCCAGCCAGACTTTCGTGAGGTCGTAGAAGTTCTGCAAGGGCACGTTGAAGCCCTGCACGCGTTTGTCGCTGACGAAGTTCACCGTGGGCGAAAGCAGCGGCACGAAGGCCGCGTCGCGCTGCGCGATCGCGTTGGCCTTCTTCCACGCCTCGATGGCCTTGGCCTCGCTGGTCTGCACGGCGGCGCGGGCGACGGCGGGGCCGAGTTCGGGATCGACCACCTTCTCGCCGCTGCCGCGCGTGACGATGTAGGTGTCGTAGGCCAGCTTGAGCCAGTAGGGCGTGATGAAACCCCACTCCATGGTGAACAGCGCCGTCTGCGGCTCCGGCGTGGCGAGCTTGCTGGCGTAGGTGAGCCACTCCAGCGAGATGATGTTGACCTTCACGCCCACTTTCGCCAGGTCGCGCTGGATCCACTCGATCACCGGCTGCTGGAGCGTGTAGGTGATGATGGAGAACTCGATGTCGCCCGGCTTGTAGCCGGCCTCGGCCAGCTGCCTGCGGGCGCCTTCGGGGTCGTAGGCGAAGTCCTTCTGCGCCGGGTCGAAGGCCGTGCTGCCCCAGTTGAAGATGCTGTAGGAGGGGAAGGCCAGCCCCTTGTAGAGCGACTTGACCAGCCCCTCGCGGTCGATGGCCTTGACGAAGGCCTGGCGCACGGCCTTGTCCCTGGCGAACTTGTTGCCGAAGTACCAGGACAGGAAGAGCTGGTTGGCCCCCGGGCTGTCGTGGATGGTGAAGCCGGCCTTGCGCAGCCCCTCCACGCCGTCGGCCGGGATCTTGCTGAGGATGTCGATCTGGCCCGAGCGCAGCGCCGACAGGCGCGTGGCGTCGTCGTTGATGGGGCGGAAGACGAGCCGGTCCAGGTGCGGCTGCGCGCCCCAGTAGCCCTCGTTGCGCACCAGTTCGGTCTTCTCGTTGCGCACGCGGGCGACGAACTTGTAGGGCCCGGTGCCGGTGGGGTGCTCGGCCAGCCCGTCCTGCCCGTACTTCCTGAGCGCCGCGGGGCTGAAGATGCCGGAGACGAAGTTGCCCTGCGGCAGCAGGCGCAGGAAGTCGATGTAGGGATGGCCGAAGACGTACTGCACCGTGTACGGGTCGATCACCTTCACCTCCTTCAGCCCGCGGTACACCGGCTTCATCGCGCCGGCGGAGCGGGCGTCGAAGAATTCGAAGGACTCGTCGGTGAAGCGGCGCACGTTGAAGCGCACCGCCTCGGCGTCGAAGTCCGTGCCGTCGTGGAATTTCACGCCGCGGCGCAGGCTGAAGGTGAACGTGGTGGCGTCCTCGCTGACGGTCCAGCGCTCGGCCAGCGCGGGAATGATCTCGGGCGGGCCTTCCTTGTAGGGCTTCGCCAGGTTCTCGGCCACCAGCGACTCGTAGATGTGCTTGTCGATGCGGTAGGTCTCGTAGCTGAACTGCCGGTTCGGATCGAACACCGACGGTTCCCCGCTCAGGCCCACCACCAGCGTGCCGCCGCGCCGGGGCGCGCCTTGTCCGTGGGCGGGCTGCAGGCTCAGCGAGACGACGCCGGCCGTGCCGGCGAGGGCGGCGATGAAGCGGCGCCGGCCGCTGTCGGTGGGGCCGGGAATCCGGGTGTCGGGCAGGGACATGGGGGAAGTGATGCGGGAACGGTGGAAAGGAGGGGAAAGGGCTGTGCACCCCTGGCCGCGCGGCGGCGCGTGGACGCGCGGCCGGCGGGCCCGGCGGCATCCGGCTCGGCACGGACCACCCGCATTCTTGTGGGCGGGCCCTGTACGCGGAACGAACAAAAGCACGCATGCATATGCGTGAAACGCGCTTGTGCACCGAGGCGCCCGCATAGACGTTTTGTGCAGATCGACATGCGAAAAGATAGAGTGCCCGGTGCCTGCCGCTGCGCACAATGGAAATTCCGCTCGTCCTCCTTCCACAGGCCTGCGCTGCCGCGCCTGCCGTTTCCTTTCTCCCATGACCCAGAAGTCCCTCAAAGTCGTCGCCCTCTCGGGCGGCCTGCAACGCCCCTCGCGCACGCTCGTGCTGGTCGAGGACATCGTCAACGGCATCGCGCAGGCCCTGCCCGCCGAGGCGCAGGTCATCGAACTCGGCACGCTGGTGCCGCATTTCGGCGCCGTGCTCTACCGCAGCCAGCTGCCGGCCGCGGTCGAGGAGGCGCTGGCCGCCGTGGAGTCGGCCGACCTGCTGGTCGTGGCCAGCCCGGTGTTTCGCGGCTCCTACAGCGGGCTGTTCAAGCACTTCTTCGACTTCGTGCACCAGGACGCGCTGGTGGACAAGCTGGTGCTGCTGGCCGCCACCGGCGGCAGCGAGCGCCATGCGCTGGCCATCGACCACCAGCTGCGCCCGCTGTTCAGTTTCTTCCAGTCGCACACGCTGCCCATCGGCGTGTACGGCACGGACCGCGACTTCGAGAACTACCGCGTCAGCAGCGAGGCCCTGCGCGAGCGCATCGCGCTGGCCGTGGAGCGGGCGCTGCCCCCGCTGCGCGCGGTGCAGGCCGGCCAGGGCCGTCTTGCCGCCGGGCGGCCTGCCTTGCAGGCCGTGGCCTGAGGCCCGCCGCCGCGTCTCAGGCCTTGGCGTCGGCGCGCGCGCGGGTGCCCACCGCCCAGTAGGGGGTCGG
>JASGDG010000191.1:0-4802 GCA_047607325.1 Xenophilus sp. | reverse complement strand
GCCGGCGCCGCCGCTGCTCAGCTCCTTCGCGCCCGACGCCCTGGCCGCCGCCCGCGAGGCCGCGCCGCAGCTGCCACGCGGCCTGCTGCTCGACACGCTGCGCGAAGGCTGGCTGGACGAGGCCCGGACCCTGGGCTGCGTGGCCGTGGTGTGCAGCCACGCCCTGTGGGACGCCGCCAGCATCGCCGCCGCCCGTGCCGCCGGCCTGCGCCTGCTGAGCTACACGGTCAATGACGAATGGGCGGCGCAGCGGCTGATCGGACTGGGCATCGACGGCATCATCACCGACCGGGTGGATCTCTTTCCGCCCGCGCTCTGACACCGCGGCGGAACGCCCTCCGGGGAGGCGGGAAAATTCGGGCCGGCCCGGCGTTTGCCCAGGGTCGTGCAGGCCCGCTGCCTATGATGCGGCGGATGCACTGGATCCTCCGCCCGGCCGCGGCCTTCCCCGCCCTGGCCTTCTCGCTGCTGCTGGCTTTGGCCGTGCCGGCCGGCGCACAGGTCCGGGCGCCGGCGTCCGTGGCGCCCGCCGCCTCGCAGGCCCCGTTCGATACCGGGGACCTGCGCGCGCAGCTCGACAAGCTGCCCGCGTCCGCCGACACCGCCGAGCAGGCGCGCAGCCTGGTGCAGCAGGTCGACGCCATCGCCGAAGACGCCGGGAAATTCATCGCCCAGCGCACCAGCCAGCTCAACGACCTCAATGCCCGCCTGGGCGAGCTGGGCGATCCGCCGTCCGCCGGCGCGACGGAGGCCCCGGACATCACCCGCCAGCGCGCCACCCTGACCCTCGAACGCAACGCGGTCGACGCGGACATCCGCCTGGCCCGGCTGGTGATGGTGGATGCGCAGCAGCGCGCCAACGAGTTGCTGAACAAGCGGCGCGCCGACTTCGAAGCCCAGCTCACCGAACGCGCTGCCTCGCCCCTGACGGCCGATTTCTGGCGCGACATCGCCAACGCCTGGCCGGAGGACGTGCAGCGGCTGCAACCCCTGGCCGATGAGCTGCACGCGGGCGCCTCGCGCGCCGCGCAGAAGACGCATCGCGGGCCGGTGCTGGGCGCCCTGGCGCTCGCCCTGCTGACCGTCACCCTGGGCAACCTGCTGGCCGAGCGCCTGCTGGTGCGGCTGGCCCGGCGCGTGCTGCCGGCGGGCCGCCTGCGGCGCTCGCTGCTGGTGATCGCCATCGTCGCGGCCAACCTGCTGCTGGTGGGGCTGGCCGTGCACGGCCTGCTGTTCGCCTTCGACGCGCACGGCCTGCTGGGCGAGCAGACGCGCAAGCTCGCCAGGGTGGCCCAGCGCACGCTGCTGTTCATGACCTTCGTCGTCGGCCTGGGGCGCTCGCTGCTGGCCAATGCGCGGCCCTCGTGGCGGCTGCCGCCGATCGCCGACCCGATGGCGCGCCGCCTGCGCGCCTTTCCGGCCCTCACCGCGCTGGTCAGCGCGGTGGTGTGGGTGCCGACGCAGATCAACGCGCTGGTGGACGCCAGCTACGCCGCGGTGGTGGCAGCCCATGCCACCAGCGCGCTGGCCTTGAGCGCCCTGATCGCCGCCATGCTGATGCGGCTGCGCGGGCCGCGTGCGGCGCCCGCCGAAACACACGCCAAAGACGAGGGCGCGGAAGCGGAGGCCGCCGCCTCCCGGCCGCTGTGGGTGGGCGCGCTGCGCGGACTGGTGGCGCTGACGCTGGTGGTCATCGTCGTGCTGGTGGCCCTGGGCTACGTGGCGCTGGCCAGCACCATCGCCGGCCAGCTCACCTGGACCGGCATCGTCGCCTGCGCCTTCTACGTGCTGTTCAAGTTCACCGACGACCTGTGCATGACGCTGCTGGGCGCGGGCGGCGCCTCGGGGCGGACCCTGACCGACAGTTTCGGCCTGCCGGCCGCCACGCTGAACCAGGCGGCCGTGCTGCTCTCCGGCGCACTGCGGCTGGTGCTGTTCTTCTACATGGTGGTGACGCTGATCGCGCCGCTGGGCACCGCGCCGGGCGAGATCGTGCAGCGCAGCAGCCAGTTCGGCACGGGCCTGAAGGTGGGCGAGTTCGAGATCGTGCCGGCCGCGCTGCTCGGCGCGCTGTCGGTGCTGGTCGTCGGCTTCATCGGGCTGCGGGTGCTGCGGCACTGGCTGGAGAGCCGCTATTTCCCGGCCACCACGCTGGAGCCGGGCATGCGCAGCTCCATCGCCACGCTGCTGGGCTACGTGGGCGCCGTGGTGGTGGTGGCCTTCGCGCTGTCGGCCCTGGGCATCGGCGTCAACCGCATCGCCTGGATCGCCAGCGCCCTGTCGGTGGGCATCGGCTTCGGCCTGCAGGCCATCGTGCAGAACTTCATCTCGGGCCTGATCCTGCTGGTCGAGCGGCCGGTGAAGGTGGGCGACTGGGTGGCGCTGGGCGGCACCGAGGGCGACATCCGCCGCATCAACGTGCGTGCCACCGAGATCCAGCTGGGCGACCGCTCGACGGTGATCGTGCCCAACTCGGAATTCATCACCAAGACGGTGCGCAACATGACGCTGGCCAACGCCGGCGGGCGCGTGCTGCTGCGCCTGCCGATGCCGCTGGGCACCGACACCCGGCGCGTGCGCGAGCTGATGCTGGCGGCCTTCAAGGAGCACCCCCTGGTGCTGGCGGCGCCCGCCCCGTCGGTCACGCTCCAGGACATCGACCAGGGCCGGCTGATCTTCCAGGGCATCGCCTACGTGGGCAACCCGCGGCAGGCGGACGCTGCGCGCAGCGACCTGCTGTTCGCCCTCCTGGACAATCTGCGGCAGGCCGGCCTGCCGCTGACCGCGCCCACGCTGACGATGGCCGTGCCGCCACCGGCGGCGGCCGACGGCCCTGCCTGAAAGATGCCTGCAGCGCGCCCGGGCACCGGGCGTTCAGGAACGCCAGCCCCGCATGAGCAGCCACTGCAGCGTCGCGCCGACCGCCACCAGCGCCCCATAGGTGCCGATGCGGCCGTCGCGGCCGGTGAGCGCCAGGCCGGCCAGCAGGACGAGCACGCCGGCAGCGAAGAGGATCGCCACCTGCAGCCACAGGGCCGGCGCGCCCGCCCGCTGCTTCACCAGCAGCCGTGCGCCCGGGGCCAGCAGCAGCGCCACCGCCAGGGCGGGCAACACGAAGTTCAGCAGGTGGTTGAGCAGGGCCGGGAGGGTCATGGGGGATGCGCCGGGCCGATCGCGGCGATAGCCAGGGTCTTGCCGCGGCGCACTGCGCGATAGCGAGCGCAAATTTTATAATCGGTGGCTATGGCAGTCTGGGCCTTCGGCTTGAACCACACGACCGCGCCGCTGGATCTGCGCGGCCGCTTCGCTTTCGCCCTGGACCAGATCGCGCCCACGCTGCAGAGCCTGCGCCGCAGCGTGGGCCGCCAGGGCCACCCGTCGGTGGAGGCGGCCATCCTCTCGACCTGCAACCGCACCGAGATCTACTGCGCGGCCGCCCACGAAGATTCGGCGGCGCTGGAGCACACGGTGGGCTGGCTGGCCCGAAGCGGCGGCGTCCCCCCCGCGCTGCTGCGCTCGCACGCCTACACGCTCAGCGGCGGCCAGGCCGCGCGCCACGCCTTCCGCGTGGCCGCAGGGCTTGATTCGATGGTGCTGGGCGAGGCCCAGATCCTGGGCCAGATGAAGGACGCCGTGCGCGCCGCCGAGACCGCCGGCGCCCTGGGGACCACGCTCAACCAGCTGTTCCAGCGCAGCTTCGCCGTCGCCAAGGAAGTACGCACCACCACCGAGATCGGCGCGCACTCCATCAGCATGGCCGCCGCCGCCGTGCGCCTGGCCGGACAGCTCTTCGAGGACCTGCGCGAGACCCGCGTGCTCTTCGTCGGCGCCGGCGAGATGATCGACCTGGCGGTGACGCACTTCGCCGCCCGGATGCCGAAGAAGATCGTCATCGCCAACCGCACACTGGAGCGCGGCGAGAGCCTGGCCGGCCGCTTCGGCGGCGAGGCGATGCGCCTGGCCGACCTGCCCGGCCGGCTGGCCGAGTTCGACATCGTCGTGAGCTGCACCGCCAGCACGCTGCCGCTGATCGGCCTGGGCGCGGTGGAGCGGGCGCTCAAGGCGCGCAAGCACCGCCCGATGTTCATGGTCGACCTGGCCGTGCCGCGCGACATCGAGCCCGAAGTCAAGCAGCTGGAGGACGTGTACCTCTACACCGTCGACGATCTGGCCCACGTGGTGCGCCAGGGCGAGGCCAGCCGCCAGGCCGCCGTGGCGCAGGCCGAGACCATCATCGACGCCGGCGTGGCCGGCTTCATGCACTGGATGGACCGGCGCGCCAACGTGCCGCTGATCCAGCAGCTGCAGGCCCAGACCGACGAATGGCGCCAGGCCGAGCTGGCCCGCGCCCGCCGGCTGCTGGCGCGCGGCGACGACGTCGACGCCGTGCTGGAGGCTCTCTCGCGCGGCCTGACGCAGAAGATGCTGCACGGCACCCTGGCCGAGCTGCATGCCGGCGACGCCGAGGCGCGCCAGCAGACCGCCGCCGCCGTCTCGCGCCTGTTCCTGCGCAAGGAACGTTAGCGGCGCCTTCGCGCGTGCAGCGGCTGCCACGCCGGCTTGCCCTTCTCCCCTTTCCGGCCCGCTCCCCTTGAAAAACTTCCTCCGCCACCAGCTCGAACGCCACGCCCAGCGCCTCGCGGAGCTGGACTTCCTGCTCTCGCGCGAGGACGTCATGGCCGACATGGCCAAGTACCGCCCGCTCTCCAAGGAGCACGCCGAGGTGACCGCCGTGGCCGGCCGCTGGGCCCGCTACCGGCAGCGCGAGGCCGATCTGGCCGCCGCGCGCGAGATGCAGGAAG
>JASGDG010000190.1:0-6141 GCA_047607325.1 Xenophilus sp. | reverse complement strand
GCAGCACGGGCGGCGTGCCTTGCAGCCGCAGCGGGCTGGCCACGCCGGCGATGGCGGCGATGCCGTCGCCGGCGTCGCGCGGCAGCGTGACGGCCAGGCCGCGCGCCTGCACCTGCGCGTCGCCGAAAGCCTGGCCGATATCGTTGATGGGGCCGCAGGGCACGGCCTTGTCTTCCAGCAGCGCGACCCATTCGGCGGTGCTGCGGGTGCGGGTGACGGTCTCCATCAGCGGGATCAGCGCCTCGCGGTGCTGGACGCGCAGGCTGTTGCTGGCGAAGCGCTCGTCGGCCGCCCAGTCCGGCTTGCCGGCCGCCTCGCAGAAGCGCGCGAACTGGCCGTTGTTGCCGATCGCCAGCAGCATCGCGCCGTCGCGCGTCGGGAAGTCCTGGTAGGGCGCCAGGCTGGGGTGCGTGTTGCCCTGGCGCTGCGGCGGCTGGCCGGTGTTGAGGAAGGCGCTGGCCTGGTTGGCCAGGATGGCCATGCCGACGTCGAGCAGCGCCATGTCGATGTGCTGGCCTTCGCCCGTGGCGTCGCGCACGCGCAGCGCGGCGAGGACGGCGGTGGCGGCGTAGCAGCCGGTGAACAGGTCGGTCAGCGCCACGCCCACGCGCAGCGGGCCGCCGCCGGGCTCGGCATCGGGGCGGCCGGTGATGCTCATCATGCCGGTCATGGCCTGGATCATCAGGTCGTAGCCGGCACGCTCGGCGTACGGGCCGTCGTGGCCGAAGCCGGTGACGCTGCAGTACACCAGGCGCGGGTTGAGGGCGCGCAGGCTGGCGTGGTCCAGTCCGTACTGCACCAGGCCGCCGGTCTTGAAGTTCTCCACCACCACGTCGGCCTGCAGCGCCATCTTCCTCAGCAGGGCCTGGCCCTCGGGCGCGGCCATGTCCACGGTGACGCTGCGCTTGTTGCGGTTGCAGGCGGTGAAGTAGGTGGACTGCGGGGTGTCGGCGCCCTCGGCGTCCTTCAGGAAGGGCGGGCCCCAGGTGCGGGTGTCGTCGCCCGTGCCGGGGCGCTCGATCTTGACCACGTCGGCGCCCAGGTCCGCCAGGATCTGGGTGCACCACGGGCCCGCGAGGACGCGGGACAGGTCGAGGACCCTGATGCCGTCGAGGGCCGCGCGCGCCATGGCCTCAGTTGGCGAAGGCCGCGATGCCGGTGATGGCGCGGCCGAGGATCAGCGCGTGCACGTCGTGCGTGCCCTCGTAGGTGTTGACCACCTCCAGGTTGACCAGGTGGCGCGCCACGCCGAACTCGTCGCTGATGCCGTTGCCGCCCATCATGTCGCGCGCCAGGCGGGCGATGTCGAGCGACTTGCCGCAGTTGTTGCGCTTCAGGATGGAGGTGATCTCGACCGCGGCGATGCCTTCGTCCTTCATGCGGCCCAGGCGCAGGCTGCCCTGCAGGCCCAGCGTGATCTCGGTCTGCATGTCGGCCAGCTTCTTCTGGATCAGCTGGTTGGCGGCCAGCGGGCGGCCGAACTGCTTGCGGTCCAGCACGTACTGGCGGGCGCGGTGCCAGCAGTCCTCGGCCGCGCCGATGGCGCCCCAGCTGATGCCGTAGCGCGCGCTGTTCAGGCAGGTGAAGGGGCCCTTCAGGCCCTGCACCTCGGGGAAGGCGTTCTCTTCCGGCACGAACACGTCGTCCATCACGATCTCGCCGGTGATGGAGGCGCGCAGGCCCACCTTGCCGTGGATGGCCGGGGCGCTCAGGCCCTTCATGCCCTTTTCCAGCACGAAGCCGCGGATCGGCCCGACGGCGCCGCCCTCGCTGACCTCCTTGGCCCAGACGACGAAGACGTCGGCGATCGGGCTGTTGGTGATCCACATCTTGCTGCCCTTGAGCCGGTAGCCACCGTCGGTCTTGTAGGCGCGGGTGGCCATGCTGCCGGGGTCGGAGCCGTGGTCGGGCTCGGTCAGGCCGAAGCAGCCGATCCACTCGCCGCTGGCCAGCCTGGGCAGGTACTTCTGCTTCTGCGCCTCGGTGCCGAACTCGTGGATCGGCACCATCACCAGCGAGCTCTGCACGCTGGCCATGGAGCGGTAGCCGGAGTCGACGCGCTCGACCTCGCGGGCGATCAGGCCGTAACAGACGTAGTTCAGGCCGGGGCCGCCGTACTGCTCGGGGATGGTCGGGCCCAGCAGGCCCAGCTCGCCCATCTCGCGGAAGATGGCTGGGTCGGTCTTCTCGTGGCGGAACTGCTCCAGCACGCGCGGTGCCAGGCGGCCCTGGCAGTAGGCGTTGGCGGCGTCGCGCACGGCGCGCTCGTCGTCGCTGAGCTGCTGGTCCAGCAGCAGGGGGTCGTCCCAGTGGAAGGCGGCTTTGGCGGCCATGTCGGCGGTCTCCGGGGAATGCGGTAAGAAAAGGGAAGACCGGCATCCTACGCTCCCGCGCCGCGCCGGGGCAAACGAGAATCCAGCACCCAGGCATGCAGGATTGGCATATCTGGAAGGCCGATTCCCGTGACCTGGAAGAGTTTCCTTTTCTGTTCAGCCATGCAGCCGAGGCATACCATGCGACGAAAGCTTCCTTCCATCCAGGCGCTGGCCTGCTTCGAGGCCGCGGCCCGCCACGAGAGCTATACCCGCGCCGCGCAGGAGCTGGCACTGACGCAGAGCGCCGTCTCGCGCCAGGTCGGCGCGCTGGAATCCTTCATGGGGCTGGCGCTGTTCCGCCGCACGCGCCACGGCGTGCAGCTCACCGCCGCCGGCGCCGACTACGCGCGCCAGATTCGCCGCCAGCTCGACGCGATGGAGCGCGACACGCTGGACGCGATGGCGCGCCAGGGCGCCGGCGGCGCGCTGCAACTGGCCGCGGTGCCGACCTTCGCCACGCGCTGGCTGATCCCGCGGTTGCCGCAGTTCGCCCGCGCGCATGCGGACGTCACCATCCACATCGAGACGCGCACCCGGCCCTTCCTCTTCGCCGACACGCCCTTCGACGCCGCGCTGTGGGCCGGCACGCCCCTGCAGGCGGCCAACTGGGCCGGCACCCGCTCCACGGTGCTGATGCACGAGGACGTGGTGCCGGTGTGCAGCCCGGCGTTGATCGCGCCGCGCCGCCAGGTCAGCGCGCAGGCGGTGGCGCGGCTGCCGCTCCTGCAGCAGAGCACGCGGCCCGACGGCTGGGCGCAGTGGTTCGAAGCGCAGGGCGTGAGCGCGGCACGCGCCCGCAGCGGGCCGCGCTACGAGCTGTTCTCCATGCTCGCCGCGGCGGCGGCGCACGGCCTGGGCGTGGCGCTGATGCCGGCCATGCTGATCGAGGCGGAACTGGCGCGCGGCGAGCTGGTCGTCGCCTGCCCCCGGCCGCTGCGCGGCGAACGCAGCTACTTCCTGGTGAGCCCCGCCGTGCAGGACGAGCGCCCCGCCCTCGCGCTGTGGCGCGACTGGCTGCTGGCGCGGGCCGCGGCCGGCGACGCAGGCAGGCAACATGTGTCCTCGGCGCCATGAATTGGCATGAGGCTGTTTCGCGCGTGATGTCCACCCTGGCCCGCCCGCGCCCGACGGGCGATGATGGCAAGAGTTGCCCGCGCCCCTGCGCGCGGCCGCCGCCCGTGCCATGCCGTCCGACGCCCCCTCGCCCCTTTCCGGCCCCCCTCGCATGCGGCGCTTCCGCGTCGACGTGGGCTCCATCATCACGGCCCTGGTGCTGGCGCAGTCGCTGCTGCTGGTGGCGCTGGGCTACTGGGGCGCGCAGCGGCTGGTGTCGGCCATCGGCGAGTCGGCCCATGGGGCCGACCACCTGCGCATCGAGGACAAGGTCAACGCCTTCCTGGCCAAGACCGCCTCGGTGGTGCAGGCCATGGCCGCCGCGCCCGGCCTGCGCCCGGCGGGCGAGGGCGCGCCGCCCACGGCCGAGCTGCTGTGGGTGCTGTTGCAGCAATCGCCCGAGCTGGACAGCCTGTACGTGGCCGACGACGCCGGCCGCATGCTGATGGTGCAGCGCTACCCCGAACCGGCGGTGCGCCACATCGTGCGCTCGCAGGGCGCGACCACCGAGACCTGGGAATTCAAGCCGAAGCAGCCCGCGGACGGGGATGCCCGGCAGCGCTACCTGACCGAGCGCGTCTCCACCTTCCGCAGCGACTACGACCCGCGCTCGCGCAGCTGGTTCAGGCTGGCCCGGCAACGGCAGGCGCCGGTGTGGACCAGCCCCTACGTCTTCGCCGCGGCGCAGGAGCTGGGCGTGACCTACGCCATCCCCAGCCAGCGCCGCGACGCCGGCGGCGACCAGGCGCTGGTGGCCGCCGGCGACGTGACGCTGGGCCGCCTGGCGGACTTCGTGCGCCAGTTCAGCCGCGCCGGCTACGGCGACAGCGCCCTGCTCAGCGCCGAGGGGCAGGTGCTCGCGCGCAGCGACCGGCCCGGCAGCGCCCATGCGCTGGAGGCGCCCGAAGGCGGCGTGCTGGGCGCCGTGCACGCCCGCATGGCGGCCGACGGCAGTGCGCGCGGCACCCTCCCGACCCGCTTCCCGATCGAGGCGGACGGCCGGCGCTACCTGGTGCAGACCTCGTGCATCCCGGCCACCCGCTGGCGCCTGATCAGCTGGGTGCCGGAGGACCGGCTGCTCGGCGGCCTGCGCCGCGCCGTGCTGTGGGCGCTGGCGCTGGTGCTGGGCTTCCTGGCGCTGATCGTGCTGGTCTCGCTGCGGCTGGCGCAGCGCGTCACGGCGCCGGTGGAGCGGCTCGCGCGCATCGCGCGGCGCATCGGCCGGCTGGACCTGGACCGGCTGCCGCGCGTGGACAGCCGCGTGCTGGAGATCCAGCACCTGGACCAGGCGCTGGACGACTCGGCGCGCGGCCTGAAGGCCTTCCGCAAATTCGTGCCGGTGGACGTGGTCACGCAGCTGGTGGACCGCGGGCACGACCTTGGTCCCAGCGGCGAGCCGCGCCGCATCACCGTCATGTTCACCGACGTGGCGGGCTTCACCCGCATCGCCGAGACCACGCCCACCGACGGGCTGGTGGCGCAGCTCACGCAGTACTTCAACCTGGCCGCCGGCATCGTGGCGCGCCACGGCGGCACCATCGACAAGTACATCGGCGACGGCATGCTGGTCTTCTGGGGCGCGCCGGCCGAATGGCCCGACGCCGAACTGCGCGCCTGCCGGGCGGCGCTGGAACTGCAGGCCGGGCTGGACGCGCTGAACGCGCAGTGGCAGGCCCAGGCGCGCGCGCCCTTCCCCACCCGCATCGGCATCCACACCGGCCCGGCCATCACCGGCGTGCTGGGCTCCAACGACCGGCTGAGCTACACGGCGGTGGGCGACACGGTCAACGTGGCCAGCCGCATCGAGGAGCTGAACAAGGAGCTGGGCACGCGCATCCTCGTCTCGCAGACCACCTTCGAGGGCCTGGACGGCGCGCTGCCCACGCGCCGGCTCGATGCCATGCAGATCCGCGGACGGCAGCAGCCGCTGCTGGTGTACGAACTGCTCGAAACCGGAGCGCTGCCCGAAGCGGGTAGGAAAATGGCGCCATGAACACCCGATGCCCCTCCCTTCGCATCCTGCGGCTGGCCGTGCCGCTGCTGTTCATGGCGGCCGGCGGCGCGCGGGCGCAGGGCACCTCCTGCGAGGCGCTGCGCGCCGACATCGAGGCCCGCATCGCCGCGACCGGCGTGAGCCGCTTCAGCGTCACCGTCATGCCGGCGGACGCCCCCACGGACGCCCGCGTGGTCGGCACCTGCGAGCGCGGCGCGCGCAAGATCGTCTACGCGCGCGAGCCCGGCCCGCCGCCGGGCACGCGCCCGGGCGGCGCGCAGGAGCGCATCCTCACCGAATGCCGCGACGGCACGACTTCGATGGGCGGCAGCTGCAAGCCCTGAACACGCGCCCCGGCCCCCGGCCCCGGCGGGCTCAGCGGCACAGCGTGGTGGTGCCGACCGGCCGGCAGGTTCTGCCGTCGGGACCGGTGTAGCGGTCGATGCGGCCCTTGCGGTCGTAGTGGTTGCCCAGCGTGTCGTTGCAGCCGGTGGCATCGCAGTTGCGCAGCCGCGGCCGCATGTCCTGCGGCGGGCGGAGGTAGCCCGGCCCGTAGGCGTTGCCGGGATCGGTCTCGTCGGCGGGGTCCGGGGCGGCCGCCGGCGGCGCGGCGCCGGCGCCGCGGCCGTCGAGGACCACCAGGCCGTCGCCCGGTGCCGG
>JASGDG010000189.1:0-11396 GCA_047607325.1 Xenophilus sp. | reverse complement strand
GGGGTTTTGGGGTCCCACCCAAACCGGGGCGGTGTTGGCAAATTTCCGCGTTTTGGGCCGGGTGTGGCCCCGGGCGGGCGCCCACGGCGATATCAGGGGACCGGAAGTTTCTACTTCAGGGTGGTACTGAAGCGGTACAGGGTCAGAAACGGACTCCACTAGCCTCAACTGGTACGCCCAGTGGGGAGCAGGTCACCTCCACCCTCACCCATGTAGCGCCGCCATCCCGCCGCCCGCAGCTCGCACGCCGGGCAAGTGCCGCAGCCGTAGCCCCAGGCGTGGCGCTGCGTGCGGTCGCCCTGGTAGCAGGTGTGTGTCGCCTCCACGATGAGGTCCACCAGCGCGCGGCCGCCCAGCGTCTCGGCCAGCCGCCAGGTTTCGGCCTTGTCGATCCACATCAGCGGCGTCTCGACCACGATGCGCCGGTCCAACCCGAGCGAGAGGGCCAGTTGCATGGCCTTCATGGTGTCGTCGCGGCAGTCGGGGTAGCCGGAGTAGTCGGTCTCGCACACCCCGGTGACGATCACCTCCAGCCCGCGCCGGTAGGCCAGCGCGCCGGCCAGCGTGAGGAACAGCAGGTTGCGGCCCGGCACGAAGGTGTTGGGCAGGCCGCTTTGCGCCATCTCGAAGGCGATGTCCTCGGTGAGCGAGGAGCCGCCGAGCTGAGCCAGAACGTCCACGTTCAGCAGGTGGTCCTCGCCCAGCCGCGCGGACCAGTCGGGGAAGGCCTCGCGCAACTGGCGCAGCACCTCGACGCGCGCCTGCAGCTCGATGCGGTGCCGCTGGCCGTAGTCGAAGCCGAGCGTTTCCACCCGCTCGTAGCGGGCCAGGGCGTGGGCCAGGCAGGTGGCGGAGTCCTGGCCGCCGGAGAAAAGGACGAGGGCGCTGCGGTGCATGGTGGGGCCGATTGTCGAGGCGATGCGCGCAAACGGCTCAGGCCGCGGGATAGATGACCGCACCATCGGCCCGGACGGCCGCACACGGTGGCGATGCCACGCCGGCACCGCACGGCCCGGTGTCGGCGCGGATCTAGAGAAAGCGCTCCAGCAGCCGGCGCGAATGCCGGTCCAGCGTCTTCGGGCCGGGCACGCGGAACTGCACGCCGTGCGCGCTGGCGATCAGCAGCGCGCCGTCGGCCAGGCGGCGGATGTCCTCCTCGGCCTTGAGCACGAAGCGGGTGTCGCCGCGGTCGGTGCGCACCTTCCAGGTGCTGGGCACGCCGAAGCTGGAGACGCTCAGCAGCTGCAGCAGCACGGGCGCGAAGTCGCGCGGCGCGAGTTCCTCTTCGAGCAGCGCGCGCACGGGCGCCGGCAGCGCGTCCATGCGGTCGATCCAGACGCGCTCGCGGCCGTCGGCGCCGACCAGCGAGACGCCCTCCTGCGGCGCGCTGAGCGGAAACGCGCGCACGGGGGTGACGGCTTCGCGGTCGCCGTCGGCGTTCACCCACAGCAGCGCGCCGAAGCCGCCGCGCTCCAGCCGCAGCGGGGCCGTGGTGTCGAGGGTGGCGTTCATCAGGCTTCTTCCGCGGGGTGGGCTGCATGGCTGCCGGACATGGCGGTGGCGGCCACGGCCACCGCCGCGCGCTCGGCCGCGGCGCCTTCGCTGGGTTCCTCGTCGGCCTGCCGCTGCTGGGCCTGGTACAGCCGCCAGTAGGCGCCCTGGCGCGCCATCAGCTCGTCGTGCGGGCCCACTTCGACGATCTTGCCGCGGTCCATCACCACCAGGCGGTCGGCCTTGCGCAGCGTCGAGAGCCGGTGCGCGATGGCGAGGGTGGTGCGGCCCTTGACCAGGTTGTCCAGCGCCTTCTGGATCTCCTTCTCGGTCTCGGTGTCCACCGCCGAAGTGGCCTCGTCGAGGATCAGGATGCGCGGGTCGATCAGCAGCGCCCGCGCGATGCTGATGCGCTGCCGCTCGCCGCCCGACAGGCCCTGCCCGCGCTCGCCCACCAGCGAGTCGTAGCCGTGCGGCAGGCGCAGGATGAAGTCGTGCGCGTGCGCGGCGCGGGCGGCGGCGACGATCTCCTCGCGCGTGGCGCAGGGCTTGCCGTAGGCGATGTTCTGCGCGATGGTGCCGAAGAAGAGGAAGGGCTCCTGCAGCACCAGCCCGACGTTGCGCCGGTAGTCGGCCACCGCGTAGCGGCGGATGTCGGTGCCGTCGACCAGGATCGCGCCCTCGCTCACGTCGTGGAAGCGGCAGATCAGGTTGACCAGCGTGCTCTTGCCCGAGCCGCTGTGGCCGGCCAGGCCGATCATCTCGCCGGGGTCGATCGCGAGGCTCAGGTCGTGGATCACCGCGCGCGAGCCGTAGC
This sequence comes from Xenophilus sp., assembly GCA_047607325.1. Lineage (GTDB taxonomy): Bacteria > Pseudomonadota > Gammaproteobacteria > Burkholderiales > Burkholderiaceae_C > Xenophilus. The sequence goes on along the minus strand of JASGDG010000189.1, from coordinate 9,088 downwards.
GGAAGCCCACGCCGCGCAGCTCGATGCGCCCGTCCAGGCGCTGCACGCGCACGGGGTCGGCGGGCTCCGGCACGTTGCTCACGTGGTCGAGGATGTCGAAGATGCGCTTGGCGCCGGCCGCCGCCTTCTGCGTGACCGAGACGATGCGGCTCATCGAATCGAGCCGCGTGTAGAAGCGCCCGATGTAGGCGATGAAGGCGGTGAGCACGCCCACCGTGATGCGCCCGCGCGCCACCTGCCAGATGCCGAAGCCCCACACCACCAGCAGGCCCACCTCGGTCATCAGCGTGACGGTGGGCGTGAACAGGCTCCAGGTGCGGTTGAGCCGGTCGTTGGCCTGCAGGTTGTAGGCGTTGGCGGCGCGGAAGCGCTCGGCCTCGCGGCGCTCCTGCGCGAAGGCCTTGACCACGCGGATGCCCGGGATGGTGTCGGCCAGCACGTTGGTCACCTCGCCCCACACGCGGTCGATCTTCTCGAAGCCGGTGCGCAGCCGCTCGCGCACCACGTGGATCATCCAGGCGATGAAGGGCAGCGGCACCAGCGTGACCACCGCCAGCAGCGGGTTGATCGACACCAGGATCACCGCCGTCATGGCGATCATGATGACGTCGGTGAGGAAGTCCAGCGCGTGCAGCGAGAGGAAGACGTTGATGCGGTCGGTCTCCGAGCCGATGCGCGCCATCAGGTCGCCGGTGCGCTTGCCGCCGAAGTAGTCCAGCGGCAGCGTCAGCAGGTGCTCGTAGGTGGTGGTGCGCAGGTCGGCGCCGATGCGCTCGGACACCAGCGCCAGCAGGTAGGTGCGCGCCCAGCCCAGGCCCCAGCCGACCAGCGCCGCCAGCAGCAGGCCGCCCAGGTACAGCGCCACGTAGCCGGGGTCGATGGCCTTGCCGTTCTGGAAGGGGATCAGCACCTGGTCCATCAGCGGGATGGTCAGGTACGGCGGCACCAGCGTGGCCGCGGTCGACAGCAGCGTCAGCACGAAGCCCCACAGCAGCTGCTTGCGGTAGGGGCGGGCGAAGCGGCCCAGGCGCAGCAGCACCCAGGTGGAGGGCGGGGCCTGCCGTTCGGCGTCGGCGGCGGGCTCGTCCGCCTCGGCGGGGCCGCCGGCCGGGGCGATGCCGGCGCGCTGCGCGTCGAACTGCCGCAGCAGCTTCAGGGCCGGCGCCTGGCCGGCCAGCGTGTAGTGCCAGCGGGCCAGCAGGCGGCGGCCGTCGGCCAGCTCCAGCGCGCCCACGCCGGCGTTGGCGGCATGCTCCGTCTGGCGCAGCGTCATGCCGGGCGCGAGCGTCCACGCGCTCCAGCGGCCCTGGTCGTCGCAGGCCAGCAGGCGCTTCGAAGTCAGCACCAGCTGACCGGCGCAAAAGTGCAGCCGGTCATCCAGGTCAACCGGCAGCGTGGCGAAGACGTTTTCCGAAGCCAGCAGGCGGCTTTCAAGGCTCTCCGGGACCGCAGGGGCCGCCGATTCCGGCGAGGTTCGGGCTGGGGCGTGGTGTTGCATCGCGTGTTTCTTGTCCGGGCCGCAAGGCTGGAGCCCCATTGACAGCGCCGGCCGGACGCCGATTCTCACCAACGTTTCCATGCCCCGTTTCGACGACATCCGCCTGCTGCGCATCCGCTACCTGCGCGGACCGAACCTCTGGACCTACCGCCCGGTGCTGGAGGTCTGGCTCGACCTGGGCCTGCTGGAGGACTACCCCTCGAACCTCGTTCCGGGTTTTCCCGAACGGCTCACCGCGCTGCTGCCGGCGCTGATCGAGCACCACTGCGGCGTGGGCGAGCGCGGTGGATTCATCCAGCGCCTGAACGAGGGCACCTGGGCCGGCCACGTGCTGGAGCACGTGGTCATCGAACTGCTCAACCTGGCGGGCATGCCCACCGGCTTCGGCCAGACGCGCAGCACCTCGCGCCATGGCGTCTACCGCATGGTCTTCCGCGCCCGCGACGAGCAGGTGGCCCGCACGGCGCTGGCGCAGGCGAACCGGCTCCTGATGGCCACGCTCAACGGTGACCCCTTCGATGCCGCCGACGTGCAGCAGGCCGTGGACGCGGTACGTGCCGACGTCGACGCCTGCTACCTCGGCCCCAGCACCGCCGCCATCGTCAGCGCCGCGGCCGACCGCGGCATCCCCGCCATGCGCCTGAACGGAGGCAACCTGGTGCAGCTGGGCCACGGCGCGCGCCAGCAGCGCATCTGGACGGCCGAGACCGACGACACCAGCGCCATCGGCGAATCGATCGCCAGCGACAAGGAGCTGACCAAGTCGCTCCTGGCCAGCTGCGGCGTTCCGGTGCCCGAGGGCCGGGTGGTCGAGAGCGCCGAGGAAGCCTGGGAAGCCGCCGAGGACATCGGCCTGCCGGTGGCGGTGAAGCCCTCGGACGCCAACCACGGCCGCGGCGTCTCGCTCGACCTGCGCACGCGCGAGGAGGTGGCCGCCGCCTTCGCCGTCGCCAAGCCCGAGGGCAGCGAGGTGATGGTCGAGCGCTTCGTCCCCGGCCAGGAGCACCGCCTGCTGGTGGTGGGCGGCCAGGTGGTAGCCGCCGCGCGCGGCGAGGTCATCACCGTCACGGGCGACGGCCGCGCCAGCGTGCGCCAGCTGATCGACAGCCAGCTCAACAGCGATCCGCGCCGCGGCGCCGAGGAAGCGTTTCCGCTGGACATCATCGTGCCCGACACCGACGCCAAGCTGCAGCTCGAACTGAAGCGCCAGGGCCTCGATGCCGACGCGGTGCCGGCCGGGGGGCGCGTCGTCATCATCCAGCGCAACGGCAACCTGGGCGTGGACTGCACCGACCAGGTCCATCCCGAGGTGGCCCATGCCGCCACGCTGGCGGCGCGCGTGGTCGGGCTGGACATCGCCGGCATCGACCTGGTGTGCCAGGACATCGGCCAGCCCTTGCAGGCGCAGGGCGGCGCGATCGTCGAAGTGAACGCGGGCCCCGGCCTGCTGATGCACCTGAAGCCCGGCGTCGGCTCGCCGCGCCCCGTCGGCCGCGCGATCTGCGACCACCTGTTCCCCGAGGACGCCGCCGCGCTGCCCGGCCGCATCCCCGTCGTCGGCGTGGCCGGCACGCAGGGCACGGCCGTGCTCGCCCGCCTGGTGGCCTGGCTGCTGGGCCTGGCGGGCCGCCACGTCGGCCTGGCCTGCCGCGACGGCCTGTTCCTCGATCGCCGCCGTGTGGACGCGCGCGACAGCGCCACCTGGGAGGCCGGCCGCCGCCTGCTGGTCAACCGCAGGGTGGATGCGGTCGTCATCGAGAACCGCGCCGAGACCATCCTGGACGACGGCCTGCCCTACGACCGCTGCGAGATCGGCATCGTGACCGACCTGGAAGGCTGGGAGCCGCTGGCCCGCCACGACGTGCACGAGAGCGACCAGATGGTGCGCGTGCTGCGCACCCAGGTGGACGTGGTGCTGCCGCACGGCACCGCCGTGCTCAACGCCGCCGACGCGCGCGTGGCCGGCCTCGCCCCGCTGTGCGACGGCGCGGTGATCCTCTACGCCGCCGACGCGCAGGCCCTGCCGCTGGCCGCGCACCGCGCCGCCGGCGGCAGGGCCGTCATCGTGCGGCAGGACCGCGTGGTCCTGGCCCACGGCGCCAGCGAATCCTTTCTTCCTGGGCTCGGCCGCCTGACGGTCTGGCGCGCCACCCATGCCGGCGTGAGCCTGGACAGCCTGCTGGCGGCGGTGGCCGCCGCCTGGGCGATGGGCATCCCGCTCAACCTCATCGGCGCCGGCATCGAAGCCTTCGAGGCCGACCTGCAGGCGGCGCTGGCCTCGCTGCAACTCGCGCAAGGCGTTCCGGACGCCGCCGCCCTCCAGTTCGCCTGACGCCATGGACATCACCCGCATCCGCGTCCTGCGCGGCCCCAATCTGTGGAGCCTCCACACCTGCATCGAGGCCGTCGTCGCCTGCCACGGCGAGGGCGAGAACGCCATCGGGCGGCGGCCCGGCTTCGAGGATCGGCTGCGCGCCCTGCTTCCCTGCATCGGCGAGCTGCATCCCGTCGCGCTGGGCCAGCCGCTATCGCTGGCCCACGTGCTGGAGAACGCCGCCATCGCGCTGCAGGTGCGCGCCGGCTGCGCGGTCGTCTTCGGCCACACCCGGCGCACGCTGGAGGACGGCGTCTACCAGGTGGCGGTGCAGTACACCGAGGAAGTGGTGGGCCGCCGCGCCGTGAAGCTGGCCGAGCAGCTGATCGCCGCCGCACTGGACGCGGCGGGCCGGACCGCCTTCGACGCCCAGGCCGCCATCACCGAACTGCGCGAGCTGGACGAGGACGAGCGCCTGGGCCCGAGCACCGGCGCCATCGTCGAGGCGGCCGCGGCGCGCGGCATCCCCTGGCGGCGCCTCACGCGCGGCAGCCTGGTGCAGTTCGGCTGGGGCGCGCGGCAGCGCCGCATCCAGGCGGCCGAACTGGACGCCACCTCCGGCGTGGCCGAGTCCATCGCGCAGGACAAGGAGCTGACCAAGCAACTGCTCCACGCCGCCGGCGTGCCGGTGCCGCTGGGCCGGCCGGTGAAGAGCGTGGAAGACGGCTGGGCCGCCGCGCGGGAAATCGGCCTGCCCGTGGTCGCCAAGCCGCAGGACGGCAACCAGGGCAAGGGCGTCACGGTCAACATCCAGACGCGCGAGCAGTTCGACGCCGCCTACGCGGCCGCCGCGCGATGCTGCGGCCGCTCGGGCGAGGTGATGGTCGAGAAGTTCCTGCCCGGCTTCGACTTCCGCCTGCTGGTGGTGGGCGACCGGCTGGTGGCCGCCGCGCGGCGCGACCCGCCGCAGGTGGTGGGCGATGGCGTGCGCACGGTGCGGGCGCTGGTCGACGAGGTCAACCTCGACCCGCGCCGCGGCGAGGGCCACGCCACCTCCCTCACCAGGATCCGCCTGGACGACATCGCCATCGCGCGCCTGGAGGCGCAGGGCCTGGCGCCCGACAGCGTGCCGGCGCGCGGCCAGCGCGTGGTGCTGCGCAACAACGCCAACCTCTCCACCGGCGGCAGCGCCACCGACGTGACCGACACCGTGCATCCCGAGGTCGCTGCCCGCGCGGTGGACGCGGCGCAGATGATCGGCCTGCACATCTGCGGCGTCGACATGGTGTGCGAGAACGTGATCCGCCCGCTGGAAGAGCAGCACGGCGGCATCGTCGAGGTGAACGCCGCGCCGGGCCTGCGCATGCACGTCTCGCCCTCCTTCGGCCGCGGCCGGCCGGTCGGCGAGGCCATCGTCGACCAGCTCTTCGCCGACGGCGCCGACGGCCGCATCCCCGTCATCGCCGTCACGGGCACCAACGGCAAGACCACCACCGCGCGCCTGGTCAACCATCTGCTGGCCTCCAGCGGGCTGGTGACGGGCATGACCAACACCGACGGCGTGTATGTCGACGGCCGCCAGACCGACAGCGGCGACTGCAGCGGCCCCAAAAGCGCGCGCAACGTGCTGCTGCACCCCGACGTGCAGGCGGCGGTATTCGAGGTGGCGCGCGGCGGCATCCTGCGCGAGGGGCTGGGCTTCGACCGCTGCTCGGTGGCCGTGGTCACCAACATCGGCAGCGGCGATCACCTGGGCCTGAACCACATCCACTCGGTGGAAGAGCTGGCGGTGCTCAAGCGCGTGATCGTGCGCAACGTGGCGCCCGGCGGCCACGCGGTGCTCAACGCGGCCGACCCGAACGTGGCGCCGATGGCGGCCGCCTGCCCGGGCGGCGTGATCTACTTCGCCGCCGACCGCCAGCACCCGGTGATGGCCACGCACCGCGCCCAGGGCAGGCGCACCGTGTACGTGGACCGGGACACCGTGGTGGCCGCCGAAGGGAGCTGGCGCGAGCGCGTGCCGCTGGCCGGCGTGCCGATCACCCGCGGCGGCACGCTGCCCTTCCAGGTCGAGAACGTGATGGCCGCCGTGGCCGCCGCCTGGGCCGTGGGCCTGGACTGGGACACCATCCGCAGCGGCCTGGCCAGCTTCGTGAACGACGCCGCCGGCGTGCCCGGCCGCTTCAACCTGATGGAGTACCGCGGCGCCACCGTGATCGCCGACTACGGCCACAACACCGACGCGATGAAGGCGCTGGTGTCCGCGGTGGACACGTTGCCCGCGACGCGCCGCTCGGTGGTCATCAGCGGCGCGGGCGACCGGCGCGACAGCGACATCCGCGACCAGACCGCCATCCTCGGCGCCGCCTTCGACGACGTGATCCTCTACCAGGACGCCGCCCAGCGCGGCCGCGCCGACGGCGAGGTGATCGCGCTGCTGCGCCAGGGCCTGGAGGGCGCCAGCCGCACCGCGCACGTGGAGGAGATCCGCGGCGAATTCGCCGCCATCGACGCCGCGCTGGCGCGGCTGCGCCCGGGCGAGCTCTCGCTGGTCCTGGTGGACCAGGTGGAGGCGGCCCTGGCGCACCTGGCGCGCCGCATCGCCGAAGGCTGAAGGGGCGGGCCGGGTGCCGGCCCATGCGTCCTTGTCCGACATCGATCGTCGCCGGCATCCGGGCCGCCGGCTGCGCCGCAGGTCGACAATCATCCAGGACAGCATGCCTGCCGGGCGGCGGCGCCGCGGATCAGGCCTCCCGCCTCCATGAGGGCATGCCGGGCCGCCCCAGGTTTCCTCGTCCCTCCCGGGCTCGGGGCGCTCTCACCGAAGAAAGGACGACGCGACATGACGAAGAAGAACCGATGCGGACTCGCCGGCCTGGGCCTGGCGCTGGCCTGCGGCCTGCTGTTCGCCGCGGCCCGGCCCGCCGCCGCGCAGGACGGGCGCGGCAGTCAGGATGAACTGGCCGTGTGCGGCCACAACGGGCAGGATCGCGCCGCCTGCATCCGCGAAGCCGGTGCGGCACGCCAGGCTGCCCGGGCCGGCCAGCTGACCGGCGCGCCCGACGACCGCACCAACGCGCTGGCGCGCTGCAGCCTGCATCCACCGGCCGAGCGCGCCGAGTGCGAAGCGCGCGTGCTGGGCAGCGGCCAGACCCGCATCGAGGGCAGCGTCCAGGGCGGCGGCCTGATCCGCGAGACGGTGACCCCGGTGCCGGCGCCGCAGCAGTAGGCCGCTACAGGGGCGGCGCAGCCGGCCCCGAAGGCTCGATCCGGTATGCCGCGCCGCGGCTCTCCGGCTGCGGCCGCAGCGTCCAGCGCCGCCCATGATGGGCCCCCAGCGTGCCGCGGTGCGCGATGGAGACCAGCCCGCCGCCGGCGCGCTTCACCGCGTCGGCCAGACGCCGGTACACCGTCGCTTCCGCGTCCTCGTCCAGCGCGCTGGTCGCCTCGTCGGCCAGCACCCAGGCCGGCTTCTTGAGCAGCACGCGCGCGATGGCCAGCCGCTGGCGCTCGCCGCCGGAGAGCTTCTGGCCCCAGGCGTCCTCGCGGTCGAGCTGGTTGGCCAGGTGCGGCAGCAGCGCGTCCTCCAATGCCTGGCGCAGGGCCTCGTCGCCGTAGCGCCCGGCCGGCTCGGGATAGGCCAGCGCGTCGCGCAGCCGCCCGTCGGGAAAGTAGGGCTGCTGCGGGATGAACATGGTGTCGGCCGGCAGCGCCACCTTGCCGCCCGCGTAGGGCCAGATGCCTGCCAGCGTGCGGAACAGGCTGGACTTGCCGCTGCCCGAGGGGCCCTGCACCAGCACCGTGTCGCCGGGCGCCGCGTGCAGCGTCGTCGGGTCCAGCAGAGGCCGCCCGTCCGGCAGCCCGACGCGCATCTGCACGGCGTCAATGGCGTCCCCGGCCCGCGCGTGGTCGAGGGCCTGGGCGTGCCGCGACTGCGCCGCCAGGCTGCTCTCGAAGCCCGAGAGCCGGTCGGTGGTGGCCTTCCACACGGCCAGCGTCATGTAGTTGTCCACCAGCCACGAGAGCGAGTCCTGCACGCGGCCGAAGGCCGAGTTGATCTGCATCAGCTGGCCGAGCTGGATGGCGCCGCTGAAGTAGCGCGGCGCGGCGACGATGAGGGGGAAGACGATCGCCGCCTGGCCGAAGAAGCTGCTGAACCAGGTCAGGTTCTTCTGGCTCCTGATCAGGCGCAGGTAGTTGCCCACCACGTCGGTGAAGCGCAGGTCGAGCTGGCGGCGCTCCGCGCGCTCGCCGCCGTCCAGCGCGATGGCCTCGCTGTATTCGCGGATGCGGACCAGGTAGTGGCGGAAGTTGGCCTCCAGCATCTGCTGCTGGAAGTTGAGCCCCACCTGCGGCTTGCCGATCCAGTGCGCGATGGCGCTGCCCGCCGCGCAGTACAGCACCGCGGCCCAGACCATGTAGCCGGCGATCTCCCAATGGCCGCCGCCGGGCGCGGGCACCGACAGCGAGCCGCTGAGCGCCCACAGGATGCCGACGAAGCTCAGCAGCGTCACCAGCGCGTTGAGAATGCCCATCGACAGCGTCACCGTGTTGCTGGTGAACAGGTCCAGGTCTTCCTGGAGGCGCTGGTCGGGGTTGTCGGGCAGCGCGTCGCCGGCGGTGGTGTAGCGCGCCAGCTCCAGCCGGTAGAAGGCCTTGCCGGCCAGCCAGCGGCCGAGGTAGTGATCGGTCATCCACACGCGCCAGCGCAGCTGCAGCAGCTGCGTCAGGTAGAACTTGTAGACCATGACCACGATGTAGATCAGCGCCAGCCAGCAGAAACGCACGATCTGCTGCCAGAACACGGCCTGGTCCTTGTTCTGCAGCGCGTCGTAGAAGACGCGATACCACTCGTTGATCTGCACCATCATGTACACCGCGCCCAGGTTCAGCAGCACGATGGCCGCCAGCAGGCCGCGGGCCTTCCATTTCTCTTCCGAGCGGAAATAGGGCGCGGCGAGCGCGCCGATGCGGCGCAGGGTGGTGGCCAGGGAGGGCTTGGCGTCGGTCATCGGGGGCATGGGAGGAGGTGAACGGGGCGCCGGCCGGCCGGCCGGACGAGGGGGCATCCTAGCGGGGGCCGGTGCCCGAACCTGAAGCGGGGCTGAAACGTGCGGCGCGTGCGTTCCGCGGCGACCAGAACCTTCCCCCTGGCCGCTGGCGGCGATCCGCCGCGACCTCAGCGCTTTTTCGCCGCGGCTTGGCGCCTGCTGCCGGCCGGGGCGCGCTTCGCGGGCCGGGCGCGGGCCGGCGTGGGAGCGTTGCGCACGCCGCTG
>JASGDG010000188.1:0-6244 GCA_047607325.1 Xenophilus sp. | reverse complement strand
TTTCCGCCCCCACGGTGGAAGCGGCGGTGCGCATGCTCAACTGCTGCTCGGCCATGGCCGCGATGCTGAGGTGAAGCGCCGGCCCGTCATGCCGGGCCGTTCTCCAGCGCCCTCTTGCGCAGCAGCACGCCGACCAGCTCTTCGATGACGCTCTGCTGCTCGGCGCTCAGCCGGATGAAGTCGGACGCCAGTCTGGCCGCACGTTCGGCCCCGTAGGTCGGCGGGGCGGTTTCCGCCGCCTTCGGCACCGGCGCATGCAGCGGCTCCTCGCCGAAACGCAGCCATTGCGCCGGCACCTCCAGCCAGCGGGCCAGCGCCTGCAGGTTGTCCTGCGCCGGGATCGCCTCGCCCTGCAGCCACTTGCGCGTGGCATGCGCCGTGACCGGCAGGCTTGCGCTGCGCCGGTTGAACTCGCGCGCCAGGGCGGTCGCGCCGACCGCCTTCCAGCCCGCGTGCTCCAGCGAGGCGCGCAGGCGCCGGCTGAATGCCTCACGTTGCTGGGCCGCGCTCATGCACGCATGGTTCCAATTCTCCTCCTGAAAGTCAGTCTGGAAAAATTGACTTCCGGTGCATGCGCCGACAGAATCCCGCCGTGCCCAGACGTCAGGAGGGAACGCAGGGAGATGAAGTCACGCCGCACCGGGCCCGCGCCTGGAACGCCATGGGCCGGCCGCCGGCCCGCGCCCGGCCCATGAGCGCCTGGGGGGATGGCATCCTGATCCTGCATCAGGGCGCCTGGCGCTGCCTGGTCCGCTTCTACGATCTCATCTGCGGCCTGGGCGTGGTGGGCTGCGCGTTCGCCGCCGCGGCGGGCTGGCTGGTGAGTGGCTGGGGCCTGCGCCTGACGGCGCACGAGCCGCCGTCATCCGGCATGGCCCCGGGGCGGGCGGGCTGGCTGCTCGGCCGCGCGCTGCAGGTCGGCGGCACCTTCCTGACCGCGGTCGCGATGGTGGCGCTGGCGCGCACCATGGTCCGTTGAAAGAACGGCGCCGTGCCGGCCGCCGGTTTCAGAGGCCGAGCATCAGCTGCAGGTTCTGCACCGCCGCCCCGCTGGCGCCCTTGCCCAGGTTGTCCAGCCGCGCGATGACGACGGCGTGGCGGTGGTCCTCGTTCGGGAAGACGCGGAGCTCCAGCGTGTTGGTGCCGTTCAGCGCCAGCGCGTCGAGCTTGCCGTCCGCGGTGGGTGGCAGCACCTTCACGTACTGCTGCGGCGTGTTGCTCTTCGCGTAGTGCGCGGCCAGCGCGTCGTGCAGGTCGGCCGCCTTCGGCTTGCCCGGCAGCGCATCCAGGTGCAGCGGCAGGTTCACCAGCATGCCCTGCCTGAAGTTGCCCACCGAGGGGATGAACACCGGCCGCGCAGACAGGCCCGTGTACTGCACGATCTCCGGGATGTGCTTGTGCGCGAGGCCCAGCGCGTAGGTCTCGAACAGCGGCGCGGTGCCGGCCTCGTAGGCTTCGATCATGCCGCGGCCGCCGCCGGAGTAGCCGCTCACCGAGGGCAGCGCGATGGGCCAGTCCGCCGGCAGCAGCCCGGCGTCGACCAGCGGCCGCACGATGGCGATCGCGCCTGTCGCGTAGCAGCCGGGGTTGGCCACCCGCTCGGCGGCCTTCACCGCCTCGGCCTGGCCGGCCGCCAGCTCGGGAAAGCCGTAGACCCAGCCCGGCGCCACGCGGTGCGCGGTGGAGGCATCGATGATGCGCGGCCTGCGCGCGCCCAGGCCCTCGATCAGCGCCACCGACTCGCGCGCCGCGTCGTCGTGCAGGCACAGGATGACCACGTCCACGCCGGCCATCAGGTCGCGCTTGGCGGCGGCGTCCTTGCGCAGCCCGGGCGCGATGCTGACCGGCTCGACCTGCGGCATCAGGGCGAGCCGCTCGCGGATCTGCAGGCCGGTGGTGCCGGCCTCGCCGTCGATGAAGACCTTGGGCATGGTGCGAAGCCTCTGACTGGAAGGGGGTGCTGGCGCCCGCGCCACCCGCGGAAACCACCGACTGACCCGCCGGGCAGCCCGGCGGTGGTGCAGCGCACCATGATACAGTCGAAGACTGCTCCGCCGCCCCAGCCCGCAGGCTGCTGTCGCCCGCGGACAACAGCACCTCCAACTCCGTTCCGAGAGACTCCTTCCATGAAGATTCACGAGTACCAGGGCAAGGACATCCTTGCCAAGTTCGGCGTGCCTGTGCCGCGCGGCATACCCGCCTTCACCGTGCAGGAGGCCGTCGAGGCGGCCCAGAAGCTCGGTGGCCCGGTGTGGGTGGTCAAGGCGCAGATCCATGCCGGCGGCCGCGGCAAGGGCGGCGGCGTCAAGGTCGCCAAGAGCATCGAGCAGGTCAAGGAGCTGGCCGGCCAGATCCTCGGCATGCAGCTCGTGACGCACCAGACCGGCCCCGAGGGCCAGAAGGTCCGCCGCCTCTACATCGAGGAAGGCGCCGACATCCAGAAGGAGTACTACCTCTCCGTCGTGACCGACCGCGCCACGCAGAAGGTGGCCTTCATCGCCTCCAGCGAAGGCGGCATGGACATCGAGGAAGTGGCGCACAGCACGCCCGAGAAGATCGTCAAGGTCTTCGTCGATCCGCTGGCCGGCCTGACCGACGCGCAGGGCCAGGAGCTGGCCAAGGGCATCAACCTGCCCGAAGACTCGGTGGCGCAGTTCATCGACGTCGCCAAGAAGCTCTACACCACCTACATGGAAACCGACGCCTCGCTGGTCGAGATCAACCCGCTCAACCGCGACGGCAAGGGCAACATCATCGCGCTGGACGCCAAGTTCAACTTCGACGCCAACGCGCTGTTCCGCCACCCCGAGATCGTCGCCCTGCGCGATCTCGACGAGGAAGACCCGGCCGAGGTCGAGGCCAGCAAGTTCGACCTGGCCTACATCAGCCTGGACGGCAACATCGGCTGCCTGGTCAACGGCGCCGGCCTGGCCATGGCCACCATGGACACCATCAAGCTGTTCGGCGGCGAGCCGGCCAACTTCCTGGACGTGGGCGGCGGCGCCACCCCCGAGAAGGTGACCGAGGCCTTCAAGATCATGCTCAAGAACCCCAAGGTCAAGGGCATCCTGGTCAACATCTTCGGCGGCATCATGAAGTGCGACACCATCGCCACGGGCGTCATCACCGCCAGCAAGGCGGTGTCGCTCTCCGTGCCGCTGGTGGTGCGCATGAAGGGCACCAACGAGGAACTGGGCAAGAAGATGCTGGCCGAGTCGGGCCTGCCCATCATCAGCGCCGACTCGATGGCCGAGGCGGCCACCAAGATCGTCGAAGCCGTCAAGTAAGAGGCCCGGAGAACACACATGTCGATCTACATCAACAAGGACACCAAGGTCATCACCCAGGGCATCACGGGCAAGACCGGCCAGTTCCACACCGAGAAGTGCCAGGAATACGCCAACGGCAAGGCCGCCTTCGTGGCCGGCGTGAACCCGAAGAAGGCCGGCGAATCGATCTTCAACATCCCGATCTACGCGTCCGTGAAGGAAGCCGCCACGCAGACCGGCGCCACGGTGTCGGTGATCTACGTGCCGCCGGCGGGCGCCGCCGCCGCCATCTGGGAAGCCGTCGAGGCCGACCTGGACTTGGCCATCTGCATCACCGAGGGCATTCCGGTCAGGGACATGCTCGAAGTGCGCAACAGGATGAAGGCCAAGGAAGCCGCCGGCGGCAAGAAGACGCTGCTGCTCGGCCCCAACTGCCCCGGCCTGATCACGCCTGACGAGATCAAGATCGGCATCATGCCCGGCCACATCCACAAGAAGGGCCGCGTGGGCGTGGTCAGCCGTTCCGGCACGCTGACCTATGAAGCCGTGGCGCAGCTCACCGAGCTGGGCATCGGCCAGTCGAGCGCCGTGGGCATCGGCGGCGACCCGATCAACGGCCTCAAGCACATCGACGTGATGAAGGCCTTCAACGACGACCCCGACACCGACGCCGTCATCATGATCGGCGAGATCGGCGGCCCGGACGAGGCCGACGCCGCCCGCTGGTGCAAGGAACACATGAAGAAGCCCATCGTCGGCTTCATCGCCGGCGTCACCGCGCCGCCCGGCAAGCGCATGGGCCACGCCGGCGCGCTGATCAGCGGCGGCGCCGACACGGCCGACGCCAAGCTCGCCATCATGGAAGAGTGCGGCTTCACCGTCACGCGCAACCCGTCGGAGATGGGCAAGCTGCTCAAGTCGCTGCTCTGATCCCGTCGGCGCCGACGAAGACGCCTCACGCCACATATAAACGAAGGGGCGCCCGCGATCACGGTTGCGGGCGCCCTTTCCATTCATAACATCGTGGAGAAGACATCATGGAGCTGCTGCAAAGCACCGACTTCTGGATCGGTCTGGTCAAGATCATCTGGATCAACATCATCCTCTCGGGCGACAACGCCGTCGTCATCGCCCTGGCCGCCCGCTCGCTGCCGCCCGCGCAGCAGCGCAAGGCCATCCTGTTCGGCTCCGGCGCGGCCGTGGTGCTGCGCGTGGTGCTCACCATCGTCGCGGCCAAGCTGCTGGCGCTGCCCTACCTGGAGATCGTCGGCGGCCTGCTGCTGCTGTGGATTGGCGTGCAGCTGCTGGGCGACGAGGACGGGGAGGGCGACGAAGGCAAGGAAATCGGCGGCATGATGGCCGCCGTGCGCACCATCCTGATCGCCGACCTGGTCATGAGCCTGGACAACGTCATCGCCGTCGCCGCCGCCGCGCAGGGCAGCATGGTCCTGCTGGTGCTGGGCCTGGCCATCAGCATCCCGCTGGTGGTCTTCGGCAGCACGCTCATGATCAGGCTGATGGAGCGCTTCCCGATCATCGTCATGCTCGGCGCCGCCCTCATCGGCTGGGTCGGCGGCGAGACCATCGCCAGCGACGTCTCGCTGCACGAGGTGGTGGCGGCCCGTCCGTGGCTGCTGCATGCCGCTGCCGCCGCAGGGGCCGTGCTGGTGGTGGGGGTCGGCAAGTGGATGCATCGGCGATCATCCACATCCCCGGCCTGACACCGCAGCCCAGCTTCATGCCCCTTGCCGCCGACTCGCCCGCCCGCCCTGCACCCCTGGCCTGGGAATTCGCGGCGCTGACGGACACGGGGAAAGTGAGGGCCAACAACGAGGATGCCATCGCCTTCGACCCGGCCCTCGGCCTGGCCGTGCTGGCCGACGGCATGGGCGGCTACAACGGGGGCGAGGTGGCCAGCGGCATGGCCATCGCGCTGCTGCAGGCCAGCTTCGGCCGCTGGCTGGCGCACGCCGGCCATGCCGCGCCGCTGCGCGCCATGAAACGCGCGCTCCAGGCCAGCACCGACGAGGCCAACCGCGCGATCTACGAGGCCAGCACCGGCAATGAGCAGCTGCGCGGCATGGGCACCACCCTCGTCGTGGCCGCCTTCGGCCCGGGGCGGGTGCTGGTCGGGCACATCGGCGACTCGCGCTGCTACCGGCTGCGGGGCGGCCGGCTCGAACTGCTCACGCGCGACCACTCGCTGCTGCAGGCCCAGCTCGACGCGGGCATCATCACGCCCGAGCAGGCGGCGGTGTCGCCGCACCGCAACCTGGTCACCCGTGCGCTGGGCATCGAGTCCCAGGTCGAACTGGAGATGAACGAGCACCCGGCCGAGCCGGACGACCTGTTCCTGCTGTGTTCCGACGGCCTGAGCGAGACGGTCGGGGACGCGCATCTTTTCACGCTTTTGCTGCAGGACACCACGCTCGCACAAAAAGCAACACTTTTGGTTTCATTTGCGAATGACAATGGCGGCTGGGACAACGTCTCCGTGGTGCTCGCCCGCGCGAGCCGGGGAGCGCCGGCCGCGTAGCGCGTGCTTGCCTGACAGGGTCCCCCTGCGCCGGATGGCGAGTCACAACAGTCCCGCGTTCAGGAGACCGGTCATGCCGAAGCTGGTGGTTGCTATCGATGGTGTCGTCCTCAGGGAGGTGCCGCTCGTCAAGGAGCGCACCACCCTCGGCCGGCGGCCCTACAACGACATCGTCATCGACAATCTCGCCGTCAGCGGCGAGCACGCCGTGCTGCACATGATCGGCAACGATGTCTACCTCGAAGACCTCAACAGCACCAACGGCACCTACGTCAACGCGCGCGCCATCCGCCGGCAGGCCCTGGAGCACGGCGACGTCATCGAACTCGGCAAGTACAAGGTCCGCTACCTGGCCGTCGATGCGGCCCCGGCCGCGCCCAGCCCGCCCCGGCCCGGCCCGGTGCCGGCCTCCGCACCCGTGCCGCTGTCGATCGGCGCC
>JASGDG010000187.1:0-5706 GCA_047607325.1 Xenophilus sp. | reverse complement strand
CGATGTGCGCCTCAATCGCGCCCTCTGGATGCTGGCCGATGGCCTGCGCCAGTTGAAAGCCTGATTCCCCAAGCGGCAGGGGCAGGCAGCAGCCCTTGCCGCATCCCTCGCTGCTGCATCCCTGAACCGCTAGGAGTTATCACCATGAACGCCATCACCCAAACCGAAGCCCGCGCCGTCAATGCCGCCGCCGCTGTCCCGCTGGAAGCCGCCGACCCGACCAAGAACCTGATTCTGGTTCCGCTGTCGCGGCTGGTGCTGCGCCCCACGGGCCGCAACGTGCGCAAGACCCCGCGCATGTCCATTCCCGAACTCGCCGCCAGCATCCAGCGTGTCGGCCTGCTGCAAAACCTGATCGTCATTGCCGCCGCCGATGGCGAGCATTACGAAGTCGTCGCCGGTGGCCGCAGGCTGGCCGCGTTGAAGCTGCTGGCGAAGAAGCGCCGCATCAGCAAGGAATGGGACGTGCCTTGCCTGCTGGTGGCCGATGGCACCGCCCGCACGGCCAGCCTCACCGAGAACGTGCAGCGTGAAGCCATGCACCCGGCAGACCAGTTCGAGGCATTCGCCGCGCTGGTGGCCGAAGGCCGACCCATCGAGGACATTGCGGCAGATTTCAGCGTGTCCCCGCTGGTGGTGCAACGCCGCCTGAAACTCGCCAATGTCTCGCCGCGCCTGATGGCCGACTATCGGGCCGATGCCGTGAGCCTTGACCAGTTGATGGCCCTTGCCATCACCGACGACCACGCCGCGCAGGAAACCGCCTTCTACGACGCGCCGACGTGGCAGCGCCAGCCGTCCGCGCTGCGCGACCGCCTGACCGAGCGGGAAATCGACGCTTACCGACATCCGCTGGTGCGCTTTGTCGGACTGGATACCTACGAAGCCGCAGGCGGTGGCGTGCGCCGTGACCTGTTCGCCGAAGGTGATGCGGGCGTGTATCTGACCGATGCCGCACTGCTGGAGCGGTTGGCGCAAGACAAACTGGCAGGCATCGCCGCCGAGGTGAAGGCCGAAGGCTGGGCATGGGTGGATGCCACGCCGGGCGTGACCCATGCCGATCTGCACTCCTTCCAGCGTGCGCCGAGGGAGCGGCGCGAACCGACCAAGCGCGAAGCGCAGCGCATCGAAAAGCTGCAATCCAAGATGCAGGAACTGGCCGCAGCCGTGGATGACGCGCTGGACGCCGACGACGAGGAAAAGGCCGACGCCTTGCAGGAAGAAGGCGAAGCCGTGGGCGAGCAGTTGCAGACGCTGGAAGATGGCTTGCAGGACTACAGCGCGACCGTGAAGGCCGCAGCCGGTGCCATCGTCACCATCGACCACAACGGGCAAGCCGTCATCCATCGCGGCCTGCTGCGCGAGGCCGAGGCCAAGGCGCTGCGCACGCTGGAACGCCTGCGCCAAGGTTTCAGCGGCGAGGAAGCCGGGAACGACGACGAAGGCGAGGACGGAGACAGCGAGGGGCTGCCCAAGACCGCCGCCATGTCCGACAAGCTGGCGCAGCGGTTGAGCGCCCACCGCACCGCCGCGCTGCAAATCGAAGTCGCCCGGCATCCGCAAGTGGCGCTGGCCGCGCTGGTGCATGGCATGGTGCAGACCGTCTTGCAGGGAAGCCACTACGGCCACGACCTGCCGCTGGGCGTGAGCCTGAAAGTGCAAGACCGGCTGGAAAGCCTTGCCCCGGACGTGTCGGAATCGTCTGCCGCCGTGGCGCTGCGCACCTTGCAGGAAGTCGCGGGCGAAGCCTTGCCGGAGGGCAGCGCCGAACTGTTCGCGGTGCTGCTGGCGAAGTCGCAAGACGAGCTGGTGCGGCTGCTGGCCGTCTGCGTCGCGGCCACGGTGGACGTGGTGACGCCGCGCGCCACGCAGCGCCAGCCCGGCGCGGAACTGGCGCAGGTCGTGGGGCTGGACATGGCCGTATGGTGGAAGCCGACCGCCGAGGGTTATTTCCAGCACGTACCGAAGGCCGCGATTCTGGAAGCGGTCGGGCAGTACGCCCCGGATCACGTCACCCGTCTGTCGAAGCTCAAGAAGGGCGACATTGCCAGCGAAGCCGAACGACTGGCCGAGGGGAGCGGCTGGATGCCTGCCGTGTTCCAGACCGGGCACCACACGGAGCCGGAAGGCGCGCCGGGTGCGGCGAGCGATGACGATGCGCAGGAAGATGCCGCCGACGAGGTGGGGGCTCACGCACTGGCCGCGTGATTCCGCAACCTGGCCCCGGCGCGTGGCGCCGGGGTTTTTCCCGAACCGGGCGCGGCAGGTCTGCCGCGCCCGGTTTCAACGTCCACAGCAAAATCGCCCCGTCGCCGCCTTCGGCCGGGCGGCGACGGGGCGGGCGCGCAACGGCGTTGCGCGCGGCACGGCGATCGGTGCCCGCTGACTGGGGCAGATTTTGACGAAGCCTCGCCAAGTGGCAGGCCTTGCTCAATGGCCGGAATCGGTGCGACACTTCGTTCCCGAAAACCGCGAAAAACGGTTGCCTACGTGCCACGGCACTAGACAACCGAATACACGCCACCAAGCAGCTCTAGCGAGGTCGGCCAGCGTTTCCCCCGACATCTGTCGGCCTTTCTGCGAACTGTCGCATCTTGACGCGAACGCTCGCAGCTATTGGAACGCTGCCATGAACACACACCTCGACTCTTCATTCCTCTCCGCACATCCCCGCATCGCCATCGTCGGCGCCGGCCTTGGCGGCTTGACGCTTGCCCGTGTCCTGCACGTCAACGGCATTCTCGCGACCATCTACGAAGCCGAAACTTCGCCCGATGCGCGGGCGCAAGGCGGCCTGCTGGACATCCACGAATACAACGGCCAACTCGGGCTGAAGGCAGCGGGCCTCTACGACGAGTTTCTTGCCCTCGCACTCCCGGGCGAGGACGCCAAGCGCGTGGTTGACCGACATGGCAGAGTCCTGTTCGACAAGCCCGGCTCGGGCAGCACGGTCAGGCCCGAGGTTGACCGAGGCGCTTTGCGCCGGCTGCTGATCGACTCGCTGCCCGCCGATGCGATCCAGTGGGGCCGCAAGCTGGTGCAGACGCGCCGCCTTGTTGACGGGCAGCAGCAACTGGCTTTCGCCGACGGTTCGACGATCACGGCGGATCTGCTGGTCGGCGCCGACGGCGCCTGGTCGAAGGTTCGCCCGCTGCTGTCGGCCGCAAAGCCGGCGTACATCGGCACGACCTTCATCGAAACCAATCTCTTCGATGGCGATACGCGATACAAGGCCAGCGCTGAGGTGATCGGCAGCGGCACGCTGATGGTGGTCGAGCCGGGCCAAGGCATCCTGTCCCACCGATACGCGAGCGGCGCACTGCGCACCTATGTCGCGTTGAACAGGCCGGAAGCGTGGATCGGCGCGATCGACTTCAGCCAGCCAGCGGCCGCACTACGTCTCCTTGCCAGCGAATTCGAGGGTTGGGCACCGCCACTGCTGGCCTTGGTCACTGACAGCGACACACCGCCCATCGTGCGGCCCATCCATGCCTTGCCGATCGACCATCGGTGGGAACGCATTCCAGGCATCACGCTCGTGGGCGATGCGGCCCACTTGATGTCGCCGTTCGCGGGTGAGGGCGCCAACCTCGCCATTCTGGATGGTGCCGAGCTGGGCTTGGCGCTGCGCGATCATCCCGGCGACATCGAGGCGGCACTCGCGGCGTATGAACAAGCGCTTTTCCCGCGCAGTGCCGCCGTCGCCGCTCAGACGGCGCAGAACCATCGGCGTTTCTTCGGCGACGACGCGCCCCGGAGCGTGGTCGAACTGTTCTCCGCGCAGTAGTCGCGGGGCTTCGATGGCGCCCCGCCGCAATGGGCGGGGCTTGTGGGGCTACGCCCCGGCTTGCTGCGGCAGGTTGTGCCAAGGCGTGCCGTCCTCGACGCTGGCGGTTCGCCGCCTGTACGTCACGAAGGACAGTTCACCGACACGCCGCCCAACCTCGTTTATGGAGCTTCCACGCCACGCCTCAAGCACGTCGCCACAAGCCGCGGCAAGGGGCGTTCTCGCCTGTCGTTGGTGTGCTGCCCTTGCCCGTGTCAGGGCACGAGGCGGTGAAGCCGTCGCGCGGATGCCGAGCCGGCCATGTCTCATTTCGGGACAGGCGGCCTGTGCGTCCTTGGTTTGTTGTGAATCCTGGCGAGGGCACGGCTTCGCCTTGGGCTTCATGGCCGCAACCTTCCAGCGAAAACAATTTCCCCGCCGCTGAGCGGCTTCCTCGCGCAGCAAATTCTTTTCGCCTCCAGGTTCTCCACGCTGTTGCGACCGCTGCGCGGTGCGGCCCGCCCATCCCCCGCCGGCCGGATCACAACAAGGACGCACTGGCGCGACCTTGTTCAACCCGAAAGGAGAAACATCATGGCTAACATCGGCACCCTCACCGCAGAGAAAGACGGCTTCACCGGCACGCTTCGCACCCTGACGCTCAACGTCAAAGTCAAGCTGGTTCCCAACGACAAGGGCGACAAGGAGAACGCCCCCGACTTCCGCCTTCAGGCGGCCGGCCACGACATCGGCGCGGCGTGGAAGAAGACCAGCGAGGCCGGGCGGGATTACCTGTCCGTGACCCTCGACGATCCTTCGTTCCCGGCAACGGTCTATGCCCGCCTGATCGAAAGCGAGAACGGCACGCACGACCTGATCTGGTCGCGCAGCAAGCCGCAGGCGGCCTGACGGCCGCCCGCCGCGCCCCGTCCATTGCGGCGGGGCGTGGTGCTGTTGATCGCAGCACCGCACGCACAGGGTTCCGGCGGTTGCCTCATGCCCGGCATGTTCAGTACTGGGATCGCATCGGTGATGGTCGAATGTTCCGAAGCCCGCGGCAGCAGGAACAGCATGGCGTGTCGGCGCGGTGCGCCGCCGGGCTTTTGGGCTGCGCCCCGTGCCGACTTCGCCGTCACGGCCATTCGGCTTCAATCCCTCACGCCTTCGCGCCTGCGGCGCTGCGCGCTGGCGCTTGCCTCCCAGGGGAAAGCCCTCGCGGGCTATCTTCGCCGCGCTGCGCTTGGCGCCCCTTGAACACCGCCGAACCGGGCTTCGCCGGATCGGCCCGGCCTGCACCTACGGCTGGGCCGCTGCTGCTAGCTGGCTTTCAGCCTCGCTCATCAGCACCGCCGTGCTGCATTCGAGCGCGCCGGCGATCTTGAAGATGAGCGCCAGCGTGGGCATGTGCTCGCCGCGCTCGATCTTGCCCATGTGGGAACGCTCGATGCCGGCCAGGTGCGCCAGCGATTCCTGCGCGATGCCGCGCTCCATCCGCAGCGCACGCACCGCGGCGCCGAAGGCGTGGGCCAACTCGGCGTCATGGGTGGTGGTGCCGGCCGGTCGGCCGGGCTGGACGGATCGCTTCTGCATGGACAGAAGCGTCGATTCGCAGCACAATTAAAACCACGTTATCTTTAACTCATACCTCGTCCCCTACTGTTCTGTGCTTCTACAGAAATCCGCATCGGCGGGTTCCGCCAAAGGCGCAGAACCTCGGAATCGCAATCGTGCTTATGCTCGAATCCGCCGATACGGCTTTGCGCCTTCACGCTTTGGCGGATTCGTGCAGCCGGAGGGGATCGCCATGAACCCGCTCATCACCGAGGACGACCGTGCGCGCCTGCTGGCCCACGGCCAGGCCCGCGCCGCCGGCCGGGCCATCGACCCGGTGCCCGTGGTGCGGCTGTTCACGCCGGACGCGCATGTGACCTGGCTGCTGG
>JASGDG010000186.1:0-8841 GCA_047607325.1 Xenophilus sp. | reverse complement strand
GCGCAGGCCGACGCGCAGGCGCTGGCCTTCCTGCAATCGGCCGCCGCGCGGCTGGGCTGGAGCGCCCGCGCCACGCACCGCGCATTGCGGGTGGCGCGCAGCATCGCCGACCTGGCCGGCGCGGCGCGGATCGGCCAGGTGCATGTGGCGGAGGCGATGCAGTACCGGCGCACGCTGGCGGCCGAGGCGTGAGCCTCGGCCGGAATGCGGACTACGCCACACAATGGCGCGCCCCGGCGGCGCGCGCGCGGGCGGGGGGAGCCGCGGCCGGAATGGGCAGACCGAGGTTGCCGCGGAGCGTGGATGCCTCGTACTCCTCCCGGACCACGCCGCGCTGGCGTAGCAGCGGAACGACCTCTTCCCTGAAGCGCCGCCAGTCCTCCGGGTAGTGGACGAAGACGTTGAAGCCGTCCGCCGCCGTGCTCGCATACCAGTCCTCGATCGCGTCCGCGACGGTTCCCGGCGACCCGACGAGCCGCAGCCACGGCGTGTGCAGGACTTGCAGCACCTCGCGCAGGCTCGCTCCCGCACGCCGCGCGGCCTCGATCTCCTCGGTGAAGCTGCTGATGCCGCTGGACAGCCCCGGATCGACGTCCGGGAAGGGCGCATCCAGGTCGTAGCGCGTGAAGTCATGCCCGCTGAAGTTGCGCGACAGCGCGTGCAGTTGCCGCTCGACGTCCGCCGCGTCGAAGCGGGCGCGCTCGACGCGGCGCGCCTGCTCGTCCGTGTCGCCGATGATGACGCTCAGGGCCGGCATGAAGAGAATGTCCTTCGCCCGGCCACCGTGGCGCCGGGCCCGGCGCCTGATCTCCTCGTTGAGCGCAAGCGCGCGGTCCTTGGTCTTGGCGAAGCTGAAGGCGACATCCGCCACCTTGGCGCTCAATTCCTTGCCCTGCTCCGATGTCCCGGCCTGGACCAGCGGAGGATGGCCTTGAGGGGACCGGGCGACGTTCAAAGGCCCGGTCACGGAGTAGAACTCGCCCACGTGGTCCAGGCGATGCTGCTTGCCCGGGTCCAGGAAGCGCCGCGCCTTGCGGTCGGTGGCGAAGGCGCCTTCCTCGTAGGAAGACCACAGCCCCAGGACGACCTGCACCGCTTCGTCGGCCCGCCGGTAGCGCTGGTCGTAGTCGCCGTGCTCCCTGCGGCTGAAGTTGCCTGCCGTGCCTGCGTCCTGGCTCGTCACGATGTTCCAGCCCGCGCGGCCGCCGCTGATGAGGTCCAGCGAGGCCAGCCGGCGCGCCGTGTCGAACGGCTCGCCGTAGGTCGTGCTCACGGTGGCGATCAAGCCGATGTTGCGCGTGCGGACCGCGACCGCGGACAGGAGCGTGAGCGGCTCCAGGCGGTTCAGGTGGTGGTGCGGATAGGTCGGCGTGATGTACTGGCTGTCGACGATGAAGACGAAGTCGAACTTGGCCTGCTCGGCCTCGACGGCCTGCTTGATGTACCAGTCGATGTTCGCGCTGGCGTCCAGCGGAACGTCTTCGTGCCGCCAGAGTTCGGTGACCACGGCGTCCCCGACGCCGACCAGGACGGCCCCCAGTTTCAGTTTGCGCCGCATACGCCCTTTTTTCGTTCGTCCCGCCTCATGGGTTGAAGCGCGCGTCCAGCAGCGTGCCGGCATCGAAGCCCTTGGGAATGAGCCCGTTGGCTGCATAGCGGTCGATCGTCCCCTGCTGGATGGCCCGGGCCTGGTCGTCGATGGGCTTCGGCGCGAGGTGCTCGCGGTCCTGCTTCAGGCGCGCCACGTCCTCGGGGATGCCGACGATCCTGGCGATGGTCTTCGAATAGCTCTCGGCATTCGCCAGCGCCCACAGGCGCGCCTTGCTGCTGCGCGCGACGAAGTCCTTCAGCGCGGCCTGCTTCCTGGCGATCGCCGCGTCCGATGCCACGAAGTATGCTGTCGCAGGGTATCGCTTTCCGTCCAGGAGAATGCGCGCGCCGGATCGAAGCGTGGCAAAGGCGATGAAGGGCTCCCAGGTGGCGACCGCGTCCACGGACCCTTGCGTGAGCGCCAGGGTTGCCTCGGAAGGCGAGACAAACGCCAGCTCGACGGAGCCGGGCGAGAGGCCTTGCTCGGCAAGGCTTTGCAGCAGCAGGTTGTGTCCCGCCGAACCCTTGACCACGGCCACGCGCTTGCCCGCCAGATCGCGCAGGGACCTGTAGCTGGATTTTTCGAGGACGATGATCCCGTTGCCCTCATAGCTGGTCGCGGCGATGGCCTTGGCAGGCAAGCCCGCCGCGGCCGCGAACGTCAGCGGCGCATCGCCGACGGTCCCGCCGTCGATCGCGTCGGCGCGCAGCGCCTCCAGCAGCGGCGCAGCGTTGGGGAATTCCGTCCAGGCGATCCTGTAGGGCGCGCCCTTCAGCGCGTCGGCGGCCTCGATGACGGCGCGCAGGTTTCCGCGCTGATCTCCCACGCGCAGAACCACCTCCTGGGCGGGAACGCTGGTGGCGAAACAGGCAAGCGCGGCCGTCACGATGGCCGTGCGGCGTGAGAAGAAAGAGGGCTTCATGGGCAGGAATGCAGAGGGCTCGAGGCGCTCGACGGAGAGGGCGCTGCATTCTGACCACGGCCCCGCATCGCCCAACGAAAATTTGCGCGCTTGCTTATGTGTCTTTGGCAGATCAGACGGCGCTGGCGGCCCCGGAGAATCCCTGGAACACCGACAGCCCGGTGCGCGCCGTGAGCATCTCCAGCGCCTTCATGATGCGCTCCCACAGCGCCGCCTCGGGCGCCAGGGCCTCGGCGATGTCGTCGAGCACGGACTGCAGGTTCATTCCGCCGCTTCCCGCTTCGCGGCGGCCGGCCGCCGGTTCACCAGCACGATGCCCAGCGCCACCCCGGCCAGCGCCGTGGCCAGCCGCGGCGTGAGCGGCTCGCCCAGCAGCGCGACGCCGCACACCAGCGCGAACAGCGGCGTGAGGAAGGTGAAGGACGAAATGCGCGTGGCCGGGTAGTGCCGCAGCAGCCACATCCAGGCCAGGTAGCTGGCGAAGGCGCCCACCAGCGTCTGCAGCGCGATCGAGCACCAGGCGTAGCCGGAGTGGCCGAGACCCCACGCCTCGCCCCGCACGATCGACAGGAGGGGCACGACCGCCGCCGTGACGGCGAGCTGGTAGAACAGCGTCTTCTCCGCGCTCGCCGTGGCGAGCCGGCTGCTGCGGATCACCAGGGTCGTCAGCCCCCAGAAGACGCTCGCCGCGACCGCCAGCGCGTCGCCCAGGAGCTGGCCTTCCACGGGATGGCCGAAGCTCTCGCTGAAGGCCAGGAACATGGCCGCGAACGCCACGGCCAGCCCGATCCACTGCACGCCGTGCAGCCGCTCGGTGGGCACCCGCCGCGGCAGCAGCAGCGCGACCCAGAACGGCGCGCTGTACAGAAAGACGGTCAGCCGCGAGGCGGTGGTGTGCTGCAGGCCCAGGTAGATGCACACGAACTCGCCGGCAAAGAGCAGGCCGGCCAGCAGCCCCCCGGGCAGCGTGCCGTCGCGCCTGAACAGCGGCACGCCGCGCCAGCGGCACCACAGCCACAGCAGCAGCACCGCGCCGCTCATGCGCAGCGTGGCCTGCCACATGGGCGGCACCTCGCCGACGGTGCTCTTGATGAGGATCTGCTGCAGGCCCCAGAAGGCGCAGCAGGCCACGAGAAGGGCGGCGGCGCGGCTGTCGAGATGGTCTTTGCGGTCGGTCATGCGGGCGCGGGGCAGGCCGCCAGCAGGCCCAGCAGCAGGAAAGGCGTGCGGTGCATGTCCGGGATCGTAGTCCCGGGCCCGGCGATGCGCTCGCGCCGCCGCGCCGCTGCGATCGGCCGCCGATGGCCTCAATGCGCGAAATCGCCCAGGTTCAGCCGCTCCTGAGACCGGCCGGCGAAGTGCCGGGCGATGGCCAGCAGCTCCGCTTCGAGGAACTGCAGGAACATGCCCATGGCGACCGCCATCGTCTGGCCGCTGCGCTGGTACAGGCAGCTCGACGAGCGCGCGCCCGCATCGGCCAGCCCGATCCAGGCCAGGCGGCCCGCCGCCACGTCCTCGGCCACGTTCTCGGGGATCTGGAAGGCCAGGCCGATGCCGCTGGCCACCAGGCGGCGCACCATCGCCACCGAACTGGTTTCCACGAGCGGCCGGGTCCTGGGCGGGCTGATTGCGTCCACCATCGCGCGCAGCTCGGTGTCGGGCGTCATCAGGATCAGCGGCTGGTCCATGCAGTCCCGCAGGCGGGGCAGCCGGCCCGCCTGCATGAGGCGGTGGCCGGGTGGTGCGACCAGCCCCAGCTGCTGCGGGAAGGCGCGGATCTCCTCGACGCCCGGCGGCGGCTTGCGGCGCAGGCAGAAGCCGATGTCCACCTCGCCGTTGCCGACCCAGCGCAGGATGTCCTCGCCGCTGCCGGAGCGCACGCTGTAGGTCACGCCGGGGTAGCTGCGCATCGCCTGCGCGATGACGCGCGGCACCAGCTCCTCGGCGGAGGAATGCGACACCGCGAGGCTGATGTGCCCGCGCCGCAGCGCGCGCAGGTCCTCGACCTGGGCCAGTGCGTTCTCGAAGTCGCGCTGCCCGCGCCGCACCGCGGCGATCATGATCTCGCCGGCCACGGTCAGCTGCATGCCCCGCGGCAACCGGTCGAACAGGGGCGTGCCCACCTGCTCCTCGAGGTTCAGGATCTGCTGGTGCACGGCGGCGGCGGTGAGGTGCAGCGCCTCCGCCGCCTTGCGGATCGAGCCGCGGCGCGCCAGTTCGTCGAAGCAGCGGAAGGCCTGGGAAATCGGTCGCACCGGGAGAGTGTATGGATTGATCGTACGGACCGTCAGAAAAAATCATGTTTTCCTGACGGCTGGATGGCCGTAGATTCCGCCCGTCGCAGCAGACTCGCAGAGGACATCCACGGCCATGGCCAGCACCGTCGACCAGATCACACAGCGCCGCCGCGGGGTCGGGCTGATCGCCCACGATCCGCAGCTGTCCGAGGGCGGCTACACCCTCATCGCGCCGCAGACGGCGGACGGCCGCGTCTATCTGGTCGACATCGGCGGCGAGGTGGTCCACCAGTGGAAGATGCCCGTGCGGGCCGGCCGCCATGCGGTCATCCTGCCCAACGGCAACCTCGGCTACAACGGCAGCCATGCGCGCTCGCCCGAGCTGTACGCGGCCTGGTCGATGTGGCACGGCGGCGACTTCTCCGAGGTGACGCCGGAGGGCGACGTGGTCTGGCACTACGAAGATGCCGCCCACCACCACGACGCGCGCTGGCTGCCCAATGGCAACCTGCTCTACGCGGCCTGCGCGCCGGTGCCGCCGGGCTTTGCCGGGCGCGTGCCCGGCGGCACGGCGCACGGCGCGCACGAGGCCATGGTGGCCGACGTGATCCGCGAGGTGAACCGCGCGGGCGAGCTGGTCTGGGAATGGAAGGCCTGGGAGCACCTCGACCCCGCGCTGTTCCCCATCCATCCGGGCTTCGGGCGCTACCACTGGCCGCTGATCAACGGCCTGGACGTCACGCCGGACGGCCTGGTGCTCATGAGCCTGCGCACCACGGCCGGCATCATCGGCGTGGACCGGGCCACGGGCGCAGTCAGGCTGCACGTGCCGCCCAGCGTGGTGTCGCACCAGCACGCCCCCGTGTGGCTGCCCAACGGCCACATCATGGCCTTCGACAACGGCAACTTCCGCACCGGCGCCCATGTGGTGTTCTCGCGCGTGGTCGAGATCGACCCGGAGGACAACGCCGTGGTGTGGAGTTATGCCGACCCGGTCGCCCCGTCCTTCTACAGCCCCTTCATGGGCAATGCGCAGCCGCTGCCGGGGGGCAACGTGCACGTCACCGAGTCGGCCTCGGGTCGGCTCTTCGAGGTCACGCGCGCGGGGGAGGTGGTGTGGGAATACATCCTCCCCTGGTTCGCCGAGTACCCGGACGAGGCCGCCCGGCGCACCGGGCCCGGCCAGGTCAACACCGTGTTCCAGACCTACCGCTACACGCGCGACCAGCTCCCCTGGCTCGAGGGCCGGCCCGCAAGCGCTCCACGCCCCTGAACCCTTCGCCATGACGACCATGACCCGAATCACCTTCCGCCGATCCCTTTTCGCCTGCGCGCTGGCGGCGCTCGGCCTGGGCGCGCTGCCGGCCGCGGCCCAGACGGCCCGGCCGGTGCGCATCCTCACCAACTGGTTTGCCCAGCCCGACCAGGCCGGCTACTGGCAGGCGCAGCAGGACCGGCTCGGCCAGGAGGCCGGCCTGCAGATCACCGTGCTGCAAGGCGGCCCGAAGATCCAGACCGTGCCGCAGGTCGCCTCGGGCCAGGCCGAGTTCGGCATCGGCAACGCCGACGACGTGCTGCTGGCGCGCCTGCGCGGCGCCCCGGTCAAGGCCGTCTTCGCGCACCTGGACCATGTGCCCTACGACCTGGTCTACCACGCCGACCCGGCCGTCAGGTCCATCGCCGACCTCAAGGGCCGCACCTTCGCGGTGAGCCTGGGCAATGCCTACTGGGAATGGGCCAAGAAGCAGTTCGACCTGGCGGGCTCGCGCGAGATCCCGGTCAGCGGCGACCTCGGCCTGTTCCGCAACGACCCCAAGCTCGTGCAGCAGGGCTATTCGCTGTACCTGCCGGCGCGCATGAAGGCCGCCGGCATCGACGTGCAGCAGATCAAGATCTCCGCGCTGGGCTACCGGCCCTACAGCGTGCTGTTCACCACCGACGAGATGATCCGGAAGAACCCGCAGATCGTGAAAGCCGCCATCGCGGCGGTGCAGAAGGGGTGGGCCAGCTACGTGCGCGACCCGCAGGGGCTCAAGCCTTTCCTCACCGGGATGAACCAGCAGATCTCGCCCGAGGTCTACGACGCGGCCAACCGGGAAATGATCGAGTCCATGGTCTCCCGCGACCCGGGCAGGATCGGCTGCATGAGCGACGCCCGCTGGAAGGAGCTGGCCGACCAGCTGCGCAGCGTGAACTTCCTGCCCGCCGGCTTCGACGAGAAGCAGGCGTACGACCGCACACTGCTGCCGGGCTGCTGAGGGCCGCCGCCATGCCAGGAGCGCACCTTTCCCTGCGGCAGGTCGGCAAGACCTACGACAACGGCCTGCTGGCGCTGCAGCCCTGCGACCTGGAGGTCGGCGCGGGCGAGTTCATCTCCATCGTCGGGCCCTCGGGCTGCGGCAAGTCGACGCTGCTGCGCATCGTGGCCGGGCTGGTGGCGCCGAGCACCGGCCAGTGCCGGCGCCCGGCGCAGGCCTTCGAGACCGGCTTCGTGTTCCAGGAGGCCGCGCTGCTGCCCTGGCGCACGGTGCAGGGCAATGCCGAGCTGCTGATGGAACTCGAAGGCCACCGTCCCGCCGACCGCGCCGCGCGCGCCGAGGAGGCGCTGGCCCTGGTGGGGCTGGCCGGTTTCGGCGCGGCCTACCCGCACGAGCTCTCGGGCGGCATGCGCATGCGGCTCTCGCTGGCGCGCGCGCTGGCGCTGCGGCCGGCGCTGCTGCTGCTGGACGAGCCGCTGGCGGCCGTCGACGAACTCACGCGCGACGTGCTGCAAGAGGAGCTGTCGGTGCTCTGGAGGCGCAGCGGCTTCACCGGCATGATGGTGACCCACAACGTGCACGAGGCGGTGTTCCTGTCCACCCGCGTGGTCGTCATGTCGGCCCGGCCCGGCCGCATCCTCGAGGTGATCGAGGTGCCCTTCGCCTTCCCGCGCGCGCCGACGCTGCGCGCCTCGCCCGAATTCGCGGCGCTCACCGGCCGCGTGACGGCCGCCCTGCGCCGCACGCACGGCGCGCCCGCCGAGGAGGCCTTGCCATGAGCGCCGCCCGGCCGTTCCGAAGGCGCTCGCACCCGCAGTGCGAAGCACGGAGGGTCGTCCGGTGAGCGCCGCCCGGCCGGCGCGCGCCGCCCTGAGGGATGCGCTGCCGGTGGCCGCCGTCGCCCTGCTGGCGCTGGGCGGCTGGTGGCTGCTGGCCGCCACCGTGTACGCCGGCAAGGGCTACCTGTTGCCCTCGCCGCAGGAGGTGGCCGCCGCCGTGGCCGAGAACGCCGGCACGCTGGCGCTGGCCACCCTGGCCACGCTCAAGGAGGCCGGCCTGGGCTACGCGGCGGCGATCGTGCTGGGGGTGGCGATCGCCGCCGTGATGAGCCAGTCGCGCCTGCTGGAACGCAGCGTGTACCCCTACGCGGTGCTGCTGCAGACCGTGCCGGTCGTGGCCATCGCCCCGCTGATCGTGCTCTGGTTCGGCTACGGCGAGCTGTCGGTGGTGGTGATCAGCTTCATCATGGCGCTGTTCCCCATCATCAACAACACGCTGCTGGGACTGCGCTCGACCTCGCGCACCCTGGTGGAACTGTTCCAGCTGCACAACGACAGCCGGGTGACGGCTTTCCGGAAGCTGCGCCTGCCCAGCGCCCTGCCCAGCATCTTCGCGGGGCTGCGCATCTCGGCCGGACTGTCGGTGATCGGCGCCATCGTCGGCGAGTTCATCATCGGCTCGGGCAATTCGCAAGGGGGCCTCGGCGTTCAGATCGTGTTCGCCCAGGGGCGCATGTACACCGCCCTGCTGTTCGCGGAGGTGATCGCGGCGACGCTGCTGGGCTTCGTGTTCTTCCTGGCCGTCAGCGCCATCGGGCGCCGCCTGCTGCGGCACTGGCACGAATCCGCGCTTTGACATGATCGCCCCCCGGGGCCCTCTCGTGCGTCATCATCGGGGCCCGCCCTGCGCACGTGAAAGCCCGTGATGAGTCCGCTGCCCCTGATCGACATTTCGCCGCTGGCCGGCGGCGACCCCGCCGGCCGCGCGCGCGTGGCGGCCGAGGTGGGCGCCGCCTGCCGCGGCACCGGCTTCTTCGCCATCACCGGCCATGGC
>JASGDG010000185.1:0-3979 GCA_047607325.1 Xenophilus sp. | reverse complement strand
TCCAGCTCGACGGCATCGACCGCGCCGCCGCCCTCGCGCCGCAGCCGCCGCGCGGCGGTGGCCAAACGCACCGCGATGCCGCGCCGCGCCACGCACTGGCGCAGCAGGCCGAAGAAGTGGGCGCCCAGCGGCGAATAGGCGGACGCGGGCGCCGCCCCGGCCGGCTGCGCCAGCGCCTCGACCTCCACGTAGCCCAGCTGGTCGAAGCCGGGAAACGGATAGTTGCCCAGCGCGGGCGTCACGCGCACCGTCGCGCCCACCTCGCGGCCCAGCGCGCGCATCCAGTCCGGCAGCCCGGCCATGCCCTGCGCGAGCCGGCGCAGCACCGGCTCGGGCGTGCGCCCGCCGCAGGTGGCCACCAGGTACCGGCGCGCGGCCTCGGCGTCGAAGGCGATGCGCGCGCCGCCGGCCGAGACCACCGACAGCCCGCCGGGGTACGGCATCTTCTCCACCAGCAGCACCGACAGCCCCGCGTCGTGCGCGGCGATCGCCGCCGCCGCGCCCGCGGCGCCGTAGCCGATGACCACGGCGTCGAAGACCTCCTCCCCGTCGCGCGCGCCGCCGCTCATTTCTGGCGCGTCGAGTCGAAGGTCTGGCCCAGCGCGGCCTGCCCCAGCGTCTGGTAGGTGCGGTCGTGGCCGACGTGCAGCACGTGCGTCTGCAGGTCGCGGCTGAGCCGGCCCAGCGGGTGTTCGTCGAACAGCGCGGTGGATCCCGCCAGCCGCGACAGCGCCGCCACCGCCGACTGCGCGGCGCTGGCGCAGGTGGCCTTGGCGGCCATGGAGTCCAGTTCGGCGCGCACCACGTCGCCCTCGCCCCAGGTGGCGATGGCCTGCTCGAAGGCCGCCTGCGCGGCATGCAGGCCCGCCTGCGCCTCGCCCACGTGCATCTGCACGAAGGGGTCCGCCACCTTGTCCGGGAACTGGCGCAGCCACTCCAGCGCCCAGCGCACGGCGCCCTCCCCCGCGCCCAGGTAGTTGGCCGCGAAGCCCAGGTGGAAGCGCCCCTGCCAGCGGCCGCTGAGGTAGGCGCCGGGCGGGCCGAGCAGGTGCCCGGGCGGAACATCCACCGCCTCCAGCACGACCTGCGGGCTCTCGGCCACGCGCATGCCGCTGGGCCGATACCAGCCGCCCTCCTCGCGCACGCCAGGCATGTCGGGCGTGACGATCACCATCTGGTGGTTGGCCGCCATGCCCTCCACCCCTTCGAGCGAGGCGAACACGATGCCCAGGCCGTGCGCGATGCCGTTGGTGGCGTAGTACTTGCGCCCATCCACCCGCAGGCCGCCGCCGGGACGCGGGCGCGCCACGGTCTGGAAGGCGCTGGCGCCCGGGCGCAGGCCGGGCTCGCTGCCGATGAAGGAGATCAGGTTCAGCCGCTCGTGCAGCGGCCGCAGGAAAAGCGCGTGCTGCGCGGGCGTGCCCAGCTCGGCCAGCGTCCACACCGCATGGTTGTGCACCTGCAGGCAGTGGGCCGTGCCGGGGGACACGCGGGCGACGATGCGGATGGCCTGCAGGTAGCTGCGCGCATCCTCGGCCCGCAGGTGGCTGCCGGCGCCGCCCAGCGCGCGCGGCAGCGTCGCGCGCAGCCAGCCCGCGTCGTACAGGTCGCGCAGGTTCTCCAGCGGCAGGCGCGCCGCCTCGTGGACGCCGCGCTCGCGCGGCGCGAAGCGCGTGCGCGCGAGCGCCTCCAGCGCATCCAGGTCCAGCGCGGCCATGCGTCAGAAGGGCTTGTCGCCCTGGATGGTCACGCGGTGGCCCGAGCGGACTTCGGGGTAGTAGTCCCAGATGGCCAGGTGCTGCGTGCAGCGGTTGTCCCAGAAGGCCACCGAGTCCGGCTGCCAATGGAAGCGCACCTGGAAGTCGGGCTTCTGCGAATGCGTGTAAAGGAAGGCCAGGATGGCATCGCTCTCGCCGCGCGGCAGCCCGTCGATGCGGGTGGTGAAGCCCGGGTTGACGAACAGCGCCTTGCGGCCGGTGGCCGGATGCGTGCGCACCACCGGATGCGAGGCGCGCGGGTAGGTCCTGCCGGCGTCGTCGGTGCCGAGGCTGCGGTAGCGCCCGCGATAGACGTGTTCGCCGTCGTGCGTGGCGGTCAGCCCTTCGAGCAGCGCCTTGAAACGATCCGACAGCGCGTCGTAGGCTGCGTACATGCTGGCCCAGAGCGTGTCGCCGCCGCCCGGCGGCACGGTGTGCAGGTGCAGGATGCTGCCCAGCGGCGGCTCGGCGTCGCAGGACACGTCGGAGTGCCAGCCCTCCCCGGCCACGTAGGTCGATTTCTCGTCCGCGTGGATGCGCAGGATCTCCGGGTGCTCCTGCGGCCCCGGTGCGCCGGGGTGCACGTGCAGCTCGCCGAACAGGCGCCCGAAGGCTTTCTGCGACGCCAGGTCGAAAGGCTGGTCGCGGAAGAAGATCACCTGGTAGTCCAGCAGCGCGCGTTCGACGTCGTCGCGCTGGGCCGGGGTGAGCGGGCGGGTGATGTCGATGCCGCTGATCTCCGCGCCGATGCGGCGCGTCAGCGGCGTGGCGGTGAAACTGGCGTAGGGGGGCTGGCTCATGGTTCCGGTTTCAGAAGGGCGTGTCGCCCCGGAGGGTGACCCGGTGGCCCGAGCGCACCTGGGGAAAGTAGTCCCACACGGCCAGGTGCTGCGTGCTGCGGTTGTCCCAGAAGGCCACAGAGTCCGCGCGCCAGCGAAAGCGCACCTGGAAGTCGGGCTTCTGCGTGTGCGCGTAGAGGAAGTCCAGCAGCGCCCGGCTCTCGCCGCGCGGCAGGCCGTCGATGTGGGTGGTGAAGCCCGGGTTGACGAACAGCGCCTTGCGCCCCGACACCGGGTGCGTGCGCACCACCGGGTGCGAGTGGCGCGGATGGGGCCGGCCGTCGCCGGCGCGGCCGTAGTTGTTGAAGCGGCCGCGGAACACGTGGTCGCCGTCGTGCGTGGCGCTCAGGCCGTCGAGCAGCGCCTTGAGCCGCTCCGACAGCGCGTCGTAGGCCGCGAAGCCACTGGCGAACAGCGTGTCGCCGCCGCCGGAGGGCACCGTGTGCAGGTACAGGATGCTGGCCGCCGGCGGCCGGGCGTCGCAGGAGACGTCGGAATGCCAGCGTTCGCCGGCCACGATCGTGGACTCGGCATCGGCGTGGATGCGCAGCACCTCCGGGTGGCCCGGCACCGACGGCGCGCTGGGATGCACGTGCAGCTCGCCGAAGTAGCGCCCGAAGGCTTTCTGGCGCTCCACGTCGAACGGCTGGTCGCGGAAGAACAGCACCTGGTGGCGCACCAGCGCCGCGCCCAGCTCCTGCACCTGCAGCGGGTTCAGCGGACGGGTGATGTCGATGCCGGAGACCTCGGCTCCGATGGCCGGGGTGACGGGCGAAGCGTCGAAGGTAGCGTAGGCAGTCCCCATAAAAACGTTTCTATTTCGATTCCGGCGAAACGGACGACCTGTTCGCCTCTGTCAGAGGCAATGATAGGAGAGACCTTCTACTTTCGGCCGATGCCGAATAGTCGAAAAACATGCATGAATATTTGGCCTTCGAATTGAAACGTTTCTAATTCAAGCCGAACCGCCCCGCCGATGCGAGGCGGCCGCCGTCTCAGGCGGCCAGTTCGGGAACGGCGTCGATCAGCTCGCGCGTGTAAGCGTCGCGGGGCTGGCGCAGCACCTGGTGCGCGGGCCCGTGTTCGCGCAGCTCGCCGTGCCGCAGCACGGCCACCTCGTGGCTGACCTGCTGGATCACGCCCAGGTCGTGCGAGATGAACAGGAAGGCGGTGCCGGTCTGCCGCTGCAGTTCGGCGATCAGGGCCAGAATCTGCCGCTGCACCGACACGTCCAGCGCCGAGACCGGCTCGTCCATCACCACCAGCCGCGGCTCCACGGCCAGGGCCCGCGCGATCGCCACGCGCTGCCGCTGCCCGCCCGAGAGCGACAGCGGACGGCGCCCGGCCAGGGCCGGCGGCAGCTCGACGCGCGCCAGCCACTGC
>JASGDG010000184.1:0-13871 GCA_047607325.1 Xenophilus sp. | reverse complement strand
GGCGCGCGCGGCCAGCGGCAGCGCGCCCAGCAGCGGCGCCGTGCCGGCCGCGGCCAGCCGGTGCAGGAGTTCGCGACGCTTCATGGCCGGCTCCTCAGCGCAGGTGGATGGTGATGCGCTGGTCCGCATCGAGCGGCACGGCGGCGGCCTCGAAGTCCGGCGCGCCCCACTTGCCCCGCGCGTCTCGGGAGAAGCCGTAGCGCTCCACGGGCAGGCCCAGCAGGTTGGTGTCGAGCTTGCCGTTGCCGTTCTCGTCGGCGAACAGCTTGAGGGCATAGCGGCCCGCCGGCAGGCCGATGAAGGCCAGTTGCGCGGCGCCCTCGCTCAGCGGCAGGCTCTGCGAGGCCATCGACTGGCCGGCGGCGTAGCGCTCGGCGCTGTCGTACACCGCCACGTAGAGCTGGGCTGGCCCGGCCGGGCCGCCGGCCACGCTCACCTGGAGATCGGCCGCGCCGGCGGCCAGCGGGCCGAGCAGGGCCGCGCCAAGGAGGATGGAAGGCAGTCGCATGGTGCAGGTCTCCAGTGAATGAAGACCGCACGATCCCGGAACCGGGCCGCGCCGGCCAGCGCGATGCGACGGAATGCGCCGGGCCGGGCGCCGGATGCGTCCTGCCTTCGCGGAAAAAGAACCTGGTGCGCGCTCAGCCCTGGAGCTGCCGCTCCAGCGCGTCGACGAACATCGCCGGCACGTCGAAGCCGGTCTGCTCGGTGATCTCCTGGAAGCAGGTGGGGCTGGTGACGTTGATCTCGGTGAGCGAGCCGCCGATCACGTCCAGCCCGATCAGCAGCAGCCCGCGCGACGCCAGCACCGGACCGATGGCGCGGGCGATCCGCCAGTCGTCCTCGGTCAGCGGCTGGGCCACGCCCTTGCCGCCGGCCGCCAGGTTGCCGCGCACCTCGCTGCCCTGCGGAATGCGCGCCAGGCTGAAGGGCACCGGCTCGCCGCCGATGACCAGCACGCGCTTGTCGCCCTGCGTGATCTCGGGCACGAAGCGCTGCACCATGATCGTCTGGGCGCCGTGGCGGTTCAGCGTCTCGGTGATGGAGCCGAGGTTCAGGCCGTCCGCGCGCACGCGGAAGATGCCCATGCCGCCCATGCCGTCCAGCGGCTTGAGGATGATGTCGCCATGCTCGGCGTGGAAGTCCTTCACCGCCTCGGGGCTGCGCGTGACCAGCGTGGGCGTGACGAACTGGGGGAACTCCATGATCGCCAGCTTCTCCGGGTGGTCGCGCAGCGCGCGCGGCTGGTTGACCACGGCGGCGCCCTCCCGCCCGGCCTGCTCCAGCAGGTGCGTGGCGTAGATGTACTCCGCGTCGAAGGGCGGGTCCTTGCGCATCAGCACGGCGTCGAAGTCCTTCAGCGCCTTCGTCTCGATGCGGTCCTCGGTGTACCAGGCATGCGTGTCGCCGGTCAGCGTGATCTGCCGCACCACGGCCTTGACCACGCCGCCCGAGGTCCACTGCAGGTCCTGCGGCAGGCAGGCGGCGATACGGTGGCCGCGGCGCTGGGCCTCGCGCATCATCGAGAAGGTGGTGTCCTTGTAGACCTTGAAGTGATCGAGCGGGTCGGCGACGAAGAGGAGGTTCATTTCGCAGGGGCCTTGACGGCGTCGGTTTTCTGTTCCAGCCTGATCTTGCATCCGGGCGCGATCTCCCTGCCGGCCGGGGCTTTCTTCCCGCGGCCGATCCGCTGCACGGCCAGCGCCGCCGCGCCCGCCGCCACGCCCCAGAAGGCCGAGCCGATGCCGGCGATGACCACGCCCGAGAGCGTGACCAGGAAGGTGATGAGCGCCGCCTCGCGGTGGGATTCGTCCCGCACCGCCGCCGCCAGCCCGCCGCCGATGGTGCTCAGCAGCGCCAGCCCGGCGATGGCGGCGACCAGCTCCTTCGGGAAGGCGGTCAGCAGCCCCGTCACGGCCGCGCCGAACAGCCCGATCACGACGTAGATCGCGCCGCAGCACACGGCCGCGGTGTAGCGCCGCGCCGGGTCCTCGTGCGCCTCGCGCCCCATGCAGATGGCGGCGGTGATGGCGCTGAGGTTGAGTGCGTAGGCGCCGAAAGGGGCGAGCAGCAGCGTCGCCACGCCGGTCATCGTGATCAGCTGGCTGACCGGCATCGCGTAGCCCGCCGCGCGGATGGCGGCCACGCCCGGCAGGTTCTGCGAGGCCATCGTCACCACGAACAGCGGCAGCGCCAGGCTCACCACCGCCTGCCAGGTGAAGCGGGGCATGACGAACACCGGCATCGCCAGCGTGAAGTGCACCGCGTTCCAGGCCAGCTCGCCGCGCAGCGCCGCGAACGCGATCGCCACGCCCAGCGTCAGCGGCACCGCGTAGCGCGGCAGCCAGCGCCGGCCCGCCAGGTAGGCGGCCAGCATCAGCAGCACCAGCGGCAGCGCCGTCTGCGCGGCGGCAAAAGCGGCCAGGCCGAAGCGCGCCAGCACGCCGGCCAGCAGCGCGGAGGCGATCGCCATCGGGATGCGGTTCATCACCCGCTCGAACCCGCCGGTGGCGCCGGCCAGCACGATGAGCGCCGCGCAGACGAGGAAGGCGCCCACCGCCTCGTGCATGGAGTAGCCCATGCCGGCCGTCGCCAGCACCGCCGCGCCGGGCGTGCTCCAGGCGATCATCACCGGCTTCTTCAGCCACAGCGAGGGCAGCGCCGAGGCCAGCCCCATGCCGATGCCCAGCGCCCACATCCAGGAGGCGATGACCGGCGGCGTGGCGCCGAAGGCCTGCGCCGCCTGGAACACGATCGCCACCGAGCTGGTGAAGCCCACCAGCACCGCCACGAAGCCGGCCGTGAAGGCGGACAGGCTCACATCCTTGAAGAAGCGCATCGGGCGATTGTGCCGGGGCGCCGTGGCGGCATGCGGCTTGCGTCACACTCGGCAGACCGCAGCCCCTGAAGACCGCCATGCCCCCGACCGACCTCGACCCCGGCGCCCTCGTCAACGAATACCTGCGCCGCCACATGATCCCCGACCCGCAGAGCGCCGCCGAGCTGGTGGCGCCGGACATGCGGATCCGCTTCACCGGCAACCGCCGCATGGCGAGCCCGGCCGAGGCGACCGCCTTCAACGCCGGCCGCTACGCCTGGGTGAAAAAGCGCATCGACGCCACCGAGGTGGTGGCCGGCGGCACGCCGGACGAGACCATCGTCTACAGCCGCGGCACGCTCCACGGCGCCTGGCCGGACGGCACGCCCTTCGAGGGCAACCGCTATGTGGACCGCTACGTGGTGCGCCACGGCCGCATCAGCGAGATGGACGTGTGGAACGACAGCGCCGAGTGGCTGCTGATCCGCGCGGGGCTGGCCCGGCCATGACGGGCGGCGCGCGCTGGCCCGGGGCGCTGCCGCAGCACGGCCGCTTCGGCTATGTGCCGATCACCCGCCGGCCGGACTACGCCTGGCCGGGCGGCGCGCGGCTGGCGGTGTACCTCGGCTTCAACCTGGAGCACTTCGCCTTCGGCGACGGGCTGGGCGCGCGCATCGGGCCGGCCTCGCCGGAGCCGGACGTGCTCAACCACGGCTGGCGCGAATACGGCAACCGCGTGGGCGCCTGGCGCTGCCTGGAACTGTTCGACGCGCTCGGCCTGCCCACGGGCGCGCTGATCAACACCGCGCTGTACGACCACTGCCCGGAACTGGTGGCGGCCGTGCAGGCGCGCGGCGACGAACTGATCGGCCACGGCCACAGCAACGCCGAGCGCCAGGGCGACCATGACGAGGCCGGCGAGCGCGCGCTGCTCGAACGCTGCCGCGAGCGCATCGCGCGCGAGAGCGGCACCGCGCCGGCGGGCTGGCTTTCGCCGTGGATCTCCGAGAGCCACGCCACGCCCGACCTGCTGGCCGAGACCGGCTACCGCTACACCCTCAACTGGTGCCACGACGACCAGCCGACGCGCCTGCGGGTGCGGGGCGGCGGCACGCTGTGGGCGGTGCCCTACCCGCAGGAGCTGAACGACATCCCGATGATCGTCGCGCGCCGGATGGACGCGAAGGACTTCGCGGACATGGTGATCGACAACTTCGACGAGATGCGCGGCCAGGCCGCGCGCCAGCCGCTGGTGATGGGCCTGGCGCTGCACCCCTACATCGTCGGCCAGCCCTACCGCCTGCGCCACCTGCGCCGCGCGCTGGAGCACCTGGCCCGCGGGCGCGACGCCGGCGGCGTGTGGTTCACCACGCCCGGCGCGGTCTGCCGCCACATGGACGCGCTGGCCGCCGAGCGCCCCGCCGGGTTCGGCTGACGGGGCGGGTCAGATTTCGATCTTCGACCCCAGCTCCACCACCGCGTTGTTCGGCAGGCTGAGGAAGGCCGCCGCGCCGCTGGCGTTGTGGTGCATCTGGGCGAAGAGCTTCTCGCGCCAGGGGGCCATGCCGCTGCCCAGGGTGGGAATGACGACGTCGCGCGAGAGGAAGTAGCTGGTCGTCATCGGGTCCAGCTGGCAGCCGCGCAGGCGGGTGTGCTCCAGTGCGCCCGGCAGGTCGATGTCGTTCTTGAAGCCGTAGTGGACGATGACCTGCCAGCAGTGGTGGCCCAGCGGCTCCACCTCGACGCGCTTGTCCATCGGGATCCACGGCACTTCGTGGTTTCGCACGGTGACGAACAGGTTCTGCTCGTGCAGCACCTTGTTGTGCTTGAGGTTGTGCAGCAGCGCGTTGGGCACGATGCCCGGGTCGGCGGTGAGGAACACGGCCGTGCCCTCCACCCGCGCCGGCGGGCTGACGAACACCGAGTCGAGGAAGGCCCGCAGGTCGATGGCCTCGGCGCGCTGGGCCTCGCCCATCAGGCGGCGGCCCTCCTTCCAGGTCAGCATCAGCATGAACACGCCGCCGCCGATGAGCAGCGGGAACCAGCCGCCCTCGGGCAGCTTGAGCAGGTTGGAGGCGAAGAAGGCGAAGTCCACCACGAAGAACAGCGAGGTGGAGGCGATGCACAGCAGCAGCGGCAGCCGCCACGCGTAGCGGATGACGAAGAAGGTCAGCACGGTGGTGATGAGCATGTCGGTGGTGACCGCGATGCCGTAGGCCGCCGCCAGGCTGCTGGAGCTGCGGAACATCACCACCGCCAGCACGATGGCGGTGAACAGGCTCCAGTTGACAAAGGGAATGTAGATCTGCCCGGCCGCCCGCACGCTGGTGTGCTGGATGTTCAGCCGCGGCAGGTAGCCCAGCTGGATGACCTGGCGCGTGACGCTGAAGGCGCCGGAGATCAGCGCCTGCGAGGCGATCACCGTGGCGGCCGTGGCCAGCAGCACCAGGGGGATCAGCGCCCACGCCGGCGCCAGCATGAAGAAGGGGTTTTTCACCGCCTCCGGGTTCGCCAGCAGCAGCGCGCCCTGGCCGAAGTAGTTGAGCACCAGGCAGGGCATCACGATGGAGAACCAGGCGATGCGGATCGGCCCCTTGCCGAAGTGGCCCATGTCGGCATAGAGCGCCTCGGCGCCGGTGACGCACAGCACGGTGGCGCCCAGGATGACGAAGCTGGTCAGCGGGTTGGCCCAGATGAAGCGCAGCGCATAGTACGGGCTGACGGACTTGAGGATCTCGGGATGGCTGAAGATCTGCGCCACGCCCAGCGCCGCGATGGCCGCGAACCAGGTCAGGGTGATGGGCCCGAAGAAGCGCCCGATGCCCGCCGTGCCCCGCTTCTGGACGGCGAACAGCAGGAACAGCACCACCAGGGTGACCGGGATGACGTAGTGGCGGAACTGGGGCGACACCACTTCCAGGCCCTCCACCGCCGAGAGCACGGAGATGGCCGGCGTGATGACGCCGTCGCCGTAGAAGAGCGAGGTGCCGAAGATGCCCACCACCAGCAGCACCCGGCGCAGGCGCGGGCGGTCGGCCACCGCCCGCGAGGCCAGCGCCAGCATGGCGACCAGGCCGCCCTCGCCCTCGTTGTCGGCGCGCAGCACCAGCACCACGTATTTGATGGAGACGATGATCGTCAGCGTCCAGACGAACATCGACAGGATGCCGTAGACGTTCTCGACGGTGAAGGGCACGTGGCCGGCGCCGAAGACCTCCTTGACGGCGTACAGCACGCTGGTGCCGATGTCGCCGTAGACGACGCCGATGGCGCCGAGGATCAGGGCGGGCAGGGAATTCTTGGGGACTGACACGCGATCGGTGAGCGGGTGGGGGCCGGCCATTGTGCGCTGCATCAACGGCACCGCGTCAAGCACACCGCAGGCGCTACTCGTAGACCTCGGCCTCGGGGTTGGTCGCTTCCAGCTCGTAGGCGGCGGCCACCATGGCCAGGCGGCCGATCACGCCGTACATGTAGAAGCGGTTGGGCGCGCTGGCGCCGAGCTTGGCGCCCGGCTGCGGCAGCTGGGCGCTCTCGGAGAAGGCCAGCGGCACGAAGCTGGCGCCCGGCAGGGCCAGGCTCTCGTCGGTGCCGCGGTCGGGGTGGACGCGGTAGAAGCCGCCCACCACGTAGCGGTCCATCATGTAGACCACCGGCTCGGCCACGCCGTCGTGCACGCGCTCGCGGGTGAGCACGCCCTCCTGCACCACCACGTCGACGCTGCCCACGCGCAGGCCTTCGGTGGCCTTGTCGGTGGCCTTCTTCAGCCTGGCGCGGGCGACCAGCGCCTCCACCTCGCGCGCGTCGTGCACGGTGCTGATGGTCAGGCCCGAGGCGCCGTTGTCGGCCTTGACGATGGCGAAGGGCTTCTCGTTGATGCCGTATTCCTTGTACTTGCGGCGCACCTTGGCGATCACCGCGTCCACCTGCGCGGCCAGCGCGCCGGTGTTCTCGGCGCGGGCGAAGTCCACCTCCTCCACCCTGCCCCAGACCGGCTGGATCAGCCACGGGTCGATGCCCAGCAGCTTGCCGAAGCGCTTGGAGACCTCCTCGTAGCTGTGGAAGTGGTGGCTCTTGCGCCGCACGCTCCAGCCGGCGTGCAGCGGCGGCAGCAGGTACTGCTCGTGCAGGTCTTCCAGGATGCCGGGCGTGCCGGCGGCCAGGTCGGTGTTCAGCAGGATGGTGCAGGGGTCGAAGTTCTTCAGGCCCAGGCGGCGCCGGCTGCGCACCACCGGCTCCAGGCAGACCGTGTCGCCGCCCGGCAGCTCCACCTTTTTCGGCGACTTGATGGCCGGGTCGATGGAGCCGATCTTCACGTTCAGCCCGGCCATGCGGAAGATGCGCGCCAGCTGCGCCACGTTGGCCAGGTAGGTGGCGGAGGAAAAGCGCCCCTCCGGGATGATGAGCAGGTTGCGCGCCTCGGGGCAGATCTTCTCGATGGCGGCCTGCGCCGCCTGCACCGCCAGCGGCAGCATCTGCGGCGTCAGGTGGTTCCAGCCGCGCGGGAAGAAGTTGGTGTCCACCGGCGCCAGCTTGAAGCCGGCGTTGCGCACGTCCACCGAGGTGTAGAAGGGGGGCGTGTGCTCCATCCACTCGAGCCGGAACCAGCGCTCGATGGCCGGCATGCCGTCGATGACGCGTTGCTCCAGTTCGTTGATGGGGCCCGTCAGGGCGGTGACCAGGTGGGGGACCATGCGGCGGCTTCGTTGGGGAGGGCGCGGGGGAAACCGCATGCAATTGTAGGAAACGGAAACCCCGCGCCGGATTACAGCCGCCGCCGGCGCCGCGCCATGTCGCCGGAACGACGGAGCGGGGCCGCGCAGCGCCCTCAGCCGCGCACTTCGCCCTGGCCGAGCACGATGTACTTGAGCGAGGTCAGCCCCTCGATGCCCACCGGCCCGCGGGCATGGAACTTGTCGGTGCTGATGCCGATCTCGGCGCCCAGCCCGTATTCGAAGCCGTCGGCGAAGCGGGTGCTGGCGTTGACCATCACGCTGGCCGAGTCCACCTCGCGCAGGAAGCGCTGGGCGTTGACGTGGTCGCGCGTGAGGATGGCGTCGGTGTGGTGGCTGGAATAGCGGTTGATGTGGTCGATGGCCCCGTCGAGGCCGGCCACCACCTTGATGCTGATGACGGGCGCGAGGTACTCCTCGGACCAGTCCTGCTCGGTGGCGGGCACCACCTTCGGCTGGCCGGCCAGCAGCGCCGCGGCCTCATCGTCGCAGCGCATCTCCACGCCCTTGGCGGCGAAGACGGCGCCGATGCGCGGCAGGAACCGCGCGGCGACGGCGCGCGCGACCAGCAGCCCTTCGGCCGCGTTGCAGGGGCTGTACTTCTGCGTCTTGGCGTTGTCCACCACCTTCACGGCCATGTCGAGGTCGGCCGAGTCGTCCACGTAGACGTGGCAGTTGCCGTCCAGGTGCTTGATGACCGGCACCTTGGCGTCGCGGCTGATGCGCTCGATCAGGCCCTTGCCGCCGCGCGGGATGACCACGTCCACGTACTCGGGCATGGCGATCAGGCGGCCGACGGCCTCGCGGTCGGTGGTCTGCACCAGCTGCACCGCGTCTTCCGGCAGGCCGGCCTCGGCCAGCGCGGCGCGCACCAGCGCGGCCAGCGCCTTGTTGGACTCGATCGCCTCCGAGCCGCCGCGCAGGATGGCGGCGTTGCCGCTCTTGATCGCCAGGCTGGCCGCCTCGATCGTCACGTTCGGCCGGCTCTCGTAGATCATGCCGAAGACGCCGATCGGCACGCGCATCTGGCCGACGCGGATGCCGCTTTCCTGCTGCTTCATGCCGATGATTTCGCCGATCACGTCGGGCATGGCGGCCAGCTGCTCACAGCCCTCGGCGACGGTGTCGATCACCTTCGGCGTGAGCTTCAGCCGGTCCACCATCGGCGCCGGCAGGCCGGCGGCTTCGGCGCGGGCCAGGTCCTGCGCGTTGGCCTGGGCCAGTTGCGGGCCGGCCTCGCGCAGGCGCCGGGCCAGCGCCTTGAGCGCTCTGTTTTTGGTCGCAGCGTCCGCTTTCGCCATCTGCGCGGACGCCGCCTTGGCCTGCAGGCCCAGGGCCTGCATGTGTTCGGCGACGTTGAAGGCGTTCATGGGGCCGATTCTCCCACCGCGCCGCGCCCGGTGCTCAGCCGCAGGCGCGGGCGAGCATCAGCGCCAGCCGCTGCAGCGCCAGCCAGCCGTCGGCCGGCCAGTCGGGCTGCTTCAGGCCCTTGACGATGCCGTCCACCAGGTGGGCGGCGCGCAGCAGGCGGGCCAGGGCGCGG
This sequence comes from Xenophilus sp., assembly GCA_047607325.1. Taxonomy (GTDB): domain Bacteria; phylum Pseudomonadota; class Gammaproteobacteria; order Burkholderiales; family Burkholderiaceae_C; genus Xenophilus. Next base: position 4,777 of record JASGDG010000184.1, on the reverse strand, counting down.
GCGTCCAGGCGCGGCAGCACGCGCTCGAAGGCGCGCTCGCGCGGGCCCCAGACGCGGTTCTCGCGCAGGGCCATGGGCAGCGGGCGGCCGGCGTCCATGGCGTCGCGCACGCGCTTGAGGGCGCGGATGTCCTCGGCCAGCGTGTAGTGCACCAGCACCTCGGCCTCGCCCTCGGCCTGCAGCCCGGCCAGCATGCGCGCGGCGCGCGGCGCGTTGCCGGCCAGCACCGCCTCGGAGAGCTTGAAGACGTCGTAGCGCGCGACGTTGTTGACGGCCGCCTCGACCTGTTCCCAGCCCAGCTCGCCTGCCGGGTAGAGCAGCGCCAGCTTCTGGATTTCCTGGTGCGCGGCCAGCAGGTTGCCCTCGACCCGGTCGGCGAAGAACTGCAGCGTGCGCTGGCCCTCCTCGCCCGGCTTGACGCGCTGGCCCTGGCGCGCCAGGCGCTGGGCGATCCACTGCGGCAGCTGGCCGCGCTCGATGCTGTCGATCTGCAGCGTGACGCCGTGGCTGTCCAGCGCGGCGAACCAGGCGCCGCTTCGGGTCTGGCGGTCGAGGCGCGGCAGGTGCACCAGGGTGAGCGTGCCCTCGTTGCCCGCCGCACCCTCGGCGATCTGCTGCAGCGCCGCGCTGCCGTCCTTGCCGGGCTTGCCGGAGGGGATGCGGATCTCGACGATCTGCCGCTCGGCGAACAGGCTCATCGAGCCGCCGGCCGCCAGCACGGCGCCCCAGTCGAAGCGCGCGCCGGCCACGGTGTGGCTGCTGCGCTCGGTGTGGCCGGCGGCGCGCGCGGCGGCGCGGATGGCGTCGGCCGCCTCCTGCGCCAGCAGCGCCTCGTCGCCGTGCAGCGTGTACAGCGGCCGCAGGCCCCTGGCCAGGTGCGCGTCGAGCTGGGCCAGCGCCAGTTGCATGCGAAAAGCGCCCGTTCAGTGAAGAGGAGGCAGCGGCACGGCGTCCGCGGAGACGGAGGGGGTCACAGTGCCTTGACGTAGCCGATGCGCCGCACGATCTGATCGGCGATGTCGGTGGTCATGTCGCGGTAGAGCAGCTCCTGCTCGCTCTCGTTGGCCAGCGTCGTGGTCGCGTCGTAGCTGATGTCGCGCGATTGCGTGACCGGGGTGGCGGCGATCAGTTCCTTGCCGCCGCCGGTGCGCAGCCTGAAGCGCACCGTCAGCGTCAGCGTCAGCTCGCGGACGGTGCCGCCGGTGGTGCTGACGGCGACGCCGCTGCCGCGCGACTGCTCGAGCACCTCGCACACCACCTCGGCGCCCTGGGCGGGCGCCTTGGCGTCGAGCACGGTGAGCTTGCCCATGCCCTTGAGGCTGCGCCGCAGCCGCGAGGCCACCGGGTCCGGGCCGGTGACGGCGATACTCTTGAACGGGTAGTCCGGCGCACGGCGCAACTGGAAGCCGCAGCCCGCCAGCAGCAGGACCGGCGCGGCGCCGGCCAGCAGCGCGCGGCGCGAGACGGAAGGCGCCATGAAAGGACGTTCGGCGGCAGCCATCGGCATCACCCCACCACCACGTTGACCAGCCGGCCGGGCACGACGATCACGCGCCGGACCCCCTGCCCCTCGGCGAACTTGGCGAAGGCCTCGCTGGCGACGGCCAGCGCCTCGATGTCCGCCTTGCCGGCGCCGGCCGGCACGCGCAGCGCGCCGCGCAGCTTGCCGTTGATCTGCAGCATCAGTTCCACCTCGTCCTGTTCCAGCGCGGCCGGGTCCACCTGCGGCCAGGGCGCGTCGAGCAGCGTGCCCTGTTCCTGCGCATAGCCCAGGCCCCGCCAGAGCTGGTGCGTCAGGTGCGGCGTGACGGGGTACAGCACCCGCAGCAGGATGCCGAAGCCCTCGCGCAGCGCCGCGGCGCCGCCGGGCTCGTCCCGGCCCTTGAAGCCTTCCAGCGCGTTGAGCAGCTTCATCGCGCCGGACACCACGGTGTTGTACTGCATGCGCTGGTAGTCGTAGTCCACCTGGCGCAGCACGGTGTGCACCTCGCGGCGCAGGGCCCTGGCCGCGGCGCCGGGCTCGCCGGCCGCGGGCGTCACGCCGCCGAGCGCCGCGCCGAAGTTCCAGACGCGCCGCAGGAAGCGGTAGCTGCCTTCCACCGCGGCGTCGTTCCATTCCAGCGTGGCCTCGGGCGGCGCGGTGAACATGGTGTACAGGCGGGCGGTGTCGGCGCCGTACTTGTCGATCAGCTCCTGCGGATCGACGCCGTTGCGCTCGCTCTTGCCCATCTTGCCGACGCCGCCGTACTCCACCGGCGTGCCGTCGGCCGCGGTGCCGCCGGTGATGCGGCCCTGCGCATCGAGCACGGGCGTGACTTCGGCCGGCGGGTGGTAGTGCTTGCCGCCCTTGGCGTCGCGGTGGAACCAGATGTGGTTGAGCACCATGCCCTGCGTCAGCAGGCGGGTGAAGGGCTCGTCCACTTGGACCAGGCCCCGTTCCTGGCCGGTCAGGCCAGGAACTTGGATATCGCGCATCACCTTGGTCCAGAAGCGCGCGTACAGCAGGTGCAGGATGGCGTGCTCGATGCCGCCGATGTACTGGTCCATCGGCATCCAGTACTGCGCGCCCTCGCCGACCATCGCGGTGTCGAGCTTCGGGTCGCAGTAGCGCATGTAGTACCACGAGCTGTCCACGAAGGTGTCCATCGTGTCGGTCTCGCGACGCGCCGGCCGGCCGCACACCGGGCAGGCGCAGGCCAGGAAGTCCTCGCGCTTGTTGAGCGGGTTGCCGCTGCCGTCGGGCACGCAGTCGGTGGGCAGCACCACCGGCAGGTCCTGCTCGGGCACGGGCACCGCGCCATGCTCGGCGCAGTGGATGATGGGGATGGGCGTGCCCCAGTAGCGCTGGCGGCTGATGCCCCAGTCGCGCAGGCGCCAGGTGGTCTTCTTGCCGCCCAGCCCCTTCTGTTCCAGCGCGTGGGCGACGGCATCGACCGCCTCCTGGTAGCGCATGCCGCTGAAGTTGTCGGAGTTGATGGTCACGCCGAGCGCCTTGTCGGCGTACCAGTCCTGCCACTGCCGGTCGTCGAAGTGCGGCGCGTCGTCCACCAGCACCACCTGCACGATGTCGATGCCGTACTTGTTGGCGAAGGCGAAGTCGCGCTCGTCGTGCGCCGGCACGCCCATCACGGCGCCGTCGCCGTAGCCCATCAGCACGTAGTTGCCCACCCACACGGGCACCGGCTCGTCGGTGAGCGGGTGCCTGACCGTCAGGCCGGTGGGCACGCCCTTTTTCTCCTGCGTGGCGAGTTCGGCCTCGGTCACGCCGCCGGCCTTGCATTCGGCGACGAAGGCGGCGACCGCCGGGTCGGACTGCGCGGCGTGCGCGGCCAGGGGATGCTCCGGCGCCACGGCGCAGAAGGTCACGCCCATGATGGTGTCGGCGCGGGTGGTGAAGACGTACAGGCGGCCGTCCTGGATGAGCTGGCCGTCATCGCCCCGGATGCCGTGCGGGAAGACGAAGCGCACGCCCTCGCTCCTGCCGATCCAGTTCTCCTGCATCAGGCGCACGCGCTCGGGCCAGCCGGGCAGCTTGTGCTGCACGTGGTCCAGCAGCTCCTCGGCGTAGCCGGTGATCTTCAGGTAGTAGCCGGGGATCTCGCGCTTTTCCACCACGGCGCCGGTGCGCCAGCCCTTGCCGTCGATCACCTGCTCGTTGGCCAGCACGGTCTGATCGACAGGATCCCAGTTGACGACCTGGGTCTTGCGGTAGGCGATGCCCTTCTCCAGCATCTTCAGGAACAGCCACTGGTTCCACTTGTAGTAGGCCGGGTCGCAGGTGGCGACCTCGCGGCTCCAGTCGATGGCCAGGCCCATGGCCTGCATCTGGCCCTTCATGTGGGCGATGTTGTCGTAGGTCCACTTCGCGGGCGGCATGCCGTTCTTCAGCGCGGCGTTCTCGGCCGGCAGGCCGAAGGCATCCCAGCCCATCGGCATGAGCACGTTGTAGCCCTTCATGCGCAGCTGGCGCGCCAGCATGTCGTTGATGGTGTAGTTGCGTACGTGGCCCATGTGCAGCTTGCCGCTGGGGTAGGGCAGCATGGAGCAGGCGTAGAACTTGGGCTTGGCCGCGTCCTCGCTCACGCGGTAGGCGTCGGCCGCCTGCCAGTGCGCCTGGGCGGCTTGCTCGACGTCCAGATGGCTGTATTTTTCTTGCATGGGTAAATTGTAGGCGCCGGCCCCCGGTGCCGACGGCTTGCCAGGCGCCCTGAAGCGCTCCCATGCGCGCGGCCCCGCGCGGTCGGTCGACACCCGCCAGCGCGGCGGGCGGCCCCCTCCGGGACGGCGAAGGCCGTGCGGGGATGCCGCAAAGAAATTTGAATCGAATTGGCCTTCAGAGCTTATCCATCAAGCGCCGATAGCTATTTATTCAATAGCATTCGTCAATTTGCGTGCAAGGCGCAGCATGTCGAAGTGCCGGATGCCGCCCTCGAACAGGGGCTGGGGGTAGTTCCTGACGAAGAAATCATGGTCAGTGCCCATCACCCGGAACCCCTGGCGCTGATAGAAGGCGAGTTGGTAGCCGAACGTGCAGTGCCCACCTTCAGCCGGCTGGCGCCGCGTCGCTCAAGGTCGCGGATGACCCACCTCAGGAGCGCCGTGCCGTGGCCGGCTTGCTGGCCGCCGGGCCGCACCGCGATGCTCATCAGCTCATGCGCGCCAGCACCCAGCGGCTTGACCACGCACGCGGCGACCACGGCCCCGCTGCACGACGCGACGAAGCACCGGGACTCAGGCAGGTAGGCGCGAACCTTCCGGCGTGCGGGCGCTCTGGGGG
>JASGDG010000183.1:0-10554 GCA_047607325.1 Xenophilus sp. | reverse complement strand
GGCGCCGCTGGCACTGGGCGGCGCCGTGCGCGGGGCCTGCGGCTTGCCGGCCAGCGGCGCGTTGGGGTCCCAGCCGCTGTTCTTGCGCGCCTCGGCCTCGTCCTGCTCGGCACCGCGCGGCTGGTTCTTGGCGACGAAGGGCACCGGCACCTTGGTGACGTACACCGCCACCCCCAGCGCGACGCCCAGCCCGAGCACCACGCCCACGATCAGGCCGATGACGGTGTTCCCTCGTTGTGTGCTTCTCATGGATGGCCTGTCTCTTACATCTTGCGCGGGGCGCTGACCCCGAGCACGGCGAGGCCATTGTGCAGCACCTGTGCGCAGGCGGCGACGAGGGCCAGGCGGGCGTTCTTCACGGGCTCGTCGTCGACCAGGATGCGCTCGGCGTCGTAGTAGCTGTGGTAGGCGGCGGCCAGTTCGCGCAGGTAGAAGGCGACGTCGTGCGGCGCGAAGTCGCGCGCGGCGGCGGCCAGCATGTCGGGGTAGCGGGCCAGCAGCAGCATCAGCGGCTGGGCGGCCTCGGTGCCCAGCGGCGAGAGGTCCACGTCCTTCAGCGCGGCCGGGTCGGTGCCTTCCTTGTCGAGCACCGAGCAGATGCGCGCATGCGCGTACTGCACGTAGTACACCGGGTTGTCGTTGTTCTTCTGCACCGCCAGGTCGACGTCGAAGGTGTACTCGGTGTCGGGCTTGCGGCTGAGCAGGAAGAAGCGCACCGCGTCCTTGCTGGTCCACTCGATCAGGTCGCGCAGCGTGACGTAGCTGCCGGCACGCTTGCTGATCTTGACCTCCTGGCCGCCGCGCATCACGCGCACCATGGTGTGCAGCACGTAGTCGGGGTAGCCCTCGGGAATGCCCTCGCCCGCCGCCTGCAGCCCGGCGCGCACGCGGGCGATGGTGCCGTGGTGGTCGGTGCCCTGGATGTTGACGACCTGGTGGAAGCCGCGCTCCCACTTGGCGAGGTGGTAGGCCACGTCGGGCACGAAGTAGGTGTAGGTGCCGTCCTGCTTGCGCATGACGCGGTCCTTGTCGTCGCCGTAGTCGGTGGTCTTCAGCCACAGGGCGCCGTCCTGCTCGTAGGTCTTGCCGGCCGCGACCAGCTTCTTCACCGTGGCCTCGACGCGGCCGCTGGTGTAGAGGCTGGATTCGAGGTAGTAGTGGTCGAAGCGCACCTGGAAGGCCTTCAGGTCCAGGTCCTGCTCGTGGCGCAGGTAGGCGACGGCGAACTGGCGGATGCCGTCGATGTCCTCCGGGTCGCCGCTGGCGGTGAACTCGCGGTCGTCGGACTTCACCGTCTTCTTCGCCAGGAAATCGTTCGCGATGTCCTGGATGTACTCGCCGTTGTAGGCGGCCTCGGGCCATTCGGCGTCGCCCGGCTTGAAGCCCTTGGCGCGCAGCTGCGTGCTGGTGGCCAGGGTCTGGATCTGCACGCCGGCGTCGTTGTAGTAGAACTCGCGCCACACCGGCCGGCCCTGCGTTGCCAGCAGGTTGCAGATGGCGTCGCCCAGCGCCGCCTGGCGGCCGTGGCCGACGTGCAGCGGGCCGGTGGGGTTGGCCGAGACGAACTCGACCAGCACCTTCTCGCCATTGTTCTGCGGCTGGCGGCCGAAGGCCTCGCCGGCGTCGAGCACCTCGCGCACCACCTGCTGCTTGGCAGCGGGCTTGAGGCGGATGTTGAGGAAGCCCGGGCCGGCGATCTCGACGGCATCGGCCCACTGCGCGAAGGCCGGCGTGGCCAGCAAGGCGGCGCGCAGTTCCTCGCCGAGCTGCCGGGGGTTCTTCTTGAGCGGCCTGGCGAGCTGCATGGCCGCCGTGCAGGCCAGGTCGCCATGGGCAGCCACCTTGGGCGATTCGAAGGCGGCCTTGGCGCCCGCGCCGGGCGAAAGGGTGTCGAGCACTCCCGCCAGCGCGGCGAGCAGCTCCTGTTTGACCGATTGCATGTGGAAATTTTATCGGCGGGCCATTGCGGCCCCCGGTGCGGGTCATCCGTCCGGCACCTTCAGCCGTTAGGCTCCTGCCTCTGCCCCCCGGGGCCTTCCCTCCACTTTCTTGCAAGGAACCTTCCCATCATGAAAAAGCTGCTTTCCCTGCTGGCCCTTGGCGCCTGCCTGTCCGTGGCGGCGCACGCGCAAGACAAGTCCGCCGCGCCCGCCGCTGGCGCGAGCTGCGCCTCGCAAGCCGTGGACAAGAATGGCAAGGCCCTGGCCGGCGCCGCCAAGACCAGCTTCATCAAGAAGTGCGAGAAGGACGCCAAGGCCGCCGCCGCACCCGCCTGCGAAGCCAAGGCCGTGGACAAGAACGGCAAGGCCCTGGCCGGCGCCGCCAAGAAGAGCTTCGTCAAGAAGTGCGAGGCGGACGCCGCCAAGGGCTGACCGCCCTCCCGCGCACCTGCGCCCCTTTGGCGGGGCGCGGCCCGCACCGCGCGGGCTTTTTCGTTGCCGGCGTTCAGCGCGCGCCGAAGCCGCGTGCCAGGAAGACCGCGAACAGCGGGATCAGCGCGATCAGGTGGGCCTGGACCATCACCAGCCGGCGGGTCCTGCGCACCTCGGCCTCGGCGGGCAGCGTGCCGTCCGCGCGCAGCCGCCTGCGCCAGCGCAGGTAGCTCAGCGTCGGGAAGACCGACATCACGCCCACGATGACGAACAGCGTGAGCTTCACGTGCAGCAGCGGGTGGGTCCAGTACCAGGACGTGCCCTTCACGCCCCAGACGGTGCGCGCGACGCCGGTGGCCAGCACGGCCACGGCGGCGATGCCGTAGACCAGGTCCACCCGCGCCAGGCGCTCGACCACCTTGGCGTTCATCCATTCCACGCGGCACAGCGCCGCCTCGCTGGAGATGAAGACCACCATCGTCAGGATGGCGAGGATGTGGAGGTAGGCCAGGATGGCTTCGAGGGTCATCGGATCGTCCTCTCGCAGGGAATCGTGGGATGGCGGGCATTGTGCCGCGCCCCCGTGCGCCGGCAGGGCGGCCTGCGACGGAATGCGCCCTGGCGGCGCGGGAGGCCGCTCAGCGCGCGCCGCCGCGGCCCCAGTAGTCCGGGCGGCCGTAGTGGGCCTTGAGGAAGTCCAGCCACAGCCGCACCCGCAGCGGCAGGTGCTTGCGCTGCGGGAACACGGCGTAGATGCCGTTGGGCGGCGCCGCGAATTCGTCCAGCACCGGCACCAGCAGGCCGGCGTCGATCTCGGCCTCGACCTCCCAGGTGCTGCGCCAGGCGATGCCGTGGCCGGCCAGGCACCAGTCGTGCAGCACCTGGCCGTCGGAGCAGTCGAGCGGGCCGGCGGGCTTCAGGTGGATCACCTCCCGGCCGTCGCCGCCCTCCTGCGGGACGCTGAATGCCCAGCCGCGGGTCTGCGAGGCGTCGCTGCTGAGCGTGAGGCAGGCGAAGCGCGCCAGATCGGTCGGGTGGCGCGGCACGCCGTGGCGGCGCAGGAAGTCGGGCGTGGCGACGCAGCGCCGGCGGTTGTCGGCCAGCCGCATGCTCACCAGCGAGGAATCCGGCAGGTCGCCCACGCGCACCGCGCAGTCGAAGTTCTCGCCGGCCACGTCGATGACGCGGTCGGCGAGGTTCAGCGAGATCGTCACCTCCGGGTGCAGTTCGTGGAAGCGCGGCACCAGCGGTGCGACGTGGCGGCGCCCGAAGCCGGCCGGCGCCGTCACGCGCAGGTGGCCGCTGGCCTTGACGCCGCCGGCGCTGACGCTGGCCTCGGCGTTGGCCAGCTCGGTCAGCAGGCGCTGGCAGTCCTCCAGGAAGGCGCTGCCCTCGTGCGTGAGCGTGAGGCGCCGCGTGGTGCGCAGCAGCAGCTTGACGCCCAGGCGCTCCTCCAGCGCGTCGAGCCGGCGGCCGATGACGGCCGGCGCCACGCCCTCGGCCTTGGCCGCGGCAGTGAGGCTGCCGCGCGCGGCGACGGCGACGAAGGTTTCGAGCTGGGTCAGGCGGTCCACCTGCTCGGACTTTCAGCGCACGGCGCCGCTGGCGCGCAGTTGCCCGATCTCGGCATCGCCGTAGCCGAGCTGGCGCAGCAGCGCATCCGTGTGCTCGCCGATCACCGGCGGCTGCAGGCGGATGCCGGGCCGCTCGCCGCCCAGGGTGAAGGGCATGAGCGGCACCTTCGCCATGTGGCCGTCGTTCATGCGCACCGGCGCCAGGCCGCCGCTGGCGTTCAGGTGCGGGTCGTCGAAGAGTTCCTGCGGCCGGGTGATGGGCGCGAAGGGCAGCTCGTTGGCCTCGAACACCGCGGCCAGTTCGTCGGCACTTCGGACGGCCAGGTGCGAGCGCAGCAGCGGCATCATCCACTCGCGGGCGCGCACCCGGTCGTTGTTGGTCGCCAGGCGCGGGTCGGCCAGCAGTTCGTCCAGGCTGAAGGCCTTGCAGAAGATCTGCCACTGCTTGTCGCTGACCACCGCCAGGAAGATCTGCTCGCCGTCCTTCACGGTGAAGACGTCGTAGATGCCCCAGGCCGAGATGCGGCTGGGCATCGGGTCGGCCGCCTGGCCGGTGGCGGCGAACTGCATCATGTGCTGCGCCACCAGGAAGACGTTGTTCTCGAACAGGGCCGACTGCACCTCGCAGCCGCGGCCGGTGATCTCGCGCCGGCGCAGCGCGGCCATCGCGCCGATGGCACCGAACAGGCCGCCCATGATGTCGTTGACGCTGGTGCCGGCGCGCAGCGGGTCGCCGGCGCGGCCGGTCATGTAGGCCAGGCCGCCCATCATCTGCACCACCTCGTCCAGCGCGGTGCGGTGCTCGTAGGGGCCGGGCAGGAAGCCCTTGTGGCTCACGTAGATCAGGCGCGGGTGATCGGCCTTCAGGCTGTCGTAGTCCAGGCCCAGCTTCTTCATCGTGCCGGGCTTGAAGTTCTCGCTGACGATGTCGGCGGTGGCGATGAGTTTTCTCGCCGCCGCGATGCCCTCGGGAGACTTCAGGTCCAGCGCGATGCTCTTCTTGTTGCGGTTGAAGGCCGGGAAGAAGCCCGAGCCCGAGCCCAGCAGGCGGCGCGTGGCGTCGCCCTCCACCGGCTCGACCTTGATGACCTCGGCGCCCAGGTCGCCCAGCAGCAGGCCGCAGGCGGGGCCCATGACCATGTGGACGAACTCGACCACGCGCACGCCGGCGTAGGGCAGCGGCGCCGGCGCGGCGCCGGCGGGCGAATCAGACATGCGTGTTTCCTTGAACGAAGCCCTTGGGCAGGCCGGCCTCGGGCGTCATGCCGTAGACGGGCTCGCCGGGCAGGCCGGCCGCCAGGGGCTGGCGCGCGGCGATGAGGCGCTGGAGGTCGATGCCGGTGGGCACGCCCATCGCCTCGAACATGAAGACCAGGTCCTCCGTCACCACGTTGCCGGAGGCACCGGGCGCGTAGGGGCAGCCGCCCAGGCCGCCGAGCGAGGCGTCGAAGGTGGTGACGCCCTCCTCGTACGCCGCCAGGCAGTTGGCCAGGCCCAGGCCGCGGGTGTTGTGCAGGTGGGCCGCGCCGGCGCGGCCGCCCAGCTCGCTGCGCAGGCGGCGGAACAGGCGGCGCACCTGCGCCGGGTTGGCGTAGCCCACGGTGTCCGACAGGCCGACCTCGTCGGCGCCGGCCTCGGCGCACAGCACGGCCAGGCGGATGACCTCGTCCTCGTCGACCGCGCCCTGCAGCGTGCAGCCGAAAGCGGTGGAGATGCCAGCTTCCAGGCCCGCGCCGGGCGCAAGCTCTCGGCGCAGCGCGTCGATGGCGCGCACCTCCTCGACCATCTCCTCGGGCGTCTTGCGCACGTTGGCCAGCGAGTGGGCGCGGCTGGCCGACACCGGCATGGTGAGCTTGTGCGCGCCGGCCGCCAGCGCCGCCTCGGCACCCCGGCGGTTGGGCACCAGCGCCATCACGACGAGGCCGGGCAGCGTGACGGCGTGGCGCACCACCTCGGCCGCATCGGCCATCTGCGGCAGCCGCTTCGCGGGCACGAAGGACGCCACCTCGATCTCGCGCAGGCCGGCGGCGTGCAGCGCGTCGATCCAGCGCCGCTTGTCGTTCGTGGACATGACGGCCTTCACCGACTGCAGGCCGTCGCGCGGGCCGACCTCGCTGACCAGGACGGCGGGAACGGGGGGAGAAGCCATGCGGCCATTGTCCGCGACGCCCCGGAGCGTTCGGAAGGCCCAACGGGGGATGTCACTCCCGCGCCATGAGCCACGCCAGCGCCGCCAGCCCGATCAGCACCGCACCATAGCCCAACGTCGCCGCCTCCAGGCCGAACGAGCCGGCGGCCAGACCCGCCAGGATGGCCGGGGCGCTGAAGGCCAGGTAGCTCAGCACGAAGAAGCTGGACATGAGGCCCGCGCGCTCGTGCGGGGCCGCCGCCGGCACCAGGCTGCGCACCGTGGCGTTGAAGCCGGCACCGAAGCCCAGCCCCGCCACCAGCGTGCCGCCGAAGAACAGCACCGCCTGCCGCGCATGCGCGCCGGCCAGCGTGATCGCCAGCCCCCCGGCCAGCAGGGCGGCGCTGGCACGCAGCACGCGCCGCGCGGGCCGCTGGCGGACCACGTACATCGCGGCCCCGCCCGTCAGCGCCAGGGCGGCGATCAGCGCGCCGCCCGCCAGCGGCGTGGCCCGGCCGGTGACCAGCCGCGCCAGCGTGGGCCCGAGCGACAGGTAGAAGCCGCCCAGCGCCCAGCCCGCGGTGTTCAGCGGCATCAGGCGCAGCACCAGGCCGCGTGCCGCCGGCGGCACGCGGGCGCGCGGCACCATTGAGGCCCAGGCGCCGGGGCGCGGCTGCACGGGGTCGGGCAGGCGTAGCGCCAGCAGGGCCTGCACCGCCAGCACGACGAGCAGCAGTTCGTACACCAGCCGCGTGGGCTGCGGCGCGAACTGCACCAGCGCGCTGGTGCCCAGCGCCCCCAGCGCCATGCCGACCATGGGCGCCAGGCTGTTGAAGAGCGGGCCGCGCGTCGGGCTCAGGTCGAGCAGCGCCGCGCTCAGCACGCCGGTCGCCATGCCGGTGGCCACGCCCTGCAGCACGCGGGCGGCCAGCAGCCAGCCGACCGAGTCGGCCCGCAGGAACAGCACGATGGCGCCGATCTCCAGCACCAGCGCGGCCAGGATCACCGTGCGCCGACCGAGGTGGTCCGACAGCGCGCCGAACACCAGCAGCGCCGCCAGCAGCGCGAAGGCGTAGCTGGAGAACACCACCGTGAGCACCAGCGCGGAGAAGCCCCAGGCCTCGCGGTACAGCGCATAGAGCGGCGACGGCGCAGTCGACGCGGCCAGGAAGGAAACCACGAGGCTGACCACCAGCGCAAAGGCGGCGGACGGCGGCAGGCGGTACGCGCGGGCAGCGGCCGGAGCGGCCAGGGCGGTGGGGGGCATGGGGGCAGTCCTCTAACGCAAAGAATTTGCGTTTGTGGGATTGTGCGCTGGCCCGCAAGCTAAAGCAAATTCTTTGCGTTAGCATGGGGCATGTCGACCGCCCCTGCCCGCCCCGCCCCGCGCCCCGGCGGCCGCAGCGCGCGCGTGCAGGAGGCGGTGCACCGCGCCGTGCGCGAGCTGATGGCCGAACACGGCCGCGACGCGCTCACCGTGCCGATGATCGCCGCACGCGCCGGCGTCACCCCCTCCACCATCTACCGCCGCTGGGGCGACCTGGCCGAATTGCTGGCCGACGTGTCGGTCGAGCGGATGCAGCCCGAGGGCGAGCCGGCCGACACCGGCTCGCTGCGCGGCGACCTGCTGGCCTGGGCCGAGCAGTACAACGAGGAGATGTCCTCGCCGCTGGGGCGCGGCATGCTGCGCGACGTGCTGTCGGCGCCGTCGCCGGACGGCCGGCCCGCCTACCGCTGCGCGAGCCTCTTCGCCCAGCAGATCGGCACCCTGGTGGCCCGGGCCGAGGCCCGCGGCGGAGCCGCGCCGCCGGTGGATCGCGTGATGGACACGCTGATCGCGCCGCTGCTTTTTCGCCTGCTGTTCACGACTGCGCCGGCGACGGCCGGCGAAATCGCCGGCTGGGTGGACGCCAGCCTGGCTCAGTGGGCCTGAACGGCCCGCTGCAGCGCGGCGCGCGCCAGCAGCCGGGTGGAGTCGAGCGTGGGCAGCGGCGAGTTGGCGTCGTCCATCACCAGCGGAATCTCGGTGCAGCCCAGCACCACAGCGTCGCAGCCGCCCTCGCTTTTCATGCGGGCGAAGACGCGCTGGAAGCAGGCGATGGCCTCGGCGCGGGGCGGCCCGTCCAGGCCGGGCACCAGCACCTCCATGATGGCGTGCTGGATCTCGTCGCGCTCGGCCGGCGTGGGCCGCAGCCACGCCAGCCCGCGCGCCGCGAAGGCGGCCGGGTAGACCTCGCTGTCGACCAGCCAGCGCGTGCCGCTGATGCCGATGCGCCGGAAGCCCCGGTGCACCGCCTCGTTGGCCACCACCTCGGCGATGTGCAGCCACGGCTTCGGCGAGCGCGGCGCCACGTGGCCGAAAGCCTGGTGGATGGTGTTGTCCGGGCAGACCAGGAAGTCCGCACCGATGGCCGACAGCTTGCGGGCCGAGGCGAGCATCAGTTCGCCCACGCCCTCCAGGTCGCCGCGCTCCAGGCAAGCGACGTACCCGGCCAGCGATGGCGTGTGCATCGACACCTCCGGGTGCGCGTGCGGCCCGAGCAGCGCCGCGGCCTCGGTGCAGATCGTGCGGTAGCACAGGGCCGCGCCCTCGGCGGAGCAGCCGACGATGCCGATGTGCAGGGGCTTCGGCCTATTCAGCGTGATTACATTTATTTTGATCACAAATTCTTGGATTGCCCGGCGATTAATCTTTTCCGAAGTATCAAATACAGTGTGATACGAGCGTCGGCGGCATGCTTGCCGAGCGCACGCACCCCCCATTTTTCTTCAGCAACCTTCCGCCCGAGACCCCCATGACCGAACGCACCCCGACCCAGCGCCTGCAGGTGGCGACCGAGCTGTACCGCTTCATCGAAGACCAGGTGCTGCCCACGGTCGGCCTGCAGAGCGAGCCCTTCTGGAAGGGCTTCGACGCCATCGTGCACGACCTGGCCCCCAGGAACGCCGCCCTGCTGGCCGAGCGCGACCGCATCCAGGCCGAGATGGACGCCTGGCACAAGGCGCACCCCGGCCCGGTCACGGCCGAGGCGATGCCCGGCTACCGCGCCTTCCTGGAGAAGATCGGCTACCTGCTGCCGCAGCCGAAGGGCGTGAAGGCGACCACCGCGAACGTCGACGCCGAGCTGGCCCTGCAGGCCGGCCCGCAGCTGGTGGTGCCGATCCTCAACGCCCGCTACGCGCTCAACGCCGCCAACGCCCGCTGGGGCTCCCTGTATGACGCGCTGTACGGCACCGACGCCATCCCCGAGGACGGCGGCGCCGAAAAGGGCAAGGGCTACAACCCGGTGCGCGGCGCCAAGGTGATCGCCTTCGCCCGCCAGGTGCTGGACCAGGCGGCCCCGCTGGTCAACGGCTCGCACAAGGACGCCACCTGCTACAGCGTCAAGGACGGCCGCCTCGTCGTCGCGCTGCCCGGCGGCAGCACGCAGCTGCAGGACCCGGCGGCCTTCGCCGGCTACCAGGGCGACGCAGCGAATCCCTCGTCGGTGCTCCTGAAGCACAACGGCATCCACCTCGACATCCAGATCGACCGGGGCACGCCCATCGGCAAGACCGACCCGGCCGGCGTGAGCGACGTGATCGTCGAGGCCGCCCTGTCCACCATCCTCGACCTGGAAGACTCGGTGGCCGTGGTGGACGCGCAGGACAAGGTGCTGGCGTATGGCAACTGGTTCGGCATCCAGCTCGGCACGCTGACCGAGGCAGTGACCAAGGGCGGCAAGACCTTCACCCGCCGCCTGAATGCGGATCGCGTCTACACCGCGCCCGACGGCCAGGGCGAGGTGACGCTGCACGGCCGCTCGCTCATGTTCGTGCGCAACGTCGGCCACCTGATGACCCACCCGGCCATCCTGTGGGGTGAGGGCAAAGAAATCCCCGAAGGCATCCTCGACGCGGTGATCACCACCGCCATCGCCACGGCCGACCTGCAGGGCAAGGGCGCCCACGGCCTGCGCAACTCGCGCACCGGCAGCATCTACATCGTCAAGCCCAAGATGCACGGCCCGGCCGAGGTGGCCTTCGCCAACGAGCTGTTCGGCCGCGTCGAGCAGCTGCTGGGCCTGCCGGCCAACACCGTCAAGCTGGGCATCATGGACGAAGAGCGCCGCACCAGCGTGAACCTGCAGGCCTGCATCGCCGAGGCGCCGGCGCGCGTGGCCTTCATCAACACCGGCTTCCTGGACCGCACCGGCGACGAGATGCACACTGCCATGCAGGGCGGCCCGATGCTGCGCAAGGGCGACATCAAGAACACCCCGTGGATCGCGGCCTACGAGAAGAACAACGTGCTGACGGGCCTGAACTGCGGCCTGCGCGGCAAGGCGCAGATCGGCAAGGGCATGTGGGCCATGCCCGACCTGATGGCCGACATGCTGAAGGCCAAGATCGCGCACCCCAAGGCCGGCGCCAACACCGCCTGGGTGCCCTCGCCCACCGCCGCCACGCTGCACGCGCTGCACTACCACCAGGTCAACGT
>JASGDG010000182.1:0-3140 GCA_047607325.1 Xenophilus sp. | reverse complement strand
GCTCTCGACCACCTCGCCCACCGTGCCGCCCTGGAAGACCTGGTCCAGCGGCTGGCTGGCGGCGTAGCTCTTGGAGTCGTTCATGCGGCCGCGCATGTACGGGTCCAGGCTGAGGTAGTGGTGGCGCACCAGCACCTGGCCGTCGGCCAGCGCGGGCGTCTCGGCGGCACGGTGGGCGAGGTGGTCGAGAGCCGCAGCCCCAAGTACGCCGCCGGCGACAAGGTGGTGGGCTTCGGCGGCTGGCAGGAGTACAGCGTGGCCGACGCCAACCAGCCCGGCACGCTGCGCAAGGTCGACACCACGCACGTGCCGCTGTCGCACTACCTGGGCGCGGTGGGCATGCCGGGCGTGACGGCCTGGTACGGGCTGGTGAAGATCATCGCGCCGAAGGAAGGCGACACGCTGGTCATCAGCGCCGCCTCGGGCGCCGTGGGCAGCGCCTTCGGCGCGCTGGCCAAGGCGCGCGGCTGCCGCGTGGTGGGCATCGCCGGCGGGCCCGACAAGTGCAGGTACGTCACCGACGAGCTGGGTTTCGACGCCTGCATCGACTACCGCCAGCACCCCGACGTCAAGCACATGAGCGCCGCGCTCAAGGAAGCCTGCCCGAAGGGCATCGACGGCTACTTCGAGAACGTCGGCGGCTACATACTCGACGCCGTGCTGCTGCGCCTGAACGCCTTCGCCCGCATCGCGCTGTGCGGGATGATCGCCGGCTACGACGGCCAGCCGCTGCCGCTGGCCAACCCGGCGCTGCTGCTGATCAACCGCGTCAAGCTCGAAGGCTTCATCGTCAGCGAGCACATGGAAGTCTGGCCCGAGGCGCTCAAGGAACTGGGCGCGCTGGTGGGCAGCGGCAAGCTGCGCCCGCGCGAGTCGGTCGCGCAGGGCATCGAGGCGGCGCCCGAGGCCTTCCTGGGCCTGCTCAAGGGCAGGAACTTCGGCAAGCAGCTGGTCAGACTGGTCTGAGCATGGTCCGCCTCGCCGCGGCGCAGTCCATCTCCAGCCCCGGGGACCTCGCGGCGAACGTGGCGTCGCACCTGCGCTTCATCCAGGAAGCGCAGCAGGCGGGCGTGGACCTGCTGGTGTTTCCCGAGCTGTCGCTGAGCGGCTACGAGCCTGACCTCCTGGCGGGCTGCCTGGTTGATGCCGGTGCCCCCGACGGCGTGCTGGCGCCGCTCCAGTCGGCGGTCGATGCTGCAGGGATGGCCGTCGTCGTTGGCGGGCCGGTGGCGCATGCAGCGGGTGGACTTCCGCACATCGCCGCCATCCTGATCGCGCCGCAGGCGTCGCCCCGCATATGCCTGAAGCAGCATCTGCATCCCGGGGAGGAGGCCTTTGCCTCACCGGGGACGGAGGGTGCCTTTCTCATCGATACGGCCGGCCTGCGCACGGGCCTTGCGGTCTGTGCGGATTTCTGCACCGCCAGCCACGCGGCGCGGGCGCACGAAGCCGGCGCGCAGATCTATGTGGCCAGTGCGCTCATTTCGCTGGGTGGCTATGGGCATGACGCGGCCTTGCTCCAGGCGCGCGCCAGGACCCACGGCATGCCGGTGCTACTGAGCAACCATGGCGGCTCGTCCGGCGGCTACGTGTCGGCTGGGCGTAGCGCCTTCTGGCTGCCGGATGGAAGTTTGCTTGCCGAAGTCGATGGTCCGGGCGAGCAACTGCTGGTGATCGATCGAAGGGAGCTGGGTGCGGGCTGGTTCGCCCGTGTCTTGTCGATGCAACGCTGAGCTCGTCCAAGGAGGGCGCCATGTCCCACATCACGCATGAGGTCTTCAACCAGCCCGAGCCGCTGGTCGACTACGACCTCTTCGCCACGAACCACGCGCTGCAGGACGCACTGCGCTTCAACGCGCCGGCGCTGCAACTGGCGCCGCTGCAGGCGCTGGGTCGCGCGCTGGGCAGCGCCGAGATGCAGGCCCACGCCCGCCTGGCCAACGTGCACACGCCCGAGCTGCACACGCACGACCGCTTCGGCCGCCGCATCGACGAGGTGGAGTTCCACCCCAGCTACCACGCGCTGATGAAGGCCGCGGTGGGCGCCGGGCTGCACGGCACGCCCTGGGCCGGCGAGGGCGCCTCGCCCCACGTGCAGCGCGCGGCCGGCTTCATGCTCTTCACCGAGCTGGAGCCCTCGATGCTGTGCCCGATCTCGATGACCTATGCCGTGGCGCCGGCGCTGCACGGCAACCCGGCCATCCAGGCCGAGTGGTCGCCCAAGCTGCAGAGCCGCTGGTACGACCCGGCGCTGAAGGTTTACCGCGACAAGCCCGGCGTGACCATGGGCATGGGCATGACCGAGAAGCAGGGCGGCTCCGACGTGCGCGCCAACACCAGTCAGGCTCTGCCTGATGGCAGCGACGGCTGGGGCGAGCGCTACGCCATCACCGGGCACAAGTGGTTCTTCTCGGCGCCGATGTGCGATGCCTTCCTGGTCCTCGCGCAGGCGCCGGCGGGCCTCAGCTGCTTCTTCCTGCCGCGCGTGCTGCCCGACGGCACCCGCAACGCCATCCGCATCCAGCGCCTGAAGGACAAGCTGGGCAACAAGGCCAACGCCAGTTCCGAGGTCGAGTTCCACGGCGCCACCGCCTGGCTGGTCGGCGAGGAAGGCCGCGGCGTGCCGCAGATCCTGGAGATGGGCACCATGACCCGCCTGGACTGCTCGCTGGGCACCAGCGGCCTGATGCGCCAGGCCGTCGCCCTGGCGCTGAACCACACCCGCCAGCGCAGCGCCTTCGGCCGGCCGCTGATCGCGCAGCCGCTGATGCGCAACGTGCTGGCCGACCTGGCGCTGGAGAGCGAGGCCGCGACCGCGCTGGCGATCCGCCTGGCGCGCAGCTTCGACCGGCAGGCCGACCCGCATGAGCGGCTGATGGCGCGCATTCTCACGCCGGTCGCCAAGTTCTGGATCTGCAAGCGCGGCAGCCACCTGGCGCAGGAGACGATGGAGTGCCTGGGCGGCAACGGCTACGTGGAGGAGGGCGGCCAGGGCGTGATGGCGCGCATCTACCGCGAGATGCCGCTCAACTCCATCTGGGAGGGCGCCGGCAACATCATGGCCATCGACCTGCTGCGCGCGCTGCGCAAGGGCGACGCGGCCGCCGCGCTGGCGCAGGAACTGGCCCCGGCGCGCGGCG
>JASGDG010000181.1:0-42676 GCA_047607325.1 Xenophilus sp. | reverse complement strand
CCCGACGATGGGCGTGCCGCGCGGCGTGGCGGGCCGCAGGCCGGCCCAGGCCTGCGGCGCGTCGAAGTCGCGCGCCGCCTGCGGGAAGACGGCCCGGGTCGCCGCGACGAGCGTGTCGATGCGGTCGCGCGGAATGGACAGGTCCTCGCCCACCAGCTCCGCCATGCCGGCCACGCGCAGCCGGTCGCCCAGGCGGGCGAACACCGTCTTGCGGGCGGTGTCGGTCACGCTCACGCGCGGCGCGGCGCCGGGGGCGGTGTCGACGGGCACCGTGATGCTGTAGCCCTTGAGCGGGTAGACCGGCAGGTAGGCGCCCAGCTGCCGGCCCAGGCGCGCGCTGGCGGTGCCCAGCGCCATGATGAAGACGTCGGCCCGCACCGGGCCGGCGGCGGTCTGCACCGCCTGCACGCGGCCGCCGCGCAGCTCGAAGGCCTCGGCCGCCTGCCCCAGCACGAAGCGCACGCCGCGCTGCGCCAGCGCGGCCGCCAGCGCCTGGCAGACCTTCAGGCAGTCGGCGGCGCATTCGCTGGGCGTGTGCACGCCGCCGGCGATCTCGCGCGCATAGTGCGCCAGCGCCGGCTCCAGCGCGGCGCATTCCCCGGGCGTCACGATGGCCTGCGCCGGCGCGCCCAGGCGCCGCTGCAGCTCGATCTGGCGGCGGGCGGCCTCCACGCCGGCGGCGCTGCGGTAGACCACCAGCTTGCCGGTGGCGGAGAAGTCGCAGCCCGGCGCCAGCGCGGCGCGCATCGCCTCGAAGCCCACGCGGCTGACGGCGGCCAGCGAGAGCAGGCGCGCGGTGCTGGCGGCGGCGGTCCTGGCGTTGCAGGCGGCCAGGAAGGCCAGGCCCCAGCGCCACTGGTGCGGGTCCAGGCGCGGGCGCAGCTTGAGCGGCGAGTCGGCCGCCAGCAGCAGCTGCGGCAGCTGGCCCCAGATCGACGCATCGGCCAGCGGCGCCACGTAGGCATAGCTCAGCTGCGCGCCGTTGCCGCTGCTGGTGCCCGCGCCGGGCGTGGCCTGGTCGACCACCGTGACCTCGTGGCCCTGGCGGCGCAGTTCCCAGGCGCAGGCCAGGCCCACGATGCCGGCGCCGAGCACGCAGATGTGCATGATGGAGAAAGGGAAAAGGGTGGAAGGGAGCGGAAGCCGCCACTCTAGGCGTGTCGGCGGCTTCTGGAAAATGCCGATGACGTGGGCACCCATGCCGGAGGGTAATGGCCCCGCGGCGAAAAAGGCCCCTCGGTCAATCGCTTCGCGCTTGCCCGGTCCCCCAGGGGGACGCTTTTTGCCTTGGGGCGGCCCGACGGCAAAAAGAATGCCGCGGCGTGGCGGCCTGGCCGCACACTTGCTTGGGTCCGGGTGTTTCTCCACTTCCTTCCCAGAAAGGTGCCCATGAAGCTTTCTGCACTGTCCGCCGCCGTCCTGACCGCCGCGCTGGCCGCCACCGCCGCGCAGGCCGGCGACACGCTGGCCAAGGTGGCCGACGCCGGCAAGATCACCCTGGCCTACCGCGAGTCCTCCGTGCCCTTCAGCTATCTGGACGGCCCGGGCAAGCCGGTCGGCTTCGCGGTGGACATCTCCAACGCCGTCGTCGAGGCGGTCAGGCAGCAGACCGGCAAGGCCAGCCTGCAGGTCGAGTGGATGCCCGTCACCTCGCAGAACCGCATCCCGCTGCTGACCAACGGCACCATCGACCTGGAGTGCGGCTCCACCACCAACAACACCGCCCGCGGCAAGGACGTGGACTTCGCCGTCAACCACTTCTACACCGGCACGCGCCTCCTGGTGAAGAAGAGTTCCGGCATCAGGAACTGGGCCGACCTCAAGGGCAGGAAGGTGGCCATCACCACCGGCACCACCAACATGCTCGTCGTGCGCAAGTACAACGAGGAGAAGAAGCTGGACCTCGACGTGGTCGGCACCAAGGACCATGCCGACGCGCTGCTGCTGGTGGAGACCGACCGCGCCGCCGCCTTCCCGATGGACGACATCCTGCTGTACGGCCTGAAAGCCAACGCCAAGGACCCGGCCGGCCTGGACGTGGTGGGCGACGCGCTGCAGGTCGAGCCCTACGCCTGCATGGTCCGCAAGGAGGATCCGAAGTTCAAGGCGCTGGTCGACGGCGTGATCACCGGCATGATGAAGTCGGGCGAGTTCGAGCGGCTCTACAACAAGTGGTTCATGGGGCCGATCCCGCCGAAGAACCAGGCCATCGGCCTGCCGATGAGCGAGGAGCTGCGCAACAACATCAAGGCGCCGAGCGACAAGCCGGCGACGTGATGCGGCCGCCTCCTCACATTTGGACACCTTCCAATGGGGGGGAGTGTGATTTGCTTCACAGCGGCGCGGCGTCAGGCATGACACAGTTCGCGGGTCACACACATCAGGCAATCTGACGCTGCGCTCCCGCGAGCCGCAGCGCTCCTCGCGGACCTCGCGGTTCGTTCGGCCCGCCCCTCCGGCGGGCTTTCTTTTGCCTGGCCGCGCCCGCGTCAGCGGCGCCGGGGCGAGGGGCCGCGCGCCTTCCAGTAGCCGAACTCGTCCTCGTGGCAGTCGATGTCCAGCTCGAGCACCCGCGCCTGCAGCCGCTCCTGGGCGTCGGCGATGGCCGCGTTGTAGACGCTGGGCGCGATCTCCCCGAGGAAGAAGTTCAGCAGCGCACCGGCCTGGATGTTGCCGATGCGCTGCTGCAGTTCCTCGTCGAAGTAGCGCTCGATCGACTGGATCGCCGCGGCGCGGGTCTCCCGGGGAAGTTCGATGGTCATGGCGTGCTCGTGGCGTGGCTGGGCGGCAGCGCGATGGTAGGCCGCGCGGCGATGCGGGCCCGCGACAGCAACCCGCAGGGCCCGGACCGGCACACAATCGGACGGATGTGGACCACGATGACTGCCAGCCTGTGCGGGCTGGGCGAATCCCCGTTCTGGCACCCCGCGGAGGGTGCGCTCTACTGGGTGGACATTCCCGGCCGCGCGCTGCTGCGGACGCGCGGCGCCATCGGGCCCGGCGTCGCCGTGCAACGCTGGGCCTTGCCGCAGGAGCCCGGCTGCATCGCGCCGGCGCGGCGCGGCGGGCTGGTGATCGCGTTGCGCGACGGCATCTATCGCGCGCGGGAATGGGGCGGCGCCCTGCAGCGGATCGCCCGCGCCCCGCACGATCCGGCGCAGCTGCGCTTCAACGATGGCAAGTGCGATCCGCTCGGGCGCTTCTGGGCCGGATCGCTGAATGAGCCCAAGACGGCGCGCAACGCCGCGCTCTACTGCCTGGATGCGCGGGGAGGGCGCTCTCCCGCGCTGCTGCCGGTGCTGGGCGATGCCGTCACGGCCAATGGGCTGGCCTTCGCCCCCGGCACGCTGTACTGGACGGACACGCCCAGCCACGCCATCCGCGCGTGGCCGTGGGAGCCGCAGAGCAACCGCGTGGGGGCGGCCCGCGTGCTGCATCGGTTCGCGACCAGGGACGCCTGTGCCGAGGCCGGGGAGCCCTATGGCGGCCGGCCCGATGGCGCCACGCTGGACGCGCAGGGCGCCTACTGGGTGGCGATGTACGAAGGCGGGCGCCTGCTGGCGCTGGATGCCGAAGGGCAGGTGCGGCAGGCACTGCCCCTGCCCGCCCAGTGTCCCACCATGCCCTGCTTCGGCGGCGAGGATCTGCGGACCCTGTTCGTCACCACGGGCCGCCAGGGACGGCCGCCGGAGGAACTCGCCCGCCAGCCGGATGCCGGGCGCGTGTTCTACGCGCGCAGCGAGGTGGCCGGCCTGCCGGTGGACTTCTTCGACGATTGAAGGCTTCCCGGGCCGTCCGACATGTCCCCGCGCAGCAGCCTTCCGGCCATCCGCGGCCTGGTGGCCTTCGAGGTGCCGGCGCCGCAAGAAAGATCAGCACGGGCTGAAAAATCTTCAAGCCGGGGCGGGCGTCCAGCCTGCGGGCGCGGGCGGACAATACCCGGCGCGCATGTCGAAGAGACGAGACGAGGAACCGCGATGAACGCCCCCCTGAATTCCGGCCAGCAAGGCGCTCTCGGCCGTGCCGAGCGCCAGTCGCAGATCGTGCGGGCGCTGCAGGCGCACCTGCCCGCCCATGCGCTGCTGTGGCAGGCCGAGGACACCGTGCCCTACGAGTGCGACGGCCTGACCGCCTACCGCCAGCGCCCGCTGGTGGTCGCCCTGCCCGAGACCGAGGCGCAGGTGGCCGCGGTGCTCAAGGCCTGCCACGCGCTGGGCGTGCCGGTGGTGGCGCGCGGCGCGGGCACGGGCCTGTCGGGCGGCGCCATGCCGCATGCGGAGGGCGTCACGCTGTCGCTGGCCAAGTTCAACCGCATCCTCAAGATCGACCCGGTGGCGCGCACGGCCACCGTGCAGTGCGGCGTGCGCAACCTCGCCATCAGCGAGGCGGCGGCGCCCCACGGCCTGTACTACGCGCCCGACCCGTCGAGCCAGATCGCCTGCACCATCGGCGGCAACGTGGCCGAGAACTCCGGCGGCGTGCACTGCCTGAAGTACGGGCTGACGCTGCACAACGTGCTGCGCGTGCGCGGCTTCACCGCCGAGGGCGAGCCGGTCGAGTTCGGCAGCGAGGCGCTGGACTGCGCCGGCCTGGACCTGCTGCCGCTGGTCGTCGGCAGCGAGGGCATGCTGGCCGTCACCGTCGAGGTCACCGTCAAGCTGGTGCCCAGGCCGCAGCTGGCGCGCTGCATCATGGCCAGCTTCGACGACATCCAGAAGGCCGGCGACGCGGTGGCCGCGGTCATCGCGGCCGGCATCATCCCGGCCGGGCTGGAGATGATGGACAAGCCGATGACCCGCGCCGTCGAGGACTTCGTGCGCGCCGGCTACGACCTGGAGGCCGAGGCCATCCTGCTGTGCGAGTCCGACGGCACGCCGGAGGAGGTCGAGGAAGAGATCGGCCGCATGGCCGAGGTGCTGCGCGGCTGCGGCGCCACCGCCATCGCCGTGAGCGCGAGCGAGGAGGAGCGCCTGAAGTTCTGGAGCGGGCGCAAGAACGCCTTCCCCGCCTCGGGCCGCATCAGCCCCGACTACATGTGCCTGGACTCGACCATCCCGCGCAAGCGCCTGGCCGACATCCTGATCGCCATCCAGCAGATGGAGAAGAAGTACGACCTGCGCTGCTGCAACGTCTTCCATGCCGGCGACGGCAACCTGCATCCGCTGGTGCTGTTCGACGCCAACGACCCCGACGAGCTGCACCGCTGCGAACTGTTCGGCGCCGACATCCTGGAGACCAGCGTGGCGATGGGCGGCACCGTCAGCGGCGAGCACGGCGTGGGCGTCGAGAAGCTCAACAGCATGTGCGTGCAGTTCACGCCGGAAGAGAACGCGCAGATGCGGGCCGTCAAGGCCGCCTTCGATCCCGAAGGGCTGCTCAATCCCGGCAAGGTGATCCCCTCGCTGGCGCGCTGCGCCGAGTATGGCAGGCAGGTGGTGCGCGGCGGCGTGCTGCCGCACCCCGACCTGCCCCGTTTCTGATGACCGCCCTCAACGATTTGATCGACCGCATCCGCGCCGCCGCCGAGCGGCGCACGCCGCTGCGCATCCGCGGCGGCGGCAGCAAGGATTTCTATGGCGCCTCGCTCGATGGCGAAGTGATCGACACCGCGCCGCTGGCCGGCGTCGCCAGCTACGAGCCGAGCGAGCTGGTCGTCACCGTGGCTGCCGGCACGCCGCTGCATGAGCTGGAGGCCGTGTTGGCCGAGAAGCATCAGTGCCTGCCCTTCGAGCCGCCGCATTTTTCCCACGTGGCCGATGCGCGGCCCGCCACCGTGGGCGGCATGGTGGCGGCCGGCCTCTCCGGCCCGTCGCGCGCCAGCGTCGGCTGCGTGCGCGACTACGTGCTCGGCGCCGCGATGCTCAACGGCCGCGGCGAGCCGCTGCGCTTCGGCGGCACGGTGATGAAGAACGTGGCCGGCTACGACGTCTCGCGCGTGCTGGCCGGCTCGATGGGGCAGCTGGGCCTGATCACCGAGGTGAGCCTGAAGGTGCTGCCGGTGCCGCCGGCCGAGGCCACGCTGGAGTTCGCCTGCACGCAGGCCGAGGCGCAGAGCCTCGTCAACGGCTGGGGCGGCCAGCCCTGGCCCCTCAACGCCAGTGCCTGGCAGGCGCGCGGCGACGGTCCCGAGGGCGTGCTCTGGCTGCGCTTGCGCGGCGCGGCGGCGGCCGTGGAATCGGCCTGCCGCCACCTGGGCGGCGAACGCCGCCGGCACCCGCATGCCGCGGCGGACTGGGCGGCGCTGCGCGACCAGACGCTGCCCTTCTTCGCCGATGCGAAAGAAAAGGGGCTGGCGCTGTGGCGCGTCTCGGTGCCACAGACCGCGCCGGTGCTGGCGCTGCCCGGCCAGCCGCTGCTCGAATGGCACGGCGGCCTGCGCTGGTATGCACTGCCGGCAGGCCAGGCGGCCGCCGTGCGCGAGGCGGCGCGCGCCGCCGGCGGGCACGCGACGCTGTTCCTGCCCGCCACAGGGCAGCGTGGGCAGGACGAGCCGCGCTTCGACACCCTGAGTCCGGCACTGCAGCGCATCCACCGCGCCCTGCGCGAGCGCTTCGATCCCGCCGGCATCTTCAACCCGGGGCGCCTGGTCGCCTGACAGCCCGTGCGACGCCTGCGCTACCTCACCGACCGCCACCGGGCTCCGTCCACCAACCGGGTGCTGGGGCTGCTGCTGGCCTTCAACGCCGGCGTCATGAACGCGGGCGGCTTCCTGGTGCTGCACATGTACACCTCGCACATGACCGGCTTCGCCTCGCAGGTGGCCGACGCCATCGTGCTGGGGCAGGCCACGCTGCTGCTCAACGCGCTGGGCGCCATCACCGCCTTCGTCTGCGGCGCGGCGGTGGCCGCCATCCAGATCAACTGGGGCCGCCAGCACCGTCTGCACCATCCCTACGCGCTGCCGCTGCTGCTGGAGGCGGGGCTGATGCTGCCCTTCGGGCTGATGGGCGCCCTCACCCTGGGCTGGCACACGCCCTTCGCGGTGCCGCTCACGGTGCTGCTGCTGAGCTTCATCATGGGCCTGCAGAACGCGCTGGCGGCCAAGACCTCGGCCGGCAAGGTGCGCACCACGCACATGACGGGCAACCTCACCGACCTGGGCATCGAGCTGGGCAAGATGCTGTACTGGAACCGGCGCGGCCGCCCGGCCGGCCAGCTGGTGCGCCACAACGGCCCGCGGCTGCGCTTCTTCGGCGCGCTGGTACTGATGTTCGTGGCCGGCGGCCTGGCCGGCGCGGCCGGCTTCAAGTGGCTGGGCTTCATCTGCGTGCTGCCGCTGGCGGCGCTGCTGCTGTCGCTGTCGCTGCCGCCCTTCCTCGACGACCTGCGCCGTTCCAGCGAGCTGCGGCAGATCCTGCAGGCCGTGGCCGGCACGCTGCGCCTGCGCCGCAAGGGCCGGACCGGCGACACGCCCGAGCCGCCCGCTGCCTGAGAGCGCCGGACATCCCCACGACAAGAACATGCAAACCGAACTCGCGCCCGAATTCCAGGGCACCGACGCCGGCCGCGAGGCCGAGGCGATCCTGCGCAAGTGCGTGCACTGCGGCTTCTGCACCGCCACCTGCCCGACCTATCAGCTGCTGGGCGACGAGCTGGACGGCCCGCGCGGCCGCATCTACCTGATCAAGCAGGTGCTCGAAGGCCAGGCGCCCACCCGCGCCACGCAGCTGCACCTGGACCGCTGCCTGACCTGCCGCAACTGCGAATCCACCTGCCCGAGCGGCGTGCAGTACGGCCACCTGGTCGACATCGGCCGCCAGGTGGTGGAGGCGAAGGTGCCGCGCCCGGCCGGCGAGCGCGCCGTGCGCTGGCTGCTCAAGGAAGGGCTGCCCTCGCCGCTGTTCGGCCCGGCGATGAAGCTCGGCCAGGCGGTGCGCGGCGTGCTGCCGGCCAAGCTCAGGGCCAAGGTGCCCGCGCCGCAGGAGGCCGGCCCGTGGCCCACCCGCACGCATGCGCGCAAGGTGCTGCTGCTGGCCGGCTGCGTGCAGCCGGCGATGGCGCCCAACATCAACGCCGCCACCGCGCGCGTGCTCGACGCCGCCGGCATCGAGTGCGTGGTGCCGCCGGCGGCGGGCTGCTGCGGCGCGGTGAAGTTCCACCTCAACGACCAGGACGGCGGCCGTGCCCAGATGCGCGCCAACATCGACGCCTGGTGGCCGCACGTCGAGCGCGGCGAGGTCGAGGCGATCGTGATGAACGCCTCGGGCTGCGGCGTCACCGTGCGCGAGTACGGCCACGCGCTGGCGCACGACCCGGCCTACGCCGGCAAGGCGCGCCGCGTGAGCGAGCTCACGCGCGATCTGGGCGAGCTGCTGCCCGGCCTGCTGCCGCAGTTGAAGGCCCGCGTGCGCGCACCGCAGGGCGTGGTGGCCTACCACCCGCCCTGCACGCTGCAGCACGGCCAGAAGCTGCGCGGCGGCGTGGAGGCGGGCCTGCGCGCGCTGGGCTTCGACGTGCAGGTGGCGATGAACGAGTCGCACCTGTGCTGCGGCTCGGCCGGCACGTACTCCGTGCTGCAGCCCGAGCTGGCCTATCCGCTGCGCGACCGCAAGCTGGGCCACCTGCAGCAGTTGCAGCCCACGGTCATCGCCTCGGCCAACATCGGCTGCATCACCCACCTGCAAAGCGGCACCGGGGTGCCGGTGCGCCACTGGGTCGAGCTGCTGGACACTGCGCTGGCGCCGGGCTGAAGGCGCGCTGCGTTCTTTCTCTGACGCGAGGCCGCCGGCTTCGCGGTCTCAGTGCGCCGAGGCCCGGATGAAGTCCACGAAGGCCCGCAGCGGCGCGGGCGTCTGGCGGCGGCCGGGGTAGTAGAGGTAGGGGCCCGAGAAGCTGGGCCACCAGGGTTCGAGAAGGGGCTCGAGTTCCTTGCGCTCCATGTAGGGCCGAAGCCAGTCTTCGAACAGGTAGACGATGCCCGTGCCGGCCACGGCCGCGTCGACCGCCAGGTCGGCGGCACCGCCCAGCCCGACGATCAGCGGCCCGGAGGGATCGACGTGCAGGGTCTCGCCATCACGCTCGAACGCCCAGGCGGTCATCGCGCCACTGGCGAAGCGGCCGCGCAGGCAGACGTGGCCGAGCAGCTCGCGAGGATGCTGCGGGCGCCCGTGGCGGTCGAGGTAGTCCTTCGACGCGGCGGCGGCGAAGCGCTGCCGGCGCGGCCCGATCGGCACGGCGATCATGTCCTGCTCCAGCCGCTCCTCGTAGCGGATACCGGCGTCGCAGCCTTCGGCCAGCACGTCGACGAAGCGGTCGTCGGCGACCACTTCGAGGCAGATGTCGGGATAGGCGGCCAGGAAGGGCGGCACCAGCCTCGGCAGCACCAGCCGGGATGCGCTGATCGGCACGTTCAGCCGCAGCCGGCCGATGGGCCGGTCGCGGAAGCCGTTCACCACGTCCAGCGCCGACTCGATTTCTCCGAGCGCGGGGGCCAGCCGCTCCAGCAGCCGGGCGCCGGCGTCGGTCGGCGCCACGCTGCGCGTGGTGCGGTTCAGCAGCCGCACGCCGAGCTGCGCCTCCAGCCGGCGCACGGCGTCGCTCAGGCGCGAGGCGCTGGTGTTGGTGAGGCGCGCTGCACCGCGGAAGCCCCCGGCGCGGGCCACCGCCATCAGCGCCGCGAGGTCGGCGAGCTTGTCCATCGTTCGGAATACTGCACGGGCTGTGTCGATTGTCATGGATTGTTGTGCAGTTGGCCCCTGCCTACATTGGCGCCATCGCCATTGCCAACCGGATCTGCTCCATGACTTCCCTCCCCCTCTCCAACGCCGGCACCTATTCGCTGGGCGGCAAGACCATCCACCGCATCGGCTACGGTGCCATGCAACTGGCCGGCCCTGGCGTGTTCGGGCCGCCGAAGGACCGGGCGGCAGCCATTGCCGTGCTGCGCGAGGCCGTGGAACGCGGCGTCGACCACATCGACACCAGCGACTTCTATGGGCCGCACTTCACGAACCAGATCATCCGCGAGGCCCTGCACCCGTACCGGGACGGACTGCTCATCGTCACCAAGGTAGGCGCCGTGCGCGGCACCGACGGTTCGTGGAACCCGGCGTTGTCGCCGCAGCAGATCGAACAGGCGGTGCACGACAACCTGCGCAACCTCGGCCTGGACGTGCTCGACGTGGTGAACCTGCGGGCCATGTTCGATATGCACGGCCCGGCCGAAGGCTCGATCGAAGAGCCGCTCGCGGCGCTGGCCGAACTGCGGCAGCGGGGCCTGATCCGGCACATCGGCCTGAGCAACGTGACGCCGAGCCAGGTCGCGCAGGGCCGCCGCCTGGTCGACGTGGCCTGCGTGCAGAACCATTACAACCTTGCCCACCGTGGTGACGACGCACTCATCGATGAACTGGCGGCGGCCGGCACGGCCTATGTGCCGTACTTCCCGCTGGGTGGGTTCACGCCCCTGCAGTCGGGGGCGCTGACCGAGGTGGCGGCGCAACTCGAGGCGACGCCGATGCAGGTCGCGCTGGCCTGGCTGCTGCGGCGCGCGCCGAATATCCTGCTGATTCCGGGCACCTCGTCGCTCGCCCACCTGCGCGAGAACCTGGCGGCAGCGCAGCTCGGACTGCCCGACGATGCGCTGGCGGCGCTCGGCGGCCTGGCGGCTGCCCAGGGCGCCGCAGCAGGCTGAGGCCTGCCGCAGTGGCGAGTCAAGCGGCGGGCAGCGCCGCCTCGATATCCCGGCCGATCGATGCAGGGGTGTCCAGCGGCGCGTAGCGCCGCAACACCTGCCCATCGCGCCCCACCAGGAACTTGGTGAAGTTCCACTTGATGGCCGTGCTGCCCAGCAGGCCCGGCTTTTCCTTCGTCAGCCAGCGGTACAGCGGGTCGGCGCCCGGCCCGTTGACCTCGATCTTGGCCATCATCGGAAAACTCACGCCGTAGTTCTTCCGGCAGAAGGCGCCGATCTCCTCGTTGCTGCCCGGGTCCTGGCTGCCGAACTGGTTGCTCGGGAAGCCCAGCACCGTGAAGCCCCGGTCCCTGTAGCGCCCGTACAGCTCTTCCAGGCCGCCGAACTGCGGCGTGAAGCCGCATTGGCTGGCCGTGTTCACGACCAGCAGCACCTGCCCCTTGAAGCGCGCCAGCGGCACCTGCTGGCCATCGATCTGCCGGACCTCGAAGTCGTAGATGCTGCCTGCCATGGCGGCCTCCGCGGGGAAAGAGTGGACGATCCGGCCATTGTGCGCTCGGCGGCGCTCAATGGTGCTTGTCGGAGCGCGCCAGCCGCAGCAACTGGATCACCTCGCGCGGGTAGCGCCGCAGGGTGCGCCAGTACCACAGCTGGATCAGCACCATCACCCCGGCCACCACCAGCCCGAAGGCGGCGATCGCGCCGTAGGCCGACAGGCCCATCCACGTGCAGCCGCTGTAGAAGGCGCCCAGCAGCAGGATGCAGGCCTGCTCGTTGAAGTTCTGCACCGCGATGGAGCGGCCTGCGCCCATCAGGTTGTGGCCGCGATGCTGCAGCAGTGCGTTCATCGGGACCACCGTGAAGCCGCCCAGCCCGCCCAGCAGCATCAGGAAGGGAATGGCCACCCACACGTTGCCCACGAAGTTCATCGCCACCACCAGCAGGCCCATCGCCACGCCCAGCGGGATGACGCGCGTGGCGATGTCCAGCCGCATGCGCGCCGAGGCCATCACCGCGCCCACGGCGGTGCCCACCGCCAGCACGCCGGTCAGCGCCGAGGCCTGCGTGGTGCCGTAGCCCAGCGCGATGGCGGCCCACGGCAGCACGATGTACTTGAGGTTGCCGCTGGCGCCCCAGAACAGCGTGGTGGTCGCCAGCGAGATCTGGCCCAGCCGGTCCTTCCACAGCCGCTCGTTGCAGCGCCAGAAGTCGGGCAGCAGGCCCAGCAGATTGCGCAGCAGCCCGTGCTGCGGGTGGACGCGCAGCGGCCGCATCTCCACGCCCGTGTGGGGGATGCGCGTGTTGAACCAGGCCGCCAGGGCGTACACCGCGATCAGCACCGAGATGGCCGCCTCCGGCGGCGTGTCGATGCCGGTGTCGATGAGCGGGAAGTCGAAGGCCAGCAGCCGGCTGGACAGCGCGTGCCCCACCAGCTGGCCGCCGAGCACGATGCCCAGGATGATCGAGGCGATGGTCAGCCCCTCGATCCAGCCGTTGGCCTTGACCAGCTGCGAGGCCGGCAGCAACTCGGTCAGGATGCCGTACTTGGCCGGCGAGTAGGCCGCCGCGCCCAGCCCGACGATCGCGTAGGCCAGCAGCGGGTGCCCGCCGAACAGCATGGCCACGCAGCCCACCACCTTGACGGCGTTGCTGATGAACATGACCTGCCCTTTGGGCAGCGCGTCGGCGAAGGCACCCACCAGCGGCGCCAGCGCGACGTAGAAGACCGCGAAGATCGGCACCAGCGCGGCGCGCTGCCACTCCGCCGCGCCGGCGGAGCGCAGCAGTTCCACGGCGGCGACGAACAGCGCCTGGTCGGCCAGCGACGAGAAGAACTGCGCCGCCATGATCGTATAGAAGCCGCGCTTCATGGCGCTCCCGGGGCCGGCAGGACCACCTCGGAAGCGGCCCGGCGTTTTCTTGCGAGGCAGGACAGGCCGGGCGGCACGGGGCAGGTGGTGGGAATGGGAGTCAAGACATCCATCGGCACCAGGTCGCGCGGGTCGACGTCTCACGAGAGAAGGGGATGGCAGGCGCGCGGGATGCGGATGCGGGTCGATGGAGTGGAGGGCGTGGTTATAGCATGGGGGCGCGATGCCAAAATGGCCGTCCGCCCCCCGCACCCGATGGTG
This sequence comes from Xenophilus sp., assembly GCA_047607325.1. GTDB lineage: Bacteria > Pseudomonadota > Gammaproteobacteria > Burkholderiales > Burkholderiaceae_C > Xenophilus. Next base: position 29,911 of record JASGDG010000181.1, on the reverse strand, counting down.
TTCCCTCGCACGCCGAACGCGCCCGCCATGCCCCGTCCGATCCTCTGCACCACCCACCCCGGCGCGTTGCGCCACAACCTGGAGCGCGTGCGGCGCCTGGTGCGCGAGTCGCGCATCTGGGCCGTGGTCAAGGCCGATGCCTACGGCCACGGCATCGAGCGCGTGTACGACGCGCTGCGCGGCGCCGACGGCTTCGCCCTGCTCGACCTGGCCGAGGCCGAGCGCGTGCGCGCGCTGGGCTGGCGCGGGCCCGTCCTGCTGCTGGAGGGGGTGTTCGAGCCGCGCGACCTGGAGCTGTGCTCGCGCCTCGCGCTCTGGCACACGGTGCACTGCGACGAGCAGATCGACTGGCTGGCCGCGCACAAGACGCAGCAGCCGCACCGCGTCTTCCTCAAGATGAACTCGGGCATGAACCGCCTGGGCTTCGCGCCCGCGCGGCTGCGCTCGGCCTGGACGCGCCTGACGGCGCTGCCGCAGGTGGAGGAGGTCTCGCTGATGATGCACTTCAGCGACGCCGACGGCCCGCGCGGCATCGCGCGCGCCATGGCCGTCTTCGACGAGGCCACGCGCGACCTGCCGGGCGAGCGCAGCCTGGGCAACAGCGCCGCCGTGCTGCGCCACGCCGAGGCCACGCGCGCCGACTGGGTGCGGCCCGGCATCGTGCTGTACGGCAGCGCGCCCGACTTTCCCGAGCACGATGCCGCCCATTGGCAGCTGCAGCCCGCCATGACGCTGGCCACGCGCCTGATCGGCGAGCAGCAGCTGCAACCCGGCGACACGGTGGGCTACGGCTCCGCCTTCACGGCCGATGCGCCGATGCGCATCGGCGTCGCCGCGGTGGGCTACGCCGACGGCTATCCGCGCCATGCGCCCACCGGCACGCCGGTGCTGGTGGACGGCGTGCCCACGCGCACCATCGGCCGCGTCAGCATGGACATGGTCACGGTGGACCTCACGCCCGTGCCCGCGGCGTGCCTGGGCAGCGAGGTGGTGCTCTGGGGCCGCAGCGCGGTCAACGGCGCGGTGCAGCCCATCGACGAGGTGGCGCGCGCCGCCGGCACCGTGGGCTACGAGCTGATGTGCGCCGTGGCGCCGCGCGTGAACCGGGCCATCGAGGCGGCATGAGCGCAGCGCGCCGGCCGGCAGTAGGCCTGCGCTGACGTCGATTGCAGCTGCCGGCCCACGGCCGGTGGCTGCCATGGGGCAATGGCGCCGCTGCGCCGCAGCTGCTCCACTGTCGTTCGGGACGGCACGGCCCCTGCCGTGCCGTCCCGCCAGGACCACCCGAACGACCAAGGAGCGCCCCATGCCGAAGAGATCCACGCTGCCGCGCGGCCCGTCCGCCGCGTCTGGCGAGACGCCCGCCACCCGGCACAGCCTGCATCACCATGCCCCCGGCGCGGGGCAGGTCGTTTTCAAAGATGCCATCGGCAAGGGCGGCGAACTGCACCAGGACATCCCGCGCGGCGCCGACCACGGCCCCGGTGCGGACCACCTCACCGACAACTTCGGCCACCGCGTCGCCGACAACCAGAACTCGCTGCGCGCCGGCGAGCGCGGCCCGACGCTGCTGGAGGACTTCGTCCTGCGCGAGAAGATCTTCCACTTCGACCACGAGCGCATCCCCGAGCGCATCGTGCACGCGCGCGGCTCGGGCGCGCACGGCGTGTTCGAGTGCACCCAGGCGATCCCCGATCTGACCCAGGCGTCGATCTTCCAGAAGAAGGGCGCCACCTGCCCGGTGTTCGCGCGCTTCTCCACCGTGGCCGGCGGCGCCGGCTCGGCGGACACGCCGCGCGACGTGCGCGGCTTCGCGGTCAAGTTCTACACCGAGACCGGCAACTGGGACCTGGTGGGCAACAACATCCCGGTGTTCTTCATCCAGGACGCGATGAAGTTCCCCGACCTGGTCCACAGCGTGAAGATGGAAGCCGACCGCGGCTACCCGCAGGCGGCCTCGGCGCACGACACCTTCTGGGACTTCATCGGCCTGATGCCCGAGTCGATGCACATGATCCTGTGGGCCATGTCCGACCGCGCCATCCCGCGCAGCCTGCGCATGATCCAGGGCTTCGGCGTGCACACCTTCCGCTTCGTCAACGCCAAGGGCGAGGGGCGCTTCGTCAAGTTTCACTGGAAGCCCGTGCTCGGCATCGAGTCCACCACCTGGGACGAGGCCGTGAAGATCGCCGGCGCCGACCCCGACTTCCACCGGCGCGATCTCTACGAAGCCATCGACAAGGGCGACTTCCCCGCGTGGGATCTGGGCATCCAGGTGTTCGACGAGGCCTGGGCGGCCAAGCAGCCCTACGACGTGCTGGACGCCACCAAGCTGATCCCGGAGGAAGAGGTGCCGCTGCAGGTCGTCGGGCGGCTGACGCTGGACCGCAACCCCTCGAACTTCTTCGCCGAGACCGAGCAGGTGGCCTTCCTGCCCTCCAACGTCATCCCGGGCATAGCCTTCACCAACGACCCGCTGCTGCAGGGCCGCCTGTTCTCGTACCTCGACACGCAGAAGTCGCGCCTGGGCACGACCAACTTCCACCAGATCCCCGTCAACGCGCCGAAGTGCCCCTTCCACAACTTCCAGCGCGACGGGATGATGCAGACGCTGGTGCCCACCGGCCGCGCCAACTACGAGCCCAACAGCCTGGCCGAGGCCGGCGAAGAGGGCGGCCCGCGCGCCTGCCCCGAGACGGGCTTCACCTCCTTTCCCGCCAACGCCGAGCGCAACGACCCCACGCACAAGCTGCGCGTGCGCGCCGAGCTGTTCGCCGACCACTACAGCCAGGCGCGCCTGTTCTACCGTTCGCAGACGCCCAGCGAGCAGGCGCACCTCGCCTCGGCGCTGGTGTTCGAGCTGTCCAAGGTGTCGCTGCCGCACGTGCGCGTGCGCGTCGTCTCGCGGCTGCGCAACGTCGACGAGGGCCTGGCCAAGCGCGTGGCCGCCGGCCTGGCCATCGACCTGCCGCCCAAGGCCAAGGCGGCCCGCGCGCCGGTCGACATGAAGCCCTCGGACGCGCTGTCGATCCAGAAGCAGGCGAAGAACACCTTCGCCGGGCGCAAGGTGGGGCTGCTGTTCGCCGAGGGCTCCGGCAAGGCGGCCATCGCGCGGCTCAAGGCCGCGGTGGAGCAAGCCGGCGGCACCGTCTTCCTGGTGGCGCCCAAGGTGGGCGGCATCCCGGTCAAGGGCGGCACGCTGCAGGCCGACGGGCAGCTCGCCGGCTCGCCCTCGGTGCTGTTCGACGGGGTGGCCAGCATCCTGACGCCCGACCAGGCCGGACAGCTCGCGCGCGATGGGGCGGCCGTGCAGTGGTTCATGGACGCCTACGCGCACTGCAAGACCATCGCGCACTGCGAGGGCACGCAGGTGCTGCTGGACAAGGCCGGCGTCGAGAAGGACGAGGGCGTGGTGCCGGTGGACGCGCTCGTGAAGACCGGCCTGCAGCGCCACTGGGCCCGCGAGCCCAAGGTGCGCATGCTGGCCTGAGGGCGCTAGTAGAGTCCGCGTTCCCGCGCCTGCACGCGCGCCAGGCCCAGCAGCGCGTCGGTGAAGGGCGTGTGCAGCCCCACGCCCTGGCCCAGCTCGCGCACGGCCGACACCAGCGCGTCCAGCTCCACGGCGCGGCCGGCCTCCACGTCCTGCAGCATCGAGGTCTTGAAGGCGCCGAGCTTGCGCGTGACGTTGTGGCGGTCCTCGGGGCTCTCGGCGATGGGGATGCCGATGCGCTCGCCGATGGCCTTGGCCTCCAGCATCACGCTGGAGATGAAGCCGCGCAGCAGGTCGTCGCCGAGGATGCGGTCGGTGGTCGCGCCGGTCAGCGCGCTGATCGGGTTGACCGTCATGTTGCCCCACAGCTTGTACCAGGCGTCCTTCTGGATCTGCGGCGACACGCTGGCCTGGACGCCGCCCTGCACCAGCTGCGCGGCCAGCCGCTGCACGCGCGGCGTCGCCTCGCCCGAGGGCTCGCCCAGGATCAGGCCGTTGCCGAAGTGGTGGCGCACCACGCCGGGCGCGTCGAGCGAGCAGCTGGCGTGCACCACGCCGCCGATGACGTGCCGCGCCGGGATGGCGGCGGCGATGCGGCCCTCGGGGTCCACCGCGTTCAGCCGGCGCCCGGCCAGCGGGCCGCCGAAGCCGCCTTCGAGGAACCACCAGGGCACGCCGTTCATGGCGGTGAGGACGGTCGTCTCCGGCCCGATCAGCGGGCCGATGCGCGCGGCCACCGCCTCCAGCGCGGGCGCCTTGACGGCCACCACCACCAGATCCTGCGGGCCGAGCCCGGCCGGGTCCTCGACGGCATGGACCGGCACGCGCTCGCGCGTCTCGCCGCCCTCGCCCCGGCGCACCAGCGCCAGGCCGTCCTGCTGCAGCGCCGCCAGCGTGGCGCCGCGCGCCACCACGTTCAGGCGTGCGCCGGCACGCGCCAGCGCCACGCCGAGCCAGCCGCCGATCGCGCCGGCGCCGTAGATGCAGACTTTCATGGCGGCGGGCTCAGTCGCGGTAGGAGGGATCGATGCGGTCCACCTGCCGCATCAGCGCATCGAATACGTCCTGCCCGGCGCCGTGGTTGGGGTTGAACTGCAGCGCATCGCGCGTGCACTTTTCGGCGATGACCTCGCTCACCGGGATCGGCCGGCCCATCGACAGCGTGGCCATCTGGACCTCGCAGGCGCGTTGCAGCGTCCACAGGATGGCGAAGGTCTGCGGCAGCGTCCGGCCCCAGGCCAGCAGGCCGTGGTTGCGCAGGATCACCGCCGGCCGCTCGCCGATGCTCTTCAGCAGGCGCGGCCCCTCGTCGGCATGGAGGGTGATGCCCTCGAAGTCGTGGTACGCCACCATGTCGTGCAGCTGCGCGGTGTAGAAGTTGGTCTGCTGCAGGCCGCCTTCGAGGCAGGCCACCGCCACGCCGGCGGTGGTGTGGGTGTGCATCACGCAGTGCGCGCCGTCCAGGCCGTCGTGGATGGCGGCGTGCACCGTGAAGCCGGCCGGGTTGACCGGGTGCGGCGAGCCGTCGAGCACGCGCCCGGCGATGTCGATCTTCACGAGGTTGCTGGCCGTGACCTCGCTGTAGTGCAGCCCGAAGGGGTTGATGAGGAACTGCTTCTCGCCGCCGGTCACGCTCCCGGGCAGGCGCACCGTGATGTGGTTGTAGATCATCTCCGTCCACCCCAGCATCGCGAAGATGCGGTAGCAGGCCGCGAGCTGCACGCGCGCGGCGCGCTCGTCGGGGTGGAGGGCGGGATGGACCGGCGCGTTGCGTGGCCGCTCGGCGGCGAGAGGGGTCATCGCAGCTCCTTCATCGTTTCAACCCTCCGCGGTGAAGCCGACCTGTTTCACGATCGGCCCCCACTTGGCGGTGTCTTTCCTGATCAGCTCGGCCAGCTCCGCGGGCGAGGAGGACATCGCCTCCAGCCCGAAAGTGCCCAGCCCGTCGATCACGTCCTTGTGCGCCAGCGCGGCCTTCATGCCGGCATGGAGCCGCGCCACCAGCTCGGGCGAGGCCTTGGCCGGCAGGAAGAAGGCGAACCACTCGCTGTGCGCCATGTCGATGCCCTGCTCCTTGAGCGTGGGCACGTCGGGCGCGAAGCGGCTGCGCTTCTCGCCCGAGAGGCTGAGGATGCGCACCTTGCCGGTCGACAGGTGCTGCGTGATGTCGCCGATCGGCCCCGAGACGGCCGAGATGTTGCCGCCCAGCAGGTCGAGCATGGCCGGCTGCGTGCCGCGGTAGGCGGCGTGCTTCAGGTCCACCCCGCCGCTCTTGCCGATCAGCGCGCCGACGAAGTGCGGCGTGGAGCCGGCCGCCGGCGAGCCGAAGTTGGCGCCCGCCGGGTTGGCTTCGGCCCAGGCCAGGAAGTCCTTCACCGTCTTCACCTCGGCCGGCACCGCGGGGCCGACGGCGAAGCCGAAGTCGAACGCGCAGCCCACGCTCACCGGCGTGAGGTCGGCCACCGGGTCGTACGCCAGCTTCCTGTAGATGTGCGGGTAGATGGTGAGCATCGACGTCGGCGTCAGCAGGATCGTCGCGCCGTCGGCCGGGCGGCCCTTGATGTACTGGATGGCGATCTGCCCGCCGGCGCCGGTGCGGTTGTCCACCACCACCGTCTTGGCGTAGCCGGGCTGCAGCTTCTGCGCCACGCGGCGGCAGAGGGCGTCGGCGGTGCCGCCGGCGGCGAAGCCGGTGACGATGGTGGCGGTCTCGATGCCGGCCTGGGCGAAGGCGCGCTGGCCGAGGCCGGCCAGCAGGGCGGACGCGCCGGTGGCCTGCAGCAGATGGCGGCGGTGGATCATGGTGAGGGTCTCCGTCTGGATGAAGTGGTTCAGGACGCGTCGCGCGCCCAGTCCACGGCCCCCGAATGGGTGACGGCGCCCTGGTGCGCGGGCCGCACGGTGAGTGCGTATTTTTCCAGAAGGCCCCCGCGCGGCACCCCCGCGTTTACGCCCGCTTTTTGGTTCAGCCGCATCACCATTTCCTCGGCCGGCAGCGCCACCGTGATGCTGCGTGCACCGGGGCGCGCGTCGATGGCGATGCGGTCGCCGTCGCGCAGCGCGGCGATGGGGCCGCCCACCGCCGCCTCCGGCCCCGCATAGCCGATGCACAGGCCGCGGGTCGCCCCGGAGAAGCGCCCGTCGGTCAGAAGAGCGACCTTGTCGCCCATGCCCTGGCCGTACAGCAGCGCGGTGATGCCCAGCATCTCGCGCATGCCGGGGCTGCCCTTGGGCCCCTCGTTGCGGATGACGATGACGTCGCCGGCCTGGTAGCGGCGGTTCTGCACCGCGGCCTGGGCCTCTTCCTCGTTCTCGAACACGCGGGCCGGGCCCTCGTGCACCAGCGTCTTCAGGCCCGCCGTCTTGAGCAGCGCGCCGTCGGGGCACAGGTTGCCCTTGAGCACCGTGAGGCCGCCGTCGGGGCTGATCGGCTCGCCGGCGCGGCGCACCACCTCGCCGTCGGGCTCCGGCGCGCTGGCCAGCTCCTCGGCCAGCGTGTGGCCGGTCCAGGTGAGCGCATCGCCGTGCAGGTGGCCCTGGTCGAGCAGCGCGCGCAGCACCACGCCGGCGCCGCCGATGCTGTAGACGTCGCGCGCCAGGTACCTGCCGCCGGGGCTCAGGTTGGCGATCAGCGGCGTGCGCGCGAACACCTCGGCCACGTCGTCCAGGTGGAAGCGGATGCCGGCCTCGTGCGCGATGGCGGGCAGGTGCAGCGCGGCGTTGGTCGATCCTCCCGTGGCGCACACCACGGCGCAGGCGTTCTCCAGTGCCTGGCGCGTCACGATGTCGCGCGGCAGCGGGCCGCCGCCGTCCAGGCTGGCGAACACGGCGCGCATCAGCTGCCTCGCGGCGCGGCGCATCAGCGGGGCGCGCTCGCTGTAGACGGTCGGCACCATGCTGGAGCCGATCGGCGCCAGGCCCAGCGCCTCGCTCACCATGCCCATGGTGTTGGCGGTGAACTGGCCGGCGCACGAACCGGCGGTGGGCAGGCAGGCGCGGCTCATCGTCTCCAGTTCTTCGGCCGTGGCCTCGCCGGCGAGCAGCCTGCCGATGGTCTCGTAGGTGTCGACCACGTTCAGGTCGCGCCCGTGCGGGCCGATGCGCCCCGGCAACGCCGCGCCGCCGTGCACGAACACGCCCGGCACGTTGCAGCGCACGATGCCCATCATCAGGCCCGGCAGGTTCTTGTCGCAGGCGCCGATGGCGAACACGCCGTCCCACTGGTGGCCGCGCACCGAGGCTTCGACGCTGTCGGCGATCAGCTCGCGCGAGATCAGCGAGAAGCGCATGCCCGAGTGCGCCATCGTCAGCCCGTCGCTCACCGAGACCACCGGGCACTCGTGCGGCGTGCCGCCGGCGGCGTAGATGCCCGTCTTGGCGTGCTGCGCCTGCTCGCGCAGGTTGAGGTTGCACGGGCTCATCTCGCCGCCGGTGTGGAACACGCCGACGTGCGGCCGCGCGATGTCCTCGTCGTCCTGCCCCAGCGCGCGCAGGAAGGCGCGGGTGGTGGCGCGGATCGTGCCGGTGCGGAGGGTGGCCGAGCGCGGCGGCAGGGCGGTCTTCTTCGCGGGGTCGGTCATGAGCGGGTCAGTAGGTCGCGCCGCGCTGCCGGGGCCGGCGCCGCGCCGTCCTTGAAGCGGGCGGCCAGCGTGGCCGTGCCGCGGGCCAAAAGGTGCGTGTCCAGCCCCACGGCGACGAACAGCGCGCCCTGCTTCAGGTACTCGCGCGCCTGCGCCTCGTCGGTCGTCAGGATGCCGGCGGCCTTGCCCGCCGCGTTGATGCGGCGGATGCCGTCGGCGATGGCGGCCTGAACGTCGGGATGCCCCGCGTTGCCCGGGTGGCCCATCGAGGCCGACAGGTCGGCCGGGCCGATGAACACGCCGTCCACGCCCTCGACGGCGGCGATGGCGTCCAGGTTGCCCAGCGCCTCGCGCGTCTCGGCCTGCACCAGCAGGCCGATCTGTGCGTTGGCCGCGGTGGCGTAGTCGGTGTAGCGGCCCCAGCGCGAGGCGCGCGCGCCGCCCATGCCGCGCACGCCCGCCGGCGCGTAGCGCGTCGCGCGCACGATGGCCCGCGCCTGCTCGGCGGTATCGACCATCGGCACCAGCAGCGTCTGTACGCCCAGGTCCAGGTACTGCTTGATCAACGCCGTGCCGGCCTCGCCGTGGCCCAGCGGCACGCGGGCGATGGCGTGCGCATCGGGGTACGCGGCGATGGCCTGCGCCTGCGCCAGCACGTCGGCCAGGCCGTTGGGCGAGTGCTCGCCGTCGATCAGCAGCCAGTCGAAGCCGGCGCCGGCGCAGATCTCGGCGCTGTAGGCGTCGGCCAGGCCCAGCCACAGGCCGATCTGCGGGCGGCGCTCGGCCAGGGCGGTCTTGAAGCGGTTCTCGGGGGTCTTCATGGTGGTGTTCAGGCGAAATGGAAACTGATGGAGCCCAGCGGGCCGTAGTCCGCATGGAAGGTGTCCCCGCGCTGCGCGTTGACGGGCCGGGTGAAGGAGCCGCCCAGCACCACCTCGCCGGGCCGCGCGGGCCGCCCGCCGGTCACGATGCCGACGTTGTCGGAGATGGTATCGAAGACCTTGCGCGGCGCCTGGGTGTGGCGGTCGCACTGGCGCCAGGGCGTCGAACTCGGCGCGGAAGTTCAGCAGCATGCCGTAGACCGTGCCGGTGGGTAGAAAACTCATTCCTTGGCCTCCTCCGCCAGCGCGGAGGTCGCCGGCGCGGGTTGCTCGAGGGCGATCAGGTCGTCCAGCAGCGCATACAGCTGCGCCAGCTTGGCCTTGCCCAGCGACTGCTCCAGCCACTGGTCGTGCGATTCGATGGTGGCCGAGAGGCGGCGCACCAGGCGCTTGCCCTGCGGCGTGGCCTCGATCACGGTGCGGCGCTGGTCGGCCGGGTCGCGGTAGCGCGTGATCAGGCCGTCGCGCTCCATGCGCGCCAGCACGCCGGTGAGGCTGGGCCCCAGGATGAAGGCCTCGCGCGCCACGCGGCCCGTCTCCACCGCACCGTGCTCGCCCAGCACGCGCAGCACGCGCCACTGCTGGTCCGACAACTGCTGCTCGCGCAGGCTGGGCCGGGTGTGGGCCATCACGGCCTCCCGTGCCTGCAGCAGCAGGCGGGGCAGGTTGCGGTGCGCGAAAGGGGTGGCCATGAGACGGCGTGCGGTCTTCAATTTATTTCATATATTAAATGAAATTGAAGAGCCTGCCAGCCCAGGCCAGGTCGGTCAGCCTCGTCGTTTTCCCCGATCCGGTGCGCGGGTGTTCCCGGGGCCTGCGTCGAGCCCGGCGCCTCGGCCAGGCCGGCCCGGCGGGTTACCGGCCGCCGTTCGCCAGGCTCATGGCCGCCGCATCCAGCATGTCACCCAGCATGTCCAGGCGCGGGTGCATGGGCCGGGGATAGCCGACGCGGCTGTGCGTGAGGCCCAGGGCCAGCATCGACTCGGCGATCTTGTAGCTCAGTGGACCGGGGTTGATGAGGGGGACGGGGAGGCGTTGACGCAGCCATGCGTGCGACTGGTGCATGGTGGTGGAGCCCAGGATCAGCACCTCCGCGCCGTCCTCCTCGATGGCGCGGTGGGCCGCGGCCTCCAGCAGCGGAAACACATCCTCTTCCTTGCCCGACAGCAGGTTCTGGTTGTCGGGCGGGATCTCGATGGCGCGCACAGAGGCGCACTTGTGGTGCATGCCCAGTTCGTCCAGAGCCTTCTTGTACAGCGGCTTCCAGCGGCTGGCCATGGTGAGGATGGAGAACCGGTCGCCCAGCATGAGCGCGCTGAGGATCGACACTTTGCCGGGGCCGAAGACCGGGATGTCGAGCACCGAGCGCAACGCGGCCACGCCCGAGTCGCTCATGGTGTCGATGCACACCGCGTCGAAGCCTTCTTCCTGCGCGTGGCAGCCGGCTTCGAAATTGGCGGCGTCGGCCAGCACGAAGTCATGGTGGCTGGCGTAGTTGAGCGGGCCGGCCTTGACGGCGCGGTACTCGAAGCGGATGCCCTCGCCGAGTTGCAGGCCCTGCAGTTGTGCCTTTCGCAGCAACAGGTTGTCGGCCGACATGGCAAAGGGGACGACGACCAGGACGCGACGCAGGGGTTCAGGGGCCGTGGAGGACGGGGTCATGGCTGAAGCGGCGCAGAGGAAGGGAACGACGAGGAAAACGCAGGCGAGAGGTCCGCGAGGAGGGGAGGGCGCGGCGCCGCGCCGCCGCCCTGGAACACGCGCCCGTCGCGCTGGTAGGTGCTGGCGTGCTTCGGCTTCGGCCGGGTACAACCGGCAGCAGCGTGGCGGAGACAACGGGCACGGCGCTGTCCTCAGGCCGCCGTAGCCGGCTGCGCGGCCTTCCAGGCGTCGAGGATCTCGCTGCCGGTGGCGGCCCACACGCCCCGGTGGCGCATGATGTGCGCGAGCGCCTCTTCGAGCGCGCGGATGCGGTAGGGCTGGCCGATGACCCAGGGGTGCAGGGAGATGGCCATCACTCGGCCATCTCCTGGGCGCGCCTCGCGGTACAGCAGATCGAACTGATCGATCAACTGGTCGCGGAAGTCATCCTCGGTGTGGTGGTTCTGCACCAGGATGGTCGCGTCGTCGATGTCGATCGGGTGCGGCATGGCGTGCAGCGTTCCGGCGCGCGTGTTCATCGCGTAGGGCATGTCGTCGTTGACCCAGTCGCAGGCATAGTCGACACCGGCCTCGCGCAGCAGGTCGAGCGTGTTCCACGACTGGGACTTGGCGGGCGAAAGCCAGCCGCGAACGGCCTGGCCGGTGGCCTGGCGCAGGATGTCGAGCGACTGCTGAATCCAGGCCCGCTCGGTGGCTTCGTCAAGGCCGCCGTGGTGCAGATGGTCCATGTCCAGGCCGTTGGCGATGACTTCCCAGCCGTGCCGCACGCAGGCTTGCACCAGCGCCGGATAGCGCATGGCGACCGCCGCGTTCAGGGCCACGCTGGCGCGGATGCCATGCCGGTCGAGCGCCTGCATCACGCGGAAGATGCCCACGCGGTTGCCGTAGTCGCGCAGCGTGTAGTGACGGAAATCGGGGTAGGCCGTCTGCATGGCGCCGGGCGGCTTGAAGGGCTGGCCCTTCATGTCGAGCGGAAACCACTCCAGTGCCGGCACGACCCACAGGGCCAGGCGGGCCTGGTGCGGCCAGGCGACCGGGGGGCGCTGCGGCAGCATCGACCACGGGTAGCGGTCGTGGTCCATGCCGTAGCGGCGCAATGGGTAGTCGAGGTAGTTCTCGGGCAGCGTGCTCATGGAGCCTCTCCGACGGGTTGAGCGGCCTGCGCAAAGGCGTCGAAATAGTGCGTGTTGAAGTGATGGGCGATCTCCCGGCCGGTGGCCAGCCACACCTTGTCGTGGCTGGTGATGTACTGCAGCGCCTCCTCGAAGGCGGCCAGGCGGTAGGGCTGGCCGATCAGGTAGGGGTGCAGGGGGATGCACATCACGGTGCCAGAGTGTTCGCCTTCGGCATAGAGGCGATCGAACTGGCGCTTGAGGAGGTCGCCATAGCGGCGTGGCGACACCTGGTTGACGTTGTAGACGATGGTGTCGTTCATCTCCAGCGAGTAGGGGATGCTCGCCAGGCGACCGCTGCGTGTCTTCACGGGGCCGGGTTGGTCATCGTGGAAGAGATCGCAAACGTAGCTCAGGCCCATGTCCGCCACCAGGTCCATCGTGCGGTCGGTGTAGGTGAGCGCCGGGGCGAGCCAGCCGTCGAGCTTTTGCCCGGTGTGCTTCCTGATGGTGTCGATAGAGTCCTGGATGACGGCACGCTCCTGCGCTTCCGTCATGCCCATCAAATAGCGCGTGTTGTAGGTGCCGTGCGAATAGAACTCCCAGCCATTGTCGGCGCAGGCCTTGATGACCTCGGGATGGTGCTCGCACATGGCGACGTTGAGCGACACGCTGCCGCGCATGTTGCAGCGCTTCATGGTCTCCAGCATGCGCCAGAAGCCCACGCGGTTGCCGTAGTCGCGGTAGGAATAGTTCTGCACGTCGGGCGCCGGCCGTGCCCAGGGCGCCCGCGCTGGATTGCGCGGCGGGTCGAGTTCGTAGAACTCGACGTTGGGCGCGACCCAGAAGGCCATGCGTGCGCCGTTGGGCCAGCGGATGGCGGGGCGCTGGTCGTAGGGCAGGTAGTCGTAGAAGCCGGGATCGCGCTTCATCGCTCGGCCTTCGCGGGAATCTTTGCGATCTGCTCGAGCACCTCGGCTACGGGAAGAACGTCGGCGTACTTGACCGCCATGTCGTAGAGGTTGGCGAAGTGCGGGCTCTCGTGCTTGTCGGCCACGCATTCCTCGGCCACGATGGTGCGGAAGCTGCGCTGCAGGCTGTCGACCACCGTGGCACGCACGCAGCCCGAGGTGGAACCGCCGGTGACGATCACGGTGTCGACGCCGTGGAAGCTGAAGATCGAGCCCAGGTTGGTCTCGAAGAAGGCCGAGGCCATGCGCTTGTTGACGATGATGTCACGCTGGTGGTCGATCACCAAGCGGTCGTCGAACTCGGAGCGACGGCTGCCGACCTTGATGTTCTGCAGCGAATCGGGCGTGTTGCTGCGGGTGCCCCAGATGCCGCAGTCCTCGCCGGACTCCATGTAGGCCACATAGGTCCAGACGACCGGAAAACCCTTGGCGCGGAAGGCCGCGGCGAGCTGGTTCGTGTACTCCATCTGGCGCGGATCGGTCTCGTAGGCGGTGGCGAACTCGCTCACGCAGGTATAGGCCTTCTGCGGATCGACATTGATCAGCGCCGGCACGCGGCCGAAGCCGAAGCGCTTGCGCGTGGGGTTGGCCTTGAACTCCTCAAAGAGCTGGCGCGCGGTTTTGTCGGAAGTTTGCATGCGGGGTCTTTCGTGAGCGAATCGTCGGAAGATGGCATCGCGTGGTGCGGTATGAGCAAGAGCAATGCAAGCGGCGCGCGAGGCAAAACGATGCGTCATGGTGCGCTGCCTATATTGTTCTGTCAATGGGACATTTGGGCGGGACAGCTGCTTCGACTTGCAGGGCCGGCAGCGTGCATGGGGGCGCGGCCGCCGCTGCGATGGCCGCCAGCGTGTCCGGCACAAGACCGGCCGCTTGCGCGCGGACGTGGGCTGCCGCCTGCGCAAGCCGCTCGGCTGCATTGATGCCGGAACTCATGATGCGGCCGGTTGGCGCAGCAGCGCCAGCCAATGCCTGAACGCGGCACGGTCGCCGGGCGCGGCGTCGGTCAGCCCCAGCGTCGCCTGCAGAACGGCCTGGGCATGCTCGCGTGGCCAGGCGCGCGTGCACAGTTCGAGGAACTTGTGCGCCAGCTCTTCCCGGCTGTAGGGGGCGCTGTCGTCGCCGCGGTTTACGCCGACTGCGGCCTCGTGGCGATGTCCCAGCCGGTCGATGATGCACACCCGTGCAGGCCGCTCCTGCGGCAGGCGTGCGGTCATTGCCGGATCTTCGCGTACCGTGACCTTGGCGGAGAGCGCCAGCACGTCCGGCTGTCGCAGCGCATCCCAGGTGAAGCTGGACAAGCCGCTGCCGCCATTGACGATACGGGTGGCCACCGCGAAAGGCACGGAAAACTTGGCGCCCAGGGTGTTGCGCGGTGCGCGCTCGTCCAGTTCCGCGGCAAAGCGGTAGCTGGTCACGTCGATGGCCGTGATGTCTGCCGCCGCGGGCAGATCCCCGCGCCTGGCCAACAGGTCGAGTGCATCGAGCGCACCGTGGTTGAAGCGGCAGCAGGCATGCAGCTTGAAGTAGTTGTGCATCAGGTGCCAGTCGTCGCCAAGTCCGCGTACCACCTGTGCGCGGTCGAAATGCTCGGAGACGATCTCGCCCAGCAGCGAGCTTGGGCCGTCGGCTTCGCCGGTGAAGCCGAGCGGCGTCAGCTGCGCCGCGAGGACACCATTGCCGTTGGCCAGCCCGGCATAGAGGTTGCGTACCAAGCCGCCCTGCAGCATGGTCTTCTTGGAGGTGGCGATGCTCATGGACGAGGCGACGTTGAGCGTTTCACGCATCGTGGCGGCGTCGGCGCCCAGCACGCGGGCGCTGCCCGCGGCCGCGCCGATCGTGCCCCAGGTGCCATGCGGGTGCATGGCGCTGCGCAGGTGGGCGGCAGCGCCCAGGCGCGAGCCCACTTCGTAGCCGACCGCCAGGCCAGCGAGGAAGGTGTGCGCATCGACGTCCCGCGCCTCGCTCAGCGCAAGCACCGCCGGCAGCACATGGATCGCCGGGTGGCCGCGCGAGAAGCGGTTGCCTTCGTCCATTTCGAGGAAGGTGCCTGCAGTGCCGTTGATGAGCGCGGCCTCCTGCACGCTGGCCTCCATGCCCAGGCCGATCAGTGCGGCGCCACGGCCGCCGCCCACGCGCTGTGCCATGACGCGCAGCTCCGGCTCGGCGGAGCCGCCGACGATGGCGCCGAGGGTGTCGGCCAGGATCCAGCCCAGTTGCTCGCGCGTCTCCCGGGGCAGCGCGTGGTGCTGCAGTGCAGCGGCAAAGGCGCTCAGTCGATCAAGGTAGTCCGGGGGGGTCATCGGTGAAGCCGTCGCCTTTCTGGTTGTTCCCGCTTGACATCGGAGGGGTGCCCGTTGGATAGTCTAGCCAAATTGTTCTATTGGTAGAACATTTAATGATCACCACCTGCGGGCGACCGCTCCACCTGCCAACAAGAGGATCCGCACCATGATCGATACAGCCCCCATTCCCCGGCGTCGCCTGCTGCAATTCGGTGCCGCAAGCACCATCGTGGGGAGTGTGCCCGGCCTCCTTCTGGCGCAGCCGGTGCCGGTGAAGGTGGGCCTTGTGCATCCGGTGAGTGGCGCTTTCGCGCTGGGTGGTGCGCAGGGGCGCCTGGGCTGCCAGATGGCAATCGACGAGGTGAATGCCGCCGGCGGCATCAAAGCGCTCGGCGGTGCCAAGGTGGAGGCGGTACTGGGCGATTCGCAGTCGCGCCCCGAAGTGGGTGTGGCCGAGGTGGAGCGCCTGCACGAATTGGGTGTGGGGGCTTACGTGGGCTGCTATTCCAGCGCCATCGCGCTGCCCGCCACGCAGGCTGCGGCCAAGTACAACACCCCGTTCATGATCGACGTCGGTGCGTCCGATGCCATCGTGGGGCGCGGACTGAAGAATGTGTTCCGCTTCAAGCCGGGTACCGCCAAGTGCGTGGAAGATGCCTTCGCGGCGCTGAATACCATCAACACCGCTGCCGGCGGCATCGCCAAGACGGCGGTGGTGGTGCACGAAGACTCGGAGTTCGGCACCACCACCGCCAAGGTGCTGACGGCCAAGCTCTCGGGCATCGGCATCGAGGTCAAGGACGTGCTCAAGCACGCAACGCCCACGCGCGATTTTTCAAACCTGGTGCTGCGCATCAAGTCGCTCAAGCCTGATCTGGTGATCATGAGCAACTACCAGAATGAGTACGTTCTGCTGGCGCGCGCGCTGCACCAGCAGAAGGTGGACCTGGCCGGCATCTTCACGGTGATGGGCGGGGGGTTCAACTTCAAGTTCGTCAAGGACGTGCCTGACGTGGCCCAGTACACGATGGACTTCAACCACTGGTACAACCCGAAGAATCCCAAGGCACTGGAGGCGCGCAAGCGCGTCGAAGCCAAGGGCGCGTACTTCACCTTCGAGGTCTACTGCGGCTACAACGCGGTGCGCGTGTACCTCGATGCCGTGGAGCGCGCCGGCAGCGTGGACAACGAGCAGGTGATCGCGGCGCTCGGCAGCAGCACCTGGGCCGACCACTACATGCCCTATGGACCGACGAAATTCGTCAACGGCCAGAACCAGGGCGGCCGCGCCGTGCTGCTGCAGGCCACCAAGACCGACATCAACGTCGTCTGGCCGGACGAGTTCGCCAGCGCCAAGGCGGTGTTCCCGCGTCCCAAGCTGGGCTGAGGCGGCTCCATGCGCGCCCCGCCCCGCCCCGTGATGTGCGGGCGGGTTGGCCTTGCTCACCCTGAGGATTCACCTTGGACTTCACCACCTTGCTGGCTGCGACGATCAACGGACTGTTGATCGGCGGCATCTACACCCTCGTCGCCTCCGGGCTGACGCTGATCTACGGGGTGCTCCACATCATCAACTTCGCGCACGGCAGCATGCTGATGATCGCGATGTTCGGCGTGTATTACCTGCTCACGGTGCTGGGCATCGATCCCTACCTGTCACTGCTCATCATGGTGCCGGCCATGTTCGCCGTCGGCTACCTGCTCTACCGAGGGTTCATCGGCCGCTTCTCCAGCGGCAAGGACGAGAACATCCTGCTGATCACCCTGGGCCTGTCAATCCTGGTCGAGAACCTCGCGCTGATGTTCTTCAAGGGCGACACCCGCACCATCACCGTTGCCTACAGCGACAGCATGGTGGAGATGGGGCCATTGCTGATCGCCCTGCCCAAGCTCATTTCCTTCGGCGCATCGATGGCGCTGTGCCTGGTGCTGGGTCTTCTGATCCGCTGCACCGACATCGGCAAGGCGATCCGTGCCGTGGCCAAGGAGCGCGTCGGCGCCCGGCTGGTGGGCATCAACGTGGATCGCGTGTACGCCATCTCCTATGGCATCGGGCTGGCCACGCTGGGCGCGGCGGCCTGCCTGCTGATGCCGATCTTCTACGTGTCGCCCACTACCGGGCACGTCTTCGTGATGGTGGCTTTCACGGTGGTGGTGCTGGGTGGCATGGGAAGCTTCCTGGGTGCCGTGGTCGGCGGCCTGATCGTCGGCCTGACCGAGTCCTTCGGCGGCCTCTTCCTGGGCGAAAGCCTGGGGCAGATCGGCATCTCGCTGATCTTCATCCTGATCCTGCTGTTCCGGCCGTCGGGCCTGTTTGGAGCCAAGCGATGAACTCGCTGTCCAAAGCCAAGGCCTGGTGGCTGCATGGCACGCTGCTGGCGATCGCGCTGGTCTTCCCCTGGGTATTCCCGTCGAGCTTCGCGATCAATTTCGGCGTGCTCGCGCTCTTCTACGCGCTCATCGGCCAGTCGTGGAACATCGCCGGCGGCTTCGCCGGTCAGCTGAGCTTCGGCCATGTGGTGTTCTTCGGTGCCGGCGCCTACGCGTCCACCATCCTGCAGATGCGCTTTGGCTTCAACCCCTGGCTGGGCCTGCCGGCCGCCGCGCTGGCGGGGGGCGTGGTGGGCTTCGTGATCGCCTTCCTGTCCTTCCGCGCCGGCCTCAAGGGCTCGTACTTCGCGCTGATCACCCTGGCTTTCGCCGAGGTGCTGCGCATCGTCGCCAACTCGGTCGACATCACGGGCGGGGGGCTGGGCATGCTGATCCCGGCCAAGCCGTCGGCGGCGAACTTCCAGTTTGCGGAGCGCATCGGTTTCTACTACCTGATCCTGGCGCTCACGGCGGGGTCGGTGGCCATCGCGCTGTGGCTCAGGCGCTCGCGTTTCGGGGCGCAACTGGCGGCCATTCGAGAGAATGAGGACGCGGCGCGCGCCCTGGGCATCAACGTTTTCCGCGAGAAGGTCAAGGTGTTGATGCTTTCGGGCGCGGTAGGCGGCGTTGGCGGCTGCTTCTTTGCGCAGTACTTTCTGTACATCGACCCCACCGTCGTGTTCGGCGTGGACAAGTCGGTCGAAATGCTGCTGGTCAGCATGATCGGGGGTGCCGGGACGGTCTACGGGCCGCTGGTCGGCGCCGTCCTGCTGGCGGGTGTGGGCGACTTCACGCGCGTCATCACCGACGTGCAGGGGCTGTCGCTGGTACTGTATGGCGCCTTGCTGCTGGTCATCATCGCATTCCTGCCCAATGGGCTGATCGACCTGTTCCGGCGGCGCCGGGTCAAGAGGGACGCCAAGGAGGGCAAATGATGCTGAAGGTCACAGGCTTGGGCAAGATCTTCGGGGGCCTCAAGGCCGTCGACGGTGCGTCGCTGTCGGTCGGCGAAGGAAGCATCGTGGCGTTGATCGGGCCGAACGGTGCGGGCAAGACCACGCTGTTCTCGTGCATCGCCGGGTTCCAGAAGATCAATGCCGGCCGGGTCGAGTTCCGGGGCGAGGACATCACGGGCCTGCCGGTGCATGCCATCGCCCGGCGCGGCATGGTGCGCACCTTCCAGATCACACAGCCCTTCGCGCGGCTCACGGTGCAGGAAAACATCGCCGTCGGCGCCTATCAGCAGTTCCCCGAGCGCGATGCGGCATGGGAGCACGCGCGGCGCATCGGCACGCAACTGGGCATGGGGCCCCTGCTTGACCAGAGCGCGGCCGGCCTCACGGTCGCCGGGCGCAAGCGGCTGGAGCTGGCGCGCACGCTGGCGACAGGGCCGAAGATGCTGCTGCTCGATGAGGTCATGGCGGGGCTCAACCCGTCCGAGATCCTCGAGATCGTCGAGATGGTGCACGCCATCCGGGCCAGCGGCGTCACGGTGCTGCTGATCGAACATGTCATGCAGGCGGTGATGAGCCTGTCGGAGTACATCTACGTCCTGTCTTACGGCAAGATCATCGCCGAAGGCCAGCCGCGCGCCGTGGTGAGCGACAAGGCGGTGATCGAGGCCTACCTGGGCCGTGGCGCGGCGGAGAAAATCGCCCGTTCGCATGGAGAGGAGGCGGTGCATGCTTGAGGTTCGTGGTCTGCGCGCGGGATATGGCCGTGTGGAAATTCTTCGGGGTATCGACCTCGACGTGGCTGCCGGCGAGATCGTCGCGGTCCTGGGCAGCAATGGCGTGGGCAAGTCCACGCTCAACAACAACCTGTCGGCCCTGTACCGGCCCTTCGCGGGCTCGATCCGCTTCAAGGGCGAGGAACTGTCCGGGCTCGACTCCACCGAGATCGTCAAGCGCGGGCTCATCCATGTGCCCGAAGGCCGGCGCATCTTTCCGGACCTGAGCGTGCTGGAGAACCTCGAGCTTGGCAGCCTGGTGCGCGGCAA
Source organism: Xenophilus sp. (assembly GCA_047607325.1). Lineage (GTDB taxonomy): Bacteria > Pseudomonadota > Gammaproteobacteria > Burkholderiales > Burkholderiaceae_C > Xenophilus. The sequence continues at coordinate 10,561 of JASGDG010000181.1, read as the reverse complement.
GCCGAACCGCCAGCGCAATCTCGAGCGCGTGCTGTCGATCTTCCCGCGGCTGGAGGAGCGGCTCAAGCAACTGGCGGGCACCCTGTCGGGCGGCGAGCAACAGATGCTGGCCATCGGCCGCGGCCTGATGTCCGAGCCCGAGCTGTTGATCCTGGACGAACCGTCGCTCGGCCTGTCGCCGCTGCTGGTGGAGGAAATGTTCGCGCTGGTGCAGGGCATCAACCGCGAAGGTCTCGCGATCCTGCTGATGGAGCAGAACGCCGTGCAGACGCTCGCCATCGCGAACCGCGCCTACCTCATCGAGAACGGTCACGTGGCGATGCAAGGTCGGTCGGCTGATCTGCTGCAGGACCCGGCGCTGCGCAAGAACTACCTGGGGCTGTGAGTGGGCCGCGACAAACTGCCCCGTTCCTTGCGCGCCGCACCGGCCGCCAAGGCGCCCGCGCGGCGCCGCGGCGCGCGGGCGTCGGCCGCGCCTGCGGTACTCGCCGGATCGCTGCCGATGACCAAGTACCACCAGATCTACCTGGTGTTGCGCCAGCAGCTGGAGGAAGGCTTGCACATGCGTGGCGTTCCGCCCGAGCTGGAGTTGGCGCGGCAGCTCGGCGTCGGCCGGGTGACGGTGCGCCGCGCCCTCGAGCAACTGGTCAACGAAGGGCTGATCGTGCGCCGGGCGGGGCGCGGGACGCGTCCCACCTCCACGGCTGAACGGCTCGACCAGGGGGGCGAGGGGAGCTCGGCGGCCTCTCCGGCGCTGGGCCTGAGCGGGCTGCTGGGCAACATCGTTCAGGCAGCGCGCGGCACCTCCATCAAGGTGGTCGAGTGGCGCATCATTCATGCGTCCCAGGCGCTGGCGCTGGCGCTGCAGATTCCCGAAGGGGCCCGGGTGCGCAAGATCGTGCGCACCCGCAGCACGGCCGCCGGGCCGGTCTCCTTCATCACCAGCTACCTGCCGGCGGACCGGGCCGGCGCCATCACGCGCGCCGGCGTTGCGCGCAAGCCGGTGCTGGAGCTGCTCGAGGCCTCGGGCGTCGCGCTAGGCCGTTCTCGGCAGACCATCTCGGCCCGCCAGGCCGATGCCACGGTGGCGCCCGAGCTGGGCGTGGCGCTGGGCGCCGCACTGCTGTCGGTGCGGCGCCTGGTCTTCGACATCGACGGCAGGCCGGTGCAGTTGCTGCACGGCCTGTATCGGCCGGATCGCTACGAATACCAACTCGAAATCTCCCGGGTGGGCAGTATCGACGCGCGCATCGTGGCTGCCGAACTGGCGCCCTGAGGGCGCGCGGGGGAGCCGCGCCTCCCGCCGAATTCTTTTCCTGCACCGTATGACCCATCCCTCCACCTTGGCCCAGAAGTTGATTGCGCGGGCCAGCGGCCGGCCGCACGTCATGCCGGGCGAAATCGTCAACTGCAAGGTCGACCTCGCGATGTTCCACGATTCCTCGGGGCCGCGCCGCCTCCAGCCCATGCTGGAGGAACTGGGCGCGCAGCTCTGGGACAAGTCGCGCATCGTGCTGGTCATGGACCACTATGTGCCCGAGCGCGACGAAGACTCGCGCCGCATCGTGCGCATCGCGCGCGACTGGGCGGCCGAACAGCGCTTGCCCCATGTCTATGACAGCGAAGGCATCTGCCATGTGGTGCTGCCCCAGAAGGGGCATGTGCGCCCCGGCATGTTCTGCGTCGGCGGTGATTCGCATTCGCCCACGGGGGGGGCATTCGGCGCCTACATGTTCGGGATCGGAAGCACCGAGATGCTGGGCGTGGTCGTCACGGGCGAAATCTGGGTACGCGTGCCGCAGACCATCCGCATGCAGTGGGACGGCCGCTTGGCCGAGGGCCTCACCGCCAAGGACATGGCGCTGCACATGATCGGTCGCTTCGGCATGAACGGGGGCCAGTACCAGGCCATCGAGTTCTGCGGCGACGCCGTGCGGCATCTGTCCATGCCCGAGCGCATGACGCTGTCGAACATGAGTGCGGAGCTGGGCTCGCAGGTGGGGCTGATCGCGCCTGACGACACCACGCGGGCCTGGCTGCGGGGCGTCGGCGTTGACGAGGTGCAGACCGAAGGCTGGCACACCGACGCGGGGGCCGACGCCACGACCCACCGCTTCGACGCCGCCTCGCTGGCCCCGCAGGTGGCGGCGCCGCACAGCCCGGCCAACACCCGGGCGGTCGACGCCTTCGGCGACGTGCCGGTGCAGGCGGCCTACATCGGCGCCTGTACCGGCGCCAAGCTCGACGACCTGCGCGCGGCGGCGCGCGTGCTGGCCGGCCACCAGGCTGCGCCCGGCGTGCGCCTGCTGGTCGCGCCGGCCAGCCTGCGCGACCAGCAGCAGGCCGAGGACGAGGGCGTGATGCAGGTGCTGCGCCAAGCCGGCGCCGAAGTGCTGGCCACCGCCTGCGGCGCCTGTTCCGGCTACGGCGGCAGCATTCCCGATGGCGCGAACGTCATCGCCACCACCGCCCGCAACTTCAAGGGGCGCATGGGCTCGGCAAGCGCACAGGTCTATCTGGCCTCGCCCTACACCGTCGCCGCCTCGGCCCTGCGGGGCCGCATCACCGATCCGCGCGAGGTGCTCGCATGAGCCTGAATCCATCGACCCCCGGCCGCGTCTGGGCGCTCGGCGCCGACATCGACACCGACCAGCTGGCGCCCGGTGCCTACATGAAGCTGGGCCTGGAGGGCATCGCGCCCCATTGCCTTGAGGCCGTGCGGCCGGATTTCGCCGCCCAGGTGCGCTCTGGCGACGTGATCGCGGCCGGCCCCAATTTCGGCATCGGCTCCTCGCGCGAGCAGGCGGCCGGCGCGCTCGTGCGGCTGGGTGTGCGGGCGGTGATTGCGCCCTCCTTCAACGGCCTGTACTTCCGCAATGCCTTCAACCTGGGCCTGCTGCTCCTGACCTGCGACCAGGCCGGTCAGTTGCGGGACGGCCAGGCCGTGTCGCTGGACCTGGCAGGGGACGCGCCGCGGGTGGTGTGCGCCGACAGCGGCGAGCCGCTGCACTGTGAACCCATCCCCGCCTTCCTGCTGGAGATGGCGGCGGCCGGCGGTCTGCTCAACCAGCTGCGCCAGCGTTACGGGAAACCCCCGCGCCCGCTGTGAATCGATCCCTTTGAAGTTTCCGTGTCCTTCGCCATGTCTTCCTGCGCCGACTCCCACCCCGCCCGCATCGTGCGTGCCTCGCAGATGCCCGGGGAGGCCCCGCAGATTCCCGTGCTCATCGTCGGCGCGGGCGCCTGCGGGCTCACCGCCGCCATTCGCCTGCGCGAGGCCGGCATCGACTGCCTGCTGCTGGAGCGCGATGCCACGCCCAGTGGCTCGACGGCCCTGTCCTCGGGCTTCATCCCCGCCGCGCAGACGCGCCTGCAGCGTGCGTTGGGCATCGACGACACGCAGGCCCGGTTCGCCGAGGACGTGATCGCCAAGACGCATGGCCAGGCGGCGCGCCACTTGGTGCAGGCCTACACGCAGGGCGTGACCGAGGCCATCGACGCGCTGGAACGCCATGGCATCGAATTCGAGATCCTCGACGGCTTTCTCTACCCCGGCCACCGCGCCCGGCGCATGCACACCGTGGCCCAGCGCACCGGCGTGGCACTCATGGCCTGCCTGGAGCGCGTCGCCGTGGCCGCCGGCGCCGACATCCTGGTGGAGTCGGTGGTGCGCGAACTGTGGTTCGACGAGAGCGACCGCGCCATCGGCGTGGGCTATGCCGCGCCCGATGGCACCCTCGCCCACGTGGGCTGCGATGCCCTGGTGCTGGCCTGCAACGGCTTTGGCGGCAATGCCGACATGGTGCGCGAACTGCTGCCCGAGATGCGCGATGCGACCTTCGGCGGCCACGCCGGCAACGACGGCAGCGCCATCGCATGGGGTCGGGCGCTGCCTGCGCGCTTGGCCGACCTGGGCGGCTACCAGGGCCACGGCTCCTGGGTCACGCCGCAGGGCGCCCTCATGACCTGGGCCGTGATGATGGAAGGTGGCGTGCAGATCAATGCCCGTGGGGAGCGCTTCCATGACGAGACCCATGGCTATTCGGAGGCGGCCGTGCAGGTGCTGCGGCAGCCGGGCGGCGTCGCCTGGAACGTGTTCGACGCGCCTTTGCTGGCGCTGGCGCGCACCTTCCCGGACTTCGTGGGGGCCGAACAGGCCGGCGCCTTGCGCACGGCCGACGACGTGCCGGCACTGGCCGAACGGATCGGGTGCGACGTGGCCACGCTGCGGGCGACGCTCGATGCCATGGTGCCCCACACCACCGACCGTTTGGGCCGCCGCATCCAGCGCGCACTGCAGGCGCCCTACCACGCGGTGAAGGTCACCGGCGCACTTTTCCATACACAGGGTGGCCTGGATGTCGATGCGCAATGCCGGGTGCTGCGCGAGGACGGATCGCCCTGCCCGAACCTGCTGGCCGCGGGCGGCGCGGCGCGCGGCGTCTCGGGCAACGAGGTGTCCGGCTACATGTCGGGCAATGGCTTGCTCAGCGCCGTGGGCGGCGGCTGGGTGGCGGGCGCCACGGCAGCCGCGCAGTTGCGGACCTAGTCTTTTTCGGACGACCACCATGAACATGACATTGAAGCAGCGCCTGGGCGAAGACCGGGCCGTCCTGGCCCCTGGCATCTACGACGCCTTCACCGCGTTGATTGCCGAACAGGCCGGTTTCGAGGCCCTGTACCTGTCGGGCGCGTCGATCGCCTACACCCGCCTGGGTCGCTCGGACGTGGGCTTGACCACGGCCACCGAAGTGGCCGACATATTGGCACGCATCACCGAGCGCGTGCGCACGCCGGTGATCGTCGATGCCGACACGGGCTTCGGCAACGCGCTGAACACCCAGCGCACCGTGCGTGCCTTCGAGCGCGCCGGCGCGGCGATGATCCAGCTGGAGGACCAGACCTTTCCCAAGCGCTGCGGCCACCTGGACGGCAAGGGCGTGATTCCTGCGGCCGAGATGTGCGGCAAGCTGCGCGCGGCCCTCGATGCGCGCCACTCGGACCAGACGCTGATTCTGGCGCGCACCGACGCCGTGGCCGTGGAGGGTTTCGACGCCGCCATGGCGCGTGCCGAGGCCTACCTGGCCTGCGGAGTGGACGCGCTGTTCATCGAGGCACTGCGCACGCCCGAGCAGATGCAGCAGGCCTGCGCCCGCTTCGCGCAGCGCATCCCCTTGCTTGCCAACATGGTCGAGGGCGGCAAGACGCCGGTCAAGAGCGCCGACGAGCTGGGCCGGATCGGCTTCCGGATCGTGATCTTCCCGGGCGGCACCGCGCGTGCGGCTGCCTTCATGCTGCGGAACTACTACGGCGACCTGCATCGCCATCGCACCACGGTGCCGTGGCGTGAGCGCATGCTGGACTTCGATGCACTCAATCACCTCATCGGCACGCCCGAGCTGGTGGCGCTCGGGCAGAAGTACGAAGGCAGCCGCTGAGCGCCCGGCCGCGCGGGCCTGACAGGGCGCCAGGCCCGCAGCGCGGCCTGCCTACACTCCCCCGATGGCCAAGGAAAAGACCCTCTACGTGTGCAGCGAATGCGGCGGCACCAGTCCCAAGTGGCTGGGCAAGTGCCCCGCCTGCGGCGCGTGGAACACGCTGATCGAGCAGGCCGCCGCGCCGGCCGGCGGCGGCGCGCGGAACAACCGCTTCGGCCAGGCCTACGCCGGGCTCGCCGGGGCGTCGGAGCTGGCGGTGCTGTCGGAGATCGAGGCGGCGGACGTGGCGCGCACGCCCACCGGCCTCGAGGAGCTGGACCGCGTGCTGGGCGGCGGCATCGTGGCCGGCGGCGTCACGCTGATCGGCGGCGATCCGGGCATCGGCAAGTCCACCCTGCTGCTGCAGGCCACCGATGCGCTGCAGAGCGCCGGCCAGCTCGCGCTCTACGTCACCGGCGAGGAAAGCGGCGCCCAGGTCGCGCTGCGCGCGCGCCGGCTGGGGCTGGAGCGCTCGCAGGTGCAGCTGATGGCCGAGATCCAGCTGGAGAAGATCCTCGCCACGCTGGACACGCACCGCCCGGCCATCGCCGTGATCGACTCGATCCAGACCATCTACTCCGACCAGCTCACCTCCGCGCCCGGCTCGGTGGCGCAGGTGCGCGAGTGCGCGGCGCACCTGACGCGCTTCGCCAAGGCCAGCGGCACGGCGGTGGTGCTGGTGGGCCACGTGACCAAGGAAGGCGCTCTGGCCGGCCCGCGCGTGCTGGAGCACATGGTCGACACGGTGCTGTACTTTGAGGGCGACACGCATTCGAGCTTCCGCCTGGTGCGCGCCATCAAGAACCGCTTCGGCGCGGTCAACGAGATCGGCGTCTTCGCGATGACCGAGCGCGGCCTGCGCGGCGTGGCCAACCCGAGCGCGATCTTCCTCAGCCAGCACGCGCAGCCGGTGCCGGGCAGCGTGGTGCTGGTCACGCTGGAGGGCACGCGGCCGATGCTGGTGGAGATCCAGGCGCTGGTGGACGACGGCGGGCCCAGCCCGCGGCGCCTGTCGGTCGGCCTGGAGCGCGACCGCCTGGCGATGCTGCTGGCGGTGCTGCACCGGCACGCGGGCGTGGCCTGCATGGACCAGGACGTGTTCGTCAACGCCGTGGGCGGCGTGCGCATCAGCGAGCCGGCGGCCGACCTGTCGGTGATGCTGGCGATCGCCTCGTCCTTGCGCGGCAAGCCGCTGCCCAAGGGCTTCGTCGCCTTCGGCGAGGTCGGGCTGGCCGGCGAGGTGCGGCCCGCGCCGCGCGGGCAGGAGCGGCTGCGCGAGGCGGCCAAGCTCGGCTTCTCGATCGCCGTGGTGCCCAAGGCCAACGCGCCGAAGAAGGCGATGCGCGAGCTGGAAGGGCTCACCCTCCATGCCGTGGAGCGCGTGGAGGAGGCCATCGAGCTGCTGCGCACCGTCGAGAATGCGGCCCCATGAATGTGCAGCAAATCCTGGTGCCGCTGGGCGGCCTGGTCCTGTTGGTCGTCGGCTACCGCTCCTGGGGGTGGGGCGGCGTGGCGGGCGTTTCCGGTGCCCTCTTCATGTTCCTGATGCTGCACCTCACGCGCGCCATGCAGGTCATGCGGCGCGCGGCCGACCGGCCGATGGGCTACGTGGGCAGCGCGGTGATGCTCAACGCCAAGCTCAAGCCGAAGGTGACGCTGCTGCACGTGATCGCGATGACGCGCTCGCTGGGCGAGGCGCGCACGCCGCAGGACGCGCAGCCCGAGGTCTTCCGCTGGACCGACGACGGTGGTTCGTACGTCGACGCGACCTTCGCCCAGGGCAAGCTGGTGCGCTGGGCATTGACGCGGCCGCCGGTGCCGGAAGAGGACGCGCCGGCGCAGGAGACGCCGCCAGCCTGACGCCGGCGAGGAGGAGGACGCGGCGCCTAGAAGGGCGCGTCCTCGGTTTCCTCGGGCTGCCGGTCCGGCGTCTTCGCCGCTGCCGGCGCAGCCGCCTGGCCCGGCGTGGTCTCGCCGCCCAGCGCCTCCATCAGGGCCGGCAGCAGGGCGCCCAGTTCGCCGGTGACGATGGCGGCGTCGGCATCGAAGCCTTCGTCGCCGTCCTGCTTCGCCTCGCCGCCGCCGTCGAACACGCCTTCCAGGAACTGCAGCTTGCGCAGCTGCAGGCCCTCGGTCAGCTCGAAGGAGACGCGGTCCTCCCAGGTCATGGCCAGCCGCGTGGGGCGCTTGCCGGCCTCGATGTGGCCGCGCACCTCGTCGATGTCCAGCGGGTGCTTGGCGTAGCGCACCACGGCCTTGGAGTCGTCGGTGGCCTTCAGCTCGCACTCGCGGTCGATGGTGAAGCCGGCCGGCGGCTCCTGCGTGGCCAGCCAGCCGGCCATGGCGCTGGCCGGCTCCACCTGCGTGTGGAAGGCCGCGACGGCGAAGCCGTCCAGCCCCTGCACCAGCGCCGTCACCACGGCATCGGCGCGCGCCTGGTTGGAGGTGTCCAGCGTCAGCCGGCGGGTCTGCGGGTCGATCCACACCGCCACCCGCGCGTGGCGGGTGAAGGCCAGCGGCAGCAGCTCGTGGGTGACGTCTTCCTTGAGCTGCTTCTTTTCCTTCCGGCCCGGCGCGCGGCCCGTCTGCGCCTCGATCTGGGCGCAGCGCTCGTCGACCTTGCGGCGGATCACCGAGGCGGGCAGCGTCTTGCTCTCGACCCTGTATTCGAGCAGCCACTGGCCGCCCACGGATTCGAGCAGCAGGCCGTGCTCGGCGCCCCGCGGCGGCACCCAGCCGGCGGAGGACTCCTGCGAGGGGCCGCAGGGCGCGAAGCGCAGGCCGTCCAGCTGCTGCTGCGCGGCGTCGAAGTCGGGGTTCCAGGAGGGTTCGATGCGGAAGGCGAGGGCGTTCTTGAAGCGGGGCACGGCGGTACGGGCAGAGAGAAGACGAAGCGAAAGGGGGCGATTGTGCGTGCACGCCGCGGCCGGTGCGCCCGGCCGGCGGTAAGCGCCGGTAAAGCCCGGCGGCGCCCTGCGCCGTAAAATCGTCGCCTTCCCCCGAAGCCACCCCCCAAGGACAACACATGAGCGCGATTCCCTCGCTGGCCGACCGCGACGGCCAGATCTGGATGGACGGAGAACTCGTCGACTGGCGCGACGCGAAGATCCACGTCCTGACCCACACCCTGCACTACGGCTGCGGGGCCTTCGAGGGCGTGCGCGCCTACGACACGGCGGGCGGCACGGCCGTCTTCCGGCTGCAGGAACACACCGATCGCCTGTTCAACAGCGCCAAGATCCTGCGCATGGCCGTCCCGTTCAGCAAGGAGCAGGTCAACGAGGCGCAGAAGCAGGTGGTGCGCGCCAACAAGCTGGCGAGCTGCTACCTGCGCCCGCTGGTGTGGCTGGGCTCCGAGAAGCTGGGCGTCTCGCCCAAGGGCAACAAGGTGCACGTGATGGTGGCCGCCTGGGAATGGGGCGCCTACCTGGGCGAGGACGGCATGAAGCGCGGCATCCGCGTCAAGACCAGCAGCTACAACCGCCACCACGTCAACATCACCATGACGCAGGCCAAGACGGTGAGCAACTACACCAACTCGATCCTGGCCAACACCGAGGCCACCGACGACGGCTACGACGAGGCGCTGCTGCTCGACACCTCCGGCTTCGTCTCCGAGGGCTCGGGCGAGAACGTCTTCATCGTCAAGGACGGCGTGGTCTACACGCCCGACCTGTCGGCCGGCGCGCTCAACGGCATCACCCGCAACACGGTGCTGCAAATCGCCAGGGATCTCGGCATCGAGGTGGTGCAGAAGCGCATCACCCGCGACGAGGTCTACATCGCCGACGAGGCCTTCTTCACCGGCACTGCCGCCGAAGTGACGCCCATCCGCGAGCTGGACCGCGTGCAGATCGGCATTGGTTCGCGCGGCCCGGTGACGGAGAAGATCCAGAGCGCCTTCTTCGACATCGTGAACGGCAAGAACCCCCGGTACGCCCACTGGCTCACCAAGGTCTGAGAGGGCTGATTGCCATGTCCGCATCGAACAGTCCCCTCGTCGACCAGGTCAAGTCCGCCGAGCGTCGCTCGCTGGTCGAACTTGCCGCCAAGGACCTGAACCACCAGGGCGGCGTCTTCTGCCCCAGCCCCAAGGCCGACATGAAGCTGTGGAACAACCACCCCAGGGTCTACCTCGACGTGGCCTACACCGGGGAGGCCAAGTGCCCGTACTGCGGCACGGTGTACCGGCTCAAGGCGGGGGAGCACGTCGGGCATCGCCACTGAATCCCGGCCTGGCAGGGTGAAAAAGGGCCGCGTGCCGCGGCCCGGGCCGACCCGCCCTCACGCCTCCTGAAGCGTCCCTCGCCAACGCTTCGGCAGCAGCGGCAGCCACGGCATGCCCGGCTCGCCCGCCATTCGCAGCGCGACCATCGCGATCCACAGCAGCGACAGCCCGATCTGCGCGTCGCGCAGGGCCGAGTTGACGCTGGTGGCGATCAGCAGCACCAGCATCGAGGCGAACGCCAGCCGGCCGGTGAGGTCGGGCCGCTTCCAGCCCTGCCATACGCCGGCCAGCACCACCGCCAGCAGCGCCAGCGCGCCGGGCAGGCCGGTCTGCGAGCCCATCCACAGGTAGTCGTCGTGGGGCATGTTGTAGTCGGCCAGCAGGGGCGGGCCGCGCCGGCGCCACTCGCTGTTCCAGGCGCCGATGCCCCAGCCGGCCAACGGCCGCTCGGCGATCATGCGCGCCGTTTCCGTGTACATGTAGTAGCGCACCACCCAGCTGCCTTCGGAGATGGTGCCGGTGCGGGCGGCGTCGATCTCCTGCATGCCCAGCGCCAGGCGCTGCTCGATGCCCTTGGGCGCCTTCCACGCGGCCAGGCCCAGCACCGCGCCGCCCAGCGCCAGCGCCAGCGCCAGCGTGCGCCACTGCCGGCGCCACTGGTGCACGCAGATCAGCGGCAGCGCCGCCAGCAGCGCCAGCAGCGAGGTGCGCGAGACCAGGTTGAAGTTGACGATGACCAGCCCGGCCACCGTGGCGCCGAAGGCGGCCAGCCCGGCGCCGGGCCGGCGCCGGGCCAGCAGCGCCAGCCCCACGGCCGCTGCGCAGGCGCCCAGCAGCGTGAACAGCAGCGCGTTGT
>JASGDG010000180.1:0-8375 GCA_047607325.1 Xenophilus sp. | reverse complement strand
CACATGGGCCGGCTCAAGCGGCTGGGCAGCCAGCTGCTGATCGTGCTGGGCCGCGCGACGGATGCGCTGCTGGCCGGCGCGGCCCGCCTCCTGCCCCGCCGCACGCGCCGGCACGAGGGGCCCGCCGTGGCATGGCACCTCGTGGTGTGGGCGATCCTGCTCTTCCTGAGCGTGCCGGCGCTGCTCATGATCCCGCTGTCCTTCGGCGGCGGCTCGGGGCTCGCCTGGCCGCCCAAGGGCTTCTCGCTGCAGTGGTACGAGCAGATGCTGCAGTCGCCGCTGTGGATGCAGGCCCTCGTGCGCTCGCTGACGGTGGCCTTCGGCACCGGCGTGCTGTCGATGCTGATCGGCACGCCCGCGGCCTTCCTGCTGGTGCGCAGCCAGATGCGCGGCAAGTCGGCCATGCTGGCCTTCGTGCTCTCGCCCATCATCGTGCCGCGCATGATCATCGCCGTCGGCATGTTCTATTTCTTCGCGCGCGTCGGGCTGGTCGGCACCTCCATCGGCCTGATGCTCGGCCACACGGTCGTGGCCGTGCCCTACGTCGTGATGACCATGATGGCCGTGCTGCGCAACTACGACACGCGGCTGGACCTGGCGGCGCAGAGCCTGGGCGCGAGCCCGATGGCCACGCTGCGCCACGTGACCTTCCCGATCCTGGCCGCCGGCCTGCTGTCGTCGTTCCTGTTCGCCTTCGCGACCTCCTTCGACGAGCTGACGATCTCGCTGTTCGCCTCCGGCGGCCTCAGCGCCACGCTGCCCAAGCAGTTCTGGGACGAGGTCACGCTGCAGCTGTCGCCGGTGATCGCCGCCGTGTCGACCTGCCTGTTCGTCTTCGTGGCCGTGCTGATCTGGTTCGCCGACCGGCTGCGCCGATCGAGCCTGGCCCGCTGAACCCTGCCCTCTCTTCCGTTCCTTCCCCTAAGGCTTGCCATGAAGCAACTCACCGCCTCCGACCTGCGAGGCATCATCCCCGCCATCCCGACGCCCGTGCACGCCGACGACAACATCAACGTCGGCGCGACGCAGGCGCTGCTGAACTACCTGCTCGACCAGGGCATCGACGGCGTACTGCCCCTGGGCGGCACCGGCGAGTACGGCGCCCTGTCGCGCGAGCAGCGTGTGCACATGGCCCGCACCACGGTCGAGACGGTGGCCGGGCGCGTGCCCGTCATCCCCGGCGTGCTCGACCCGGGCTACCACGACGCGATGGAAGCCGGCAAGGCCTTCGCCGCCGCGGGCGCCGACGCGCTGCTGGTGCTCACGCCCTACTACACCAACCCCACGCAGTCGGGCATCCGCGACTACTTCCTGCGCTACGCCGACCACTCGCCGCTGCCGATCCTGATCTACGAGATCCCCTACCGCACCCGCATCGCCATCGCGCCCGAGGTGCTGCACGAGCTGTCGCGGCACGAGCGCATCATCGGCATGAAGGCCTGCAACACCGACATGTACCACTTCCTGCGCACCGTGGCCGGAGTGGACGCGTCGTTCTCGGTGCTCAGCGGCGAGGACACCCTGTTCCCGCTGCACGTCGCGGCGGGCGCCCGCGGCGGCATCGTGGTCACGGCCAGCCTGATCCCGCGCGCCTGGCGCCGCATCTACGAGCTGGCCGGCGAAGGCCGCACCGGCGAGGCCCTGGCGCTGCACCGCGAGCTGATCCCGCTGATGAACATGGCCTTCGCCGAGACCAACCCCGGGCCGATGAAGGCGGTGATGGACCTGATCGGCGTGGACGCGCCCGAGCTGCTGGCGCCGCTGGTGCCGCCCGCCGCCGAGCTGCAGGAGGCGCTGCGCGCCGAACTCGCCCGCCAGCTGGCGCGCAGCTTCTGACGCGCAGGCCTGCCGTGACAGCCCTGGCGGCCGTGCGTGACTACCAGGCGCTGGCCAAACGGCGCCTGCCGAGGATCGTGGGCGACTACCTGGAGGGCGGCGCGGAAGACCTGCGCACGCTCTCGCGCAACCGCCGCGCCTACGACAGCCTGCTGTTCAAGCCCAGCGTGCTGACCGACGTGAGCACCGTCGACGCGGGCGTCGAGGTGTTCGGCCGGCGCTGGGCCCTGCCGGCGGCCGTCGGGCCCACCGGACTCAACGGCCTGTACTATCCGCGCGCCGAGGAGGCGCTGGCCGCCGCCGCGCACGCGGCCGGGCTGCCTTTCGTGCTGTCCACCGCGTCCACCTCGCTGCTGGAGGACGTGCGCCAGGCCAGCGACGGCGACCTCTGGCTGCAGCTGTACGTCCAGCGCGACCGCCGCATCGCGCAGCGCATGATGGAGCGCGCGCGGGCCGCGGGCTATTCCGTGCTGGTGCTCACGGTGGACACGCCGGTGCACGGCGTGCGCGACCACGACGTGCGCAACGGCTTCAGGATGCCCCTGCCCATCACGCCGCGCCTGGTCGCCGACGTGCTGTCGCATCCGGCCTGGTGCCTGCGCATGGCCCGCCAGGGCGGATCGCCGCAGCTGGTGAACCTGGCGCGCAGCGCCGGCGCGGCCGTGAACCTGCAGGCCCAGGCCGCGGCGATGAGCCGCCAGATGGACATGTCGCTCGACTGGCAGGCGATCGACTGGCTGCGCGAGCACTGGCCGGGCCGCGTGCTCGTCAAGGGCATCCTGTCGGTGGACGACGCGCTGCGCGCTCGCTCGGCCGGCGTGGATGGCATCGTGCTGTCCAACCACGGCGGGCGGCAGCTGGAAGGCGCGCCCAGCCCGCTCGAACTGCTGCCCTCGGTGGTCGAGGCAGTGGGCCCGTCGCTCACGGTCCTGGTCGACGGCGGCATCCGGCGGGGCAGCGACATCGTCAAGGCGAAGGCGCTGGGCGCCCACGCCGTGCTGCTGGGCCGCGCGCCGCTGTACGGCCTGGCTGCCCGCGGCCCGTCGGGCAGCGCCGAGGTGTTGCAGATCCTGCGCAACGAGTTCGAGACGACGCTGAGGCTGCTCGGCTGCACGGATGCCGCGAGGCTCGGCCCGGCCGTCCTCCAGCCCGGCTGGGCGCATCAGCTGGCGATGCTCTGAACGGAAGGCCTCAGCCGGTGTAGGCCGCGAACTTCGCCTTCGAGATCGAGGTGGCGGCGACCTGCACGTGCTGGGCCAGCCGGGCCTCGACCTCCTCGGGCGTCCACCGCGTCGTCGGCACGGCGATGTTGATGGCGGCGACGGCGTGGCCCCGGTGGTCGGTGATCGGGGCCGCGATGGAGATGTCGCCCATCACCGTCTCGTTGACCACCAGCGCGTAGCCGCGTTCCGCGGCGCGCTCGATGCGGGCCAGCAGCGGCTCCATGCGCGTCTCGGTGTACGGAGTGATCTGCGTGAGCTTCGATTCGCGCAGGATCTCCGTGCGGCGCTCGCGCTCCATCCGCGCCAGGATGGCCGTTCCGGAGGCCGTGCAGAAGGCCGGCAGGCGGCTGCCCACGGCGATGTCCACGTTGACCAGGTGCACGCCCGGGAAGCGCGCCACGAACACGATGTCGGTGCCGTCCAGCTCCTGGAGGTTGGTGGTCTCGCCCAGCGTGCGGCTGATGTCGAGCAGGTAGGGCGAGGCCTTGTCCACCAGTTCGTTCGTGCGCAGGTAGTTGTACGAGAGCTGCAGCACCCTCGAGGTCAGCCCGTACTGCCGCGTGTCCGGGATGCGGCGCAGGTAGCCGATCTTCTCCAGCGTGTAGACCAGCCGCTGGGCCGCGCTGCGGTCCAGGCCCGAGACGCGCGCGATGTCGGCCAGCGTCAGGTGCCTGCGCGTGCCGTCGAACGCATGCAGGACCTGGAAGGCCTTTTCGGTCGAGCCGACGAAGAGGGAGGAGTGACCGTGGCGCTTCGAACGCTCTTTGTCCAAGGGAATCTCGGATGCCGGATCCGATGGCGTGGTCATGTGCGGGCAGGAAGTGGAAAACGGAGTTTAGTCCGAAGTGCCGTGGCGACGCGGCGCGGCCTTGGGATCGACGGCCGCCTTGAAGGCCGAGCCGGGCATGGACTTCGTCGAACTGCCGCCTGCTGCGACGCGCCATGACGGCCGCGCTGTGCCCGGCCATGGGCGCGCAGTGGTGCTGGCCGCCTGGGCGGCGTCCAGAGGCGGCGAGATCAGTTCCAGGGCGTCGCGCGAGTGGGAACGCACCACCGCTGGCAGGCCGCACGCCCGCGCCGAGAGGACGAGTTCAGCAGCGGCATCCAGGCCGATGCCCGTGCGCTTGCAATCGATGAGTGCCGCATTGGACATGGGTCAAGCCTCCTGGTGAGGCGTCGGTACTGCGTCAATCCCGTGTCGACTCATATTGTCCGTACAACTATGATAGATAGCGCCGCGGACTTGCGCCAACATGCCCACCCCTCACGGAAACCCACCTCACCCATGGCCAGCCTTCCCGTCACCTACCTCTTTGTTCCTGGCGATCGTCCGGAGAGATTCGCAAAGGCGTTCGCGAGCGACGCCGACATGGTGGTCATGGACCTGGAAGACGCCGTCGCGCCGAACGCCAAGGACCAGGCGCGCGCCTTCGTCTCCGAGGCGCTATCGCGCAACGACGGCGAACGCGCCTGCGTGCGAATCAACGGCACCGAGACAACATGGTTCGACAACGATTGCCGGCTGCTCGGGCTGCCCGGCCTGGCTGCAGTCATGCTGCCCAAGGCAGAGAGCACGGAGGCCCTCCAGTTGCTGGCCCGCCGTGTCCCCGGCCTGCCGGTCATCCCGGTCATCGAAACCGCGCGCGGGCTGGAGCAGTCCGCGGCATTGGCCGCCAGCACGGGCGTTCATCGGCTGGCCTTCGGCTCCGTGGACTTTCAGCTCGACCTTGGCATCGAAGGCGACGATGTCGAACTGCTTCACGCCAGATCCAGGCTGGTCCTCGCGTCGCGCCTGGCCCACGCGGCACCTCCGATCGATGGCGTCACGCTTGCGGTACACGACCCCGACCAGGCGAGATGCGACGCAGTTCGGGCGCGGCGGCTGGGCTTTGGCGCAAAGCTTTGCATCCACCCAGCCCAGATCGGCCCAGTCAAGGTGGGCTTCGCTCCCGATGCCCAGCAGGTCGCATGGGCCACGGGGGTGCTCGCCGCATTCGAGGCGCACGCCGGGGGCGTGCTGGCCTACGAGGGCAAGCTCGTCGACAGACCCGTGGTGGAGCGCGCCCGCTCCATCCTTGCCCGCACATAGGGCAAACCCTATTGGGATTCCGGTACAGCTTTCTATCATAGTTGTACGGACAAATAATAATCTCCAGATTCAGGAGCCAACCATGACCGATCTGGCCGACATTCCCGCCGCCGCCAAGCTCAAGTTCTCGCTTCGCAATCTGCCGCTGCTCGACGGCGGCGCGACGATGGAACTGGTGGGCTTGGCGCCCATGCTGTGGGCGCATTCCAAGGTCTATAGCGCCGGCGGCGAGAACGCGCTGCACAGCCACGACATCGAGGACCACGTGTTTCTCATCCTGCAGGGACGTGCGACCTTCCAGTTCGGCGATGGCAGTACGACGGAGGCCCGGGCCTTCGAAGGCGTGACGATCCCACGCGGCACCAGGTACTGCTTCCATGCACACGAAGCCGAAGGCAATCTGGTGATGTTCCGCGTCGGCGCCGCCGCGGTCCGGGATTCCTCCGACCTGCACCCCAAGTTCGCCATTCCGAGCGAGGCGCTCAAGAGCCGCTCGGATTCGCAAGGCAACTACGCGGCCGGTGACGCGGCCAAGAACGGGACGGCGTCCAAACCCACCGTGTTCAAACCCGGCGCGTTCTTCGCGGCCGACTGATCCACGCGACGACAGACCCGGAGACACACCCATGCAACGCAGAGATTTCGTTCGGGCGGCCGGCGCCCTTGCGGCAGTCCCCTGGCTGGCCCACGCCCAAAGCTTTCCCTCGCGGCCGGTCACGCTGATGGTGCCCTATGCGGCAGGCGGCAATGCCGACCTGACCGCGCGGCTCTTTGCCGATGCACTGACCAGGACACTCGGGCAGGCCGCGGTCGTCGACAACCGGGGGGGAGGCGGCGGGGCGATCGGCGTCAACCACGTGATCGCCTCGCGCCCCGACGGCTACACCCTCCTCTTCTCCGCGCCCGGCGTGTTCTCGGTGACGCCCCATCTGGTGAAGGTCAGCTACACGCTGGCGGACATGAAGCCCGTCTGCCTGATCACCAAGACCCCGCTGGTACTCGTCGTCAAGAAGGGCAGCCGCTACGCATCGCTGGCCGACCTGATCCGGGCGGCCAAGGCCACGCCCGGCGGCATCGCGATGGGCTACAGCGGCCTGGGCACACCCAATCACCTCGCACTGCTGAACCTCGAAGCAGCCGGGAAGGTCAACTTCAACCCGATTGCCTACAAGGGATCCGGTCCGATGCTGCAGGACATGCTGGCAGGACAGATCGAAGCGGGCACCGATCAGTATTCGACATCCAGGCCCTACATCGAGTCGGGCGACCTGATCCCGCTGGCCGTGTTCGGTGCGCCGCTGCCCTCCCTGTCCGGGGTTCCCTCGGTCTCCACGCTGGGGAAGGAGCCCTTCGACGTCACGACCTACCTGGGCATCGCGGCCCCGAAGAAGCCCCCCGATGCCGTGGTGTCGGCCTTGCAGAAAGCCACCCGGGCCGCCCTGGCCGACGAGCGCTTCGTCGCGGGCATCGACAAGCTGGGCTCCACGGTGCAGTGGGGATCGGGCGCGGACTACGACCGGGTCATGCGTGCGGAAAACGACTTCGTGCGCCAGATGGTCGAGTCCGGCCGGATGAAATCCGCCTGAGGCCCGACATCCATGCTTGCCGCAGCAGATCGTCACGAGCAAGATCCGCCGCCGTTCGCCGCCCCCACGCCGCCTGCGCGCTTTCGATTGCCGCGGGGGGCGGTCGACACCCACGCGCACGTCATCGGAACCCGATACATCGAGAACCGCAGCTACACCCCGACGCCGGCACCTGCAACCGACTATCTCGCCATGCTCGACGCCGTCGGCATGGATCGAGGGGTGCTTGTCCAGGTCAGCGTGCACGGTACCGACAACTCGCTGATGCTCGGAACCGTGCGGGCCAACCCCCAACGGCTGCGCGGCGTGGCAGTGGTGAGCCACGATGAGCCTGAACACAAGCTGCGGGCCATGAAGGACGCAGGGATCGTGGGGCTGCGCCTGAACACGACCACGGGCGGCGGCGTCGGCATTTCGCGCCTGCGGGACTACGCGGCGTTGTGCGCGGAGCTGGGATGGCACATCCAGTTCCTCGTGGAGCCCCACCAGCTGGACACCTTGCGACCGCAGGTGGCCCGCCTGCATGTCCCCGCCGTCTTCGATCACATGGGCTATGCGCGCCCAGGCGCCGACATGGCCCAGGCCCGGCGAACGCTCGTGCAACTGGTGCGCGACGGCGCGTGGGTCAAGCTTTCCGGCGCATTCCGCCTGACGCGCTCCGGCTCTCCCTATCAAGACACCGTCGCGCTCGCCCAGGAACTGATCGAGGCAGGACCGGCGCGGTGCGTCTGGGGTTCGGACTGGCCGCATGTCAGCTTTCGCGGGCCGATGCCCGACCCCGGCGCATTGCTGGACCTGCTCGCCGACTGGGCCCCCGACGAGCAGGCCCGCGACGCCATCCTGGTGAGCAACCCGCAAAGGCTCTACGGCTTCCCCGATCTGCGCTGACACCTCCCGTTTTTCATTGAATTGAGATTCGCATGAATACCATCGCCAAACAAAGAACCATCTCCAGGGAAGACGAAGCCGAACTGCTGGACGCCATCGACCGATGGATCGCCCGCTCCCTGAAGCCGGAGGTGGTGCGCGAATTCGATCATGCGGACCGCTACCCCAGCCAGATCGTCGAGGAAATGAAGGAGCTGGGCCTGTTCGGCGCCACGGTGGGCACCGAGTACGGCGGGCTGGGCCTTCCAGCGAGCACGTACGCCAAGATCGTCATGCGGATCTCGTCGGTATGGATGTCCATCACCGGCATCTTCAACTCGCACCTGATGCTTGCGCTGGCCGTGGAGAAGTTCGGCACGGCCGAACAGAAGCGCGAGTGGCTGCCCCGGTTCGCCTCCGGGGAGATACGCGGCGGGCTCGCGCTGACCGAACCCGACGCCGGCACGGATCTCCAGGGCATCCGCATGACGGCCCGGCGCCACGGCGACCACTACGTGATCAACGGGACCAAGACCTGGATCACCAACGCGGTGGAAGGCTCCTGCTTCGCTTTGCTGGTGAAGACGAACCCCGAGGCCAGCCCACGCCACAAGGGCATGAGCCTGTTCATCGCGCCCAAGGCGCCGGGCTTCCGCAGCAGCCGCAAACTGGAGAAGCTGGGCTACAAGAGCATCGACTCCGGCGAGCTGATCGCCGAGGACTACCGCCTGAGCGCCGATCACCTGATCGGCGGCGTGGAGGGCCAGGGCTTCT
>JASGDG010000179.1:0-2771 GCA_047607325.1 Xenophilus sp. | reverse complement strand
GCCCTGAGGTGGCGGTGCCTCAAATCATCCCGCCGTTGACCGAGATGACCTGGCCCGTGATGTAGCCCGCCTCCGGCCCCACCAGGAAGGCGGCGAGCGCCGCCACCTCCTCCGGCGTGCCGGCACGCTGCACCGGCACCATCTGCTTGACCACGGCCGGGTCGAACACCGCGTCCGCCATCGGCGAGGCGATGATGCCCGGCGCGATGGCATTGACCGTGACGCCGCGCGAGGCCACCTCCAGCGACAGCGCCTTGGTCGCGCTGTTGAGCGCGCCCTTGGCGGCGGCGTAGTTCACCTGCCCCTTGTTGCCGGCGATGGCCGCCACCGACGAGATGTTGAGGATGCGGCCCCAGCGCGTGCGCAGCATCGGCAGCAGCAACGGCTGCGTCACGCGGAAGAAGCCGTTGAGCGAGACGTCGATGACCTTGTGCCACTGCTCGGGCCGCATGCCCGGCAGCACCGCGTCGTCGTGGATGCCGGCGTTGTTGACCAGCACCTGCACCGGCCCGCCTTCCAGCAGGCGCGCGCAGGCGGCGGCGCAGGCCGCGTCGTCGGTCAAGTCGAACACGTGGCACTCGGCCTGGCCGCCGGCTTCGGCGATGCGCGCAGCCAGCGCCTCGATGGCCTCGCGGCGGCCGTTGGCGTGCAGCAGCACGGTGGCGCCCTCGCGAGCCAGCCGTTCGGCGATGGCCGAGCCCAGGGCGCCGCTGGCGCCGGTGACGAGGGCGCGCTTGCCATTCAATGCAGTCATGTCGTGCTCGAAGAGGAAGTCTGGTCGGGAAGCGGCGTATTGAGCACCACCACCACGCGGCCTTCGGCCACGGGCTGCCGCGCGCCGTCTTCCACGCGGAAGGCGTACATCACCTGGCTGGCGTCGCCCGACAGGCGCTGCGCATGCAGGTGCAGCGGCGCCGGCCGGTCGTGCAGGGTCGCGGTGCTGAATTTCACGCTGCGCACGCTGGCGATGTAGCCGGCGGAGGGTTGGGCGCCGTCGGCGGCCAGCAGTCCGCCATGCAGCGCCATGGCCTGCGCGGCGAACTCGATGGCCGCCGGCGCCAGCAGGCCGCCGGCGGTGCGCAGCGGGTTGGCCGGGTCGGCGTGGCGCGCGGTGGTGCAGTGGATGGCCTGCGCGTCCCAGCCTTCCAGCCGGTCGATCAGGCACATGTCGCCGTGGTGCGGGATGCGCGCGGCGATGCCGGCGTGGTCGAGGGTGGCGGGTGCGTTCATAGCGGTGATTCGACGTCGGCGACGAGCAGCACGTTGGCGAAGGGCGTGCCCTCGCTCATCGGGATCGGCTGCACCGCGAAGCCCAGGCGCCGCAGCAGCGCGGTCCATTCATCGAGCGTGCGGCCCCAGGTCGGCGAGACCTTGTGCCCGCGCACGCGCGTGACGGTCCGGTCCACCCACTGGCTGACGGCGAAGCCGCGGCGGCTGGCCGCGTCGCCCACGCGCAGCAGCAGGCGGCCGGGCACGGCGCGCTCGCCGGCGCCTCGCCGCAGCGCATCGCGCACGCGGAGCAGCACGCCCTCCTGCGCGGCGTGATCGACGTAGTGCAGCACGTCGAGGATCACCACCACGTCGCAGGCCGGCAGCGCGGCGCTGCACATGTCGCCGCACACCAGCGTGGGGGCGGGCCGGATGTGGCCCACCGCGCGGCGGGCACGCTCCACGTCGCGCGGCATCAGCTCGATGCCGGTGTAGACGGGCTCGGCCGGCGTCGGCGTCCAGGCCGGCGGCCAGCGGCCCTCGCGCTGCATCGCCGCCGCGCAGTGCAGCAGGTTGGCGAACAGGCTCTGGCCGGCGCCGATGTCCAGCATGCGCGGACGCTCGGGCCCGATCAGCCCGCGCGCGACGATGCCGCGGAAGGCCGGGTCGTAACCGAGCTTGCCGCGGGCGAAATGCCAGCCGAAGCGGCCGGACTGCCGGTACGGCGCGGTCGCCTGCGCGTGCAGGCCGCGCCAGGCGGTGTCGGCCGAGAGGCGCTGGGGTTGTCGGGTGATGGCGTTCATTCGTCGGTGGATTCGCGCAGGGCCTGGGGCAGCGTGACCGAGCGCAGGCCCTGGCGCTGCAGCTGCGCCAGCAGCGGGGGCAGGACCTCCAGCACCACCGGCCGGCCGGCCGCAGTGCGCGCCGCATGGCCGTCGTGCAGCAGCAGGATGTCGCCGGCGGCCAGGCCACCGGCCAGGCGCGCCAGCACCTTGGCGGCATCGCCCTCGCGGGTGTCGAAGCCGCGCCGCGTCCAGCTCACCAGCAGCAGGCCCAGGCGGTGCAGCACGGGGGAGAGGAAGGGGTTGCGCAGACCGGCCGGCGCGCGGAAGCAGGTGGGGCGCTCGCCCGTCGCTGCGGCCAACAACTCCTGCGCGCGGGAAATCTCGGCCGCATAGCCGCGCGGCCCGAGGACGGAGAAGTCGTGCCGGTGCCGCGCCGTGTGGTTCTGGATGCCGTGGCCGCGCGCCACGATCTCGCGCGCCAGGGCGGGATGCGCCTGCACCCGCTCGGCGATGCAGAAGAAGGTGGCGCGCTGGCCGGCCGCGTCGAGCAGGTCCAGCACGGCGGGCGTGACCTCGGGCTCCGGCCCGTCGTCGATGGTCAGCGCCACCTCGCCGCGCGCCGCGGCGGCGGCCGGCAGCCGCGTCATGTTCTGCCCCAGCCAGCGGCTGCGCGGCGTCAGGCCGACGGCGGTGATGGCCGCATGGTTCAGCGCCACCGCGCCCAGCGCCCAGGGCCAGGCGCCCGGCACCGCCACGGCCGCCGCGGCCGCGCCCAGG
>JASGDG010000178.1:0-12157 GCA_047607325.1 Xenophilus sp. | reverse complement strand
CGCGCCGGCATGCAGCGGCGCGCCGAGCAGCGCGGCCGGCACGCGGGCGTGGTCGGTTTCCAGGCGGGGCGCATCGGGCGCGTTGGCATCCAGCCAGGCTCGCAGCGCCTGCAGGTCATCGTCGGCGACGAGGTCGCACTTGTTGAGCACCAGCAGGTCGGCCGCGCGCAGCTGGCGCCGTACCGTGTCGGCCAGCAGCGGATCGGCTGCCTGGGACGGCAGCGCGGCGGCGTCGGCCAGAACGAGCACGGCCTCCAGCGCCAGCGCCGGGTCGGCCAGGCCGACCTGGGCAATGCGCCAGGGATCGGAGACGCCGCTGGCCTCGACCACGATCGCCTCGGGCGGTCGCGGCGATTCGATCAGCTCGATCAGCGCGGCCGTGAGGTCATCGCCGATGGCACAGCACACGCAGCCGTTGGTCAGCTCGATGGCACCCGCGCCCTCCGAGGCCACCAGGGCGCGGTCGATGTTGACCGCGCCGAAGTCGTTGACCAGCACCGCGATGCGCTG
Source organism: Xenophilus sp. (assembly GCA_047607325.1). Classification (GTDB taxonomy): domain Bacteria; phylum Pseudomonadota; class Gammaproteobacteria; order Burkholderiales; family Burkholderiaceae_C; genus Xenophilus. Next base: position 11,647 of record JASGDG010000178.1, on the reverse strand, counting down.
CCCATTCGCGTGCGCCAGCAGATGGTTCAGCAGGGTGGTCTTGCCGGCGCCGAGGAAGCCGCCGACCACGGTGAGCGGAATGCGCGGGCGTGCCACGGGCTCAGGCATGGCCGGGCAGCGCCAGCGGCTGGCCGCCGACCACGGTGCCGGCGATGCGCACGTCCTTCAGCGCCTCGGGGGGCGCAGCCAGGGGATCGTCCTCCAGCACGCAGAAGTCCGCAAACTTGCCCACCTCGATGGAGCCGATCAGGTGGTCCATGCGCAGCGTGAACGCCGCGCCCATGGTGATGGCATGCAACGCCTCGGGCACGGTGATGCACTCGCCGCCACCCAGCTGCTGGCCGCCGGAGGTCAACCGGTTGACTGCGCACCAGGCCGTGAACAGCGGTGCCAGCGGCGTGATCGGTGCGTCCGAGTGCACCGCCAGCGGCACGCCGTGGCGCAGCGCGGTGGCGCAGGCGTCCATGCGGCTGGCACGGTCGGGGCCCATCGTCAGCGCACGGTGCGCGTCGCCCCAGTAGTAGATGTGGTTGGCGAACAGGTTGGCGCATACGCCCAGGCGCGCCATGCGAGCGAACTGTGCCTCGCTGGCCATCTGGCAATGCTGCAGCGTGTGGCGATGGTCCCAGCGCGGGTGCGCGGCCAGGGCTTCCTCGATGCCGTCCAGCGCCACTTCGGTCGCCTCGTCACCGTTGGTGTGGATGTGCAGCTGCAGGCCCTGCGCATGGAAGTCTCTGATGGCAGCCTTCAGTTCGGCCGGCGGCAGGATCCAGATGCCGTTGGGTGCGCCGTTGTGATAACCCGGCCAGCGCACGCGGGCAGTGAAGCCCTGGATCGAGCCGTCGGCCACGATCTTCACCAGGCCGTAATGCAGCTTGCCGTTGCCCGCCGCCTCGGCCTGCCGCGCGCGCACGCGCGCGCCGCCCTGGGCACGGTTCAGGCCGCCGTCCATGCTGATGTAGGCGGGCACCAGTCGCACGGGGAAGTCCGGCGCCGCCGTCACCTCGGCCAGCGCGGCGGCATTGGCGTCGCTCAGGTCGTTGACCAGGTCGGTGGCTGTGGTGACGCCCGCGAGCTGCGCCATCTGGCCGAACAGGCGCAGGCTGGCCGGGTCGGAGCCGGTCACGCGGAAGAGGTTGCCCGTCAGCCGGGTGATGGGGAACATGGCGGCGAACTCCTGCAACTCGCCGCTGGGCTCGCCGTCGGCAAAGCGGGCCACGCCTTCGATCTCGGTGTCGCGCGTAATGCCGGCGCCCGCCAGCGCGGCGCGGTTGACGTTCATCAGGTGCTGGCTGGCGTGCAGAATGACCACGGGGCGCGTGGTGGAGACACGGTCCAGATGGTTGACCGTCATGCGCTCAGAGCCAAAGAACAGGGGGTCGAAGCCCCAGGCCAGCAGCGGCGCCTTCGGGTCGGTCATGCCGCGCTCGACGGCGGCCAGGCGTTCGATGACCTCGTCGAAGCCGCGGCAGCCTTCCCACACGCGGCCATCGGGCGAGGTGCGCGCGTGGTAGCCGACGAAAGTGAACTTCCACAGGCCGCCGGCCATGAGGTGCGAATGGCCTTCGACCAGTCCGGGCATCAGCACCTTGTCGGCAAAGCGGGGGTCGAAAGCGAATTCGCCGAAGGCCTGCATGCGGGGCAGGTCGCCCACCGCCAGCACCCTTCCGTCGCGCACGGCGACGTGCGTGGCCTCGGGTTGCTGCGGGTTCATGGTGAGGATCTTGCGGGCCTGGAAGACGGTGATGGTCATGGCGAAAAAAGAAGGAGAGAGTTCATGCCACGGCCGGCAGCTGCAGCGGACCGGCCGCCGCGCTGCCCGAGGACGCCACCCGGTGGCAGGCGACCCAGTGGTCGCGCTGCACTTCGCGCAGCGCCTGGGGCTGATCGCAGCCGGGGCCGGCGGCTGGGCATCGCCCGGCGAAGCGGCAGCCCGGAGGCGGGTTGATGGGGCTGGGCGGATCGCCCGCCAGCCGGATGCGCTGCGCGGCCCGCGCGCGGCCGCCGCGCACCGTGGGCACGGCCGACATCAGCGCCACGCTGTAGGGATGCAGCGGCCGCGCGAAGAAGGCCCGCCGCGGCGCGCGCTCGACGATCTGGCCCAGGTACATCACGGCGATCTCGTCGCAGATGTACTCGACCACCGCCATGTCGTGCGAAATGAAGAGGTAGGTCAGCCCCAGCTCGCGCTGCAGGCGCGCCAGCAGGTTCAGTATCTGCGCGCGGATGGCGATGTCCAGGGCGGAGACCGGCTCATCGCACACCACCAGTTCGGGATTCGTCGCCAGCGCGCGGGCGATGTTGATGCGCTGGCGCTGGCCGCCGGAGAACTGGTGTGGGAACAGGTGCTGCTGCTCGGGTCGCAGGCCGACGGCGGCGAACAGCTCGTCCACGCGGGCGGCGCGCTCGGCCCGGGTGCCGATCTTCATCAGGTCCAGCGGCGCACGCACCGCCTCGCCCACGCGCTGGCGCGGGTTGAGCGAGGAATACGGGTCCTGGAAGATCATCTGCACGCGGCGGCGCGCCTGACGCAGGGCCTCGTCGGGCAGCAGGCTCAGGTCGGTGGCGCCGAGGCGCACGCTGCCCCCGGTGATGGGGGCCAGGCGCATCACGGCCAATGCAGTGGTGGTCTTGCCGGAGCCGGACTCGCCCACCACGGCCAGCGTCGTGCCGCGCCGCACTTCGAAGTTCACGCCGTCCACGGCGCGCACCAACTCCGGCGTGGCGCCGAAGCCGCTCTTCGGGCGCGGGAAGTGCACCTTCAGGTCGGTCACGGACAGCAGGATGGGGGGCGCGGGCTGGACGAGAGGGGCCATCTTCGGAAAGGGGATGGGCTGGTTCATGCCGCCACCTCGCCTGCCGCCTGCGCGTGCTCGGCCAGCAGCCAGCAGGCGGCGCCATGACCGGTCCGGCCAGGCGCCCGCGCACCGAACATCGGCGGCACTTCGGTGGCGCAACGCGCGCGGGCGTGCGGGCAGCGCTCGCGGAAGGCGCAGCCATGCCCCAGCTCCCACAGCGAAGGCACCACGCCGGCGATCTCGGCCAGGTCGGCGCGTTCGCCGGCCTGGCTGCTGCCCAGCTCGGGCAGGCAGGCGATCAGGCCCTGGGTATAGGGGTGCTGCGGCGCTTCGAGCACCTGGGCGGTGGTGCCCTGCTCGATGATGCGGCCGGCGTACATCACGATCACGCGGTCGGCCATCTCGGCGACGGCACCCATGTCGTGCGTGATCAATACGATGGCCGTGCCGCGCTCGCGCTGCAACTCGCGCAGCAGCTCGAAGATCTGGGCCTGCACTGTCACGTCCAGCGCGGTGGTGGGCTCGTCGGCGATCAGGATGTCCGGCCGGCAGGCCAGGGCCATGGCGATCATCACGCGCTGGCGCATGCCGCCGGAGAGCTGGTGCGGATACTCGTCGACACGGCGCTCGGGCGCCGGGATGCCGACCTGGCGCAGCATCTCGACAGCCCGCGCCTGCGCCGCGGAGCGATCCAGCCCGGCGTGCAAGCGCACGACTTCCGCGATCTGTTCGCCCACCGTGAACACCGGGTTGAGCGAGGTCATCGGCTCCTGGAAGATCATCGAGATGCGGTTGCCGCGCACCTCGCGCAGGCGCTGCGGCGCGGCCTGCAGCAGGTCTTCGTCGCCGAACAGCACGCGCCCGCCGCTCACGCGGCCCGGCGGCTGCGGCACCAGACCGAGCACCGTGAGCGCGGTCATGCTCTTGCCGCAGCCCGACTCGCCGACGATGCACAGCGTTTCGCCGGCGCGCACGTCGAAGCTCACGCCGTTGAGCACCAGCGCCTTGCCGCGCCGGGTGTTGAATTCCACGCGCACGCCGTCGACGCGCAGGACAGGGGAGGCGTGGGTCATCTCAACGCTCCCGCAGCTTGGGATTGAGGGCATCGTTCAGTCCGTCGCCGATCAGGCTGACCGCCAATACCGTGAGGAAGATGGCTGCACCCGGAATCGCCACCGCCCACCAGGCCGAGAGCACGTACTGCCGGCTGGAGCCGATCATCATTCCCCAGCTCATCAGGTTCGGATCGCCCAGGCCCAGGAAGGACAGCCCGGCCTCGAACAGGATGGCGCTGCCGACCGCCAGCGTGGCCGAGACCACCAGCGGCGCCACGCAGTTGGGCAGGATCACCTTCCAGATGATGCGCCCGTCCCGCGCACCGATGGAGCGCTCGGCGCGCACGAACTCCAGGTCGCGCACCTTCATGAACTCGGCGCGCGTCAGCCGGGCCGTCGCCGGCCAGCTCACCAGGCCGATCGAGAGCACGACCGTCAGCAGGCTGGGCGAAAACAGCGTGACCACCACCATCGCGAACAGCAGCGCCGGCAGCACCTGGAAGAACTCCGTCACGCGGCTGAGCGCCGCGTCGATGCGCCCGCCGTGGTAGCCGGCCAGCGCGCCCAGAGTCACGCCGATGCCTACCGACAGCAGGGCCGCCACCGCGCCCACCAGCAGCGTCGCACGTCCCCCGTACAGCAGCGAGATGGCGACGTCGCGGCCGAGCTGGTCGGTGCCGAGCCAGACGTCCTCGGTGCCGGGCGGCGACAGCGGTGCGCCGCGGATCTCGAACGGGTCGGCCGGGTACAGCCACGGTCCGGCCACGGAGACCACGACGATCAGTGTCAGCAGCAGCAGTCCGGCGACCGCAGCAGGATTGCGCATGAACATGCGGGCGGCCTCGCGCAGCGGCGAAGGCGCGGTTGCCGCCGGCGGCATCACGGGCCCCGGCTGGCCGGGAGAAAGGGGCAGCGCGGACATGGCCTACCTCTTCTGAATGCGGGGATCGACCAGGCGGTAGCACAGGTCGGTGAGCAGGTTCATCACCAGCACCACCACGGCCGACAGCAGCAGCACGCCGAGGATGGTCGGGTAGTCGCGTCGCAGCACGGATTCGAAGGCCAGCCGGCCCAGGCCCGGCCAGTTGAAGACTGTCTCGACCAGGATGGCGCCGGCCAGCACGTTGCCGAACTGCAGGCCCAGGATGGTGATGACCGGCAGGATGGCATTGCGAAGCGCGTGCTTGTAGAGCACGACGCGGTCCGCCAGGCCCTTGGCGCGCGCGGTGCGGATGAAGTCCGCGCCCAGCACTTCCAGCATGCTGGCGCGCGCCAGGCGGCTGTACTGCGCCAGGTACACCAGCGACAGCGTGACCATCGGCAGCACCAGGTGCCACAGCACGTCCACCACGCCGGCCAGGCCCTTGCCGTCGCTGTCGACCGAGCGCATCTCCGATACCGGCAGGATCGGCCAGACCGAGGCGAACAGGATCATCAGCATCATCCCGGTCCAGAACACCGGCGCGGCGAAGCCCACCAGCGAGAGCACGGTGATCGTCTGCGACAGCAGCCCGTTGGGTCGCCGGGCGGCCAGCACGCCCAGCGACGTGCCCGCGAGGAAGGCGCACAGCACCGAGCTGAGCACCAGCAGCAGGGTGGCCGGGATGCGCTCGGCGATCAACCCCGTGACCGGCAGGTTGAAAAAGTAGGAGTAGCCCAGGTCCAGCCGCGCCACGCGGCCCAGGTAGACCGCCAGCTGCACCGGCAGCGGCCGGTCCAGCCCGTAGGATTGGCGCAGCTGGGCCTTCACTTCCTCCGACATGCCGCCGCTGGCGCCGGCGATGGTCTCCACCGGGTCGCCGGGCGCGGCATGCACCAGCGCGAAGTTCAGCACCACCACGGCCAGCACCAGCAGCAGGGCCTGGAGCAGCCGGGAGGCTGCGGGTCGCAGGGCGTTCATGGGGCGGCCCGGTCTTTACTTGAGGTACACGTCGTCCATCGGCGAGGCGGCGCCCCAGATGGTCGTCGGCAGGTTGCCCAGCTGCTTGCTCGCCACCGTGTAGTAGGGCGTCAGGTTGATGAAGACGATCGGTACCTCGTCCGTCACGATCTTCTGGAAGGCGGCATAGTAGGCCTTGCGCTTGACCGGATCGACGATGCCGCCGGCAGCGTTGAGCAGCTCGTCGACCTTCGGGTTGCTGTAGGACTGCGTGTTGGTCCAGACGATGGGCTTGATGTTGCTCGACAGGTAGGTGCGGTGCACGCCGATCACCGGGTCGCCCCAGTTGAAGACGGTGTCCATGGTCATGTCGAAGTCGTGCGAGGCAATGCGCTTGGCCCAGGCCGGGAAGTCGGCCGAGGCGCGCACCTCCACCGCGATGCCGACCTTCTTGAGCTGCGAGCGCAGGTACTCGGCCACGTTCTTCTGCTGCTCGTCGCCGCCGGGCAGGTAGTCGATGGCAAGCTTGAAGCGCTCGCCGCCGGCGCCGGGCTTGAGACCGGCCTCGTCGAGCAGTTCGGCGGACTTCTTCAGATCCAGCGGGTACTTCACCAGGTCGGGCACGGCGAAGGGGCTGCCCGGCACGATGGGGCCGTCGGCCACGGTGGCGAATCCACCCATCAGTGCGCGGGCGATGAAGTTCTTGTCGATCGCGTAGGCGATGGCCTTGCGCACCTTCACGTCGTCCAGCGGCTTCCTGGCCGTGTTGAAGGCCAGCCAGTTGATCGAGCCGATGCCCTCGTTGCCCTTGTCGGTGATCTGCAGGTTCGGATGGGCCTTCAGGCGCCGCAGGTCCACCGAACTGGCGGTGTAGGGCAGCATCTGGATGTCGCCCCGCTCCAGCCCCAGCACCAGGCTCTGCGTGTCGGGCGAGATGGTCATGATGATCTTGTCCAGGTGCGGCCTGCCGGGCAGGAAGAACTTGTCGAACTTCTCCAGCACGATGCGCTGGCCGGGCTTGAACTCGACCAGCTTGAAGGGACCGGAGCCCACCACGTTCTGGCTGTTGCGCGGGTGGTTCTTCAGGTCGGTGCCGTCGTCGTAGATGTGCTTGGGCAGGATGGGGCACAGCGCCGGCGACATGGCCAGCACGATGGCCGGGTGCGGCGTGCTCATGCGGATGACGGCGGTGTACGGGTCGGGCGTGTCCACCTTTTCCACCGGCGCCATCATGGTGGAGAAGGGGTGGTTGGCCTTGATCGCCATGATGGAGAAGGCCACGTCGGCGGAGGTGACCGGCTTGCCGTCGTGGAACACCGCGTTCCTGCGCAGGTGCAGCGTGAGCGACTTGCCGTCGTCCGCCAACTTCCACGACTCGGCCAGGTAGGGCTGCGGATTCCACTTGTCATCGAAGCGCAGCGGGCTGGCGAAGATCTGCGTCGAAGGCACGGCGGTGGCGATGCCCGACTGCACACCGCCGTTGAGGTGGCGCGGCGCCTGCGTGGTGCCGATCACCAGCGTGCCGCCGTCCTTCGCCTCCTGCGCGGCAGCGGGCAGGGTCCACAGGATGCCGGCGGCCAGCGCCGCGGCGGCCAGGGCGAGGGTACGGCGGGATAGGGTCAACGGATTCATTGGTTTACTCCAGAGTCATGCGGATGCGGGGGGGCGGGATGCGTTCCGTGCCGAAGGCTCACAGCACCTCGTCCTTGAGCCAATACCACTTGTAGAGAAAGCCCTGGCCGAGGCGGCGCAAGGGCGCCGCCCATTCGCCCTGGTGGGGGAAGGGCAGGGCGTCGCGGTAGATCGGCAGCACGCCGAACAGCGGGTCGGCCTGCCCGGCGATGCGCTGCGCCATGCGCCGGCCCGCGTGGGCAGAGAAGGACACGCCGTTGCCCCCGTAGCCCAGCGCGTAGAAGACCTGCTGCTTCGGGTCGGGCTGGGCGACACGCGGCATCATGTCGTGGCTCACGTCGACCCAGCCCCACCACGAGTGGTCGACCTGGATGCCCTTGAGCGGGGGGAACTTGCGCGCGATGCCGTCGGTGAGCAGGCGGTAGTGCTGCTCGCGGTGCGCGTCGGCGCCGGTGATCGCGCTGCGGCTGCCGATCTGCAGCCGGTTGCCCGGCAGCAGGCGGTAGTAAAAGCGCAGCGTGCGCGTGTCGGTGATGGCGATGCGCGTTTTGAAATTCGTCGCCGCCACCTCCGCGTCGGTCAGCGGGCGCGTGACGATGGAATTCGACAACACGGGGAAGTAGCGGTTCTTCAGGCTGCCGTGCAGGCCGGGCGCCGTGTAGGCGCCGGTGGCGATGCCCACCGCGCGGGCGCGCACCGTGCCGCCGGGGGTCTTCAGGTGGTGCACGCCGCTCTTCGTCTCCCAGCCGATCACCGGGCTGCCCGGGTGCACCCGGGCGCCGAGTGCACGTGCCATGCGCAGGTAGCCGTAGGCCAGCTTGAGCGGGTGGACGGAAATGCCCTCGCTTTCGTATTGCGCGCCCTTGGCGTCCTGGTCGCCGCACCAGTCGCGCCGCACTTCCTCGCCGGTGAGCATGCGCGCGTCGTAGCCGAAGTGCCTGCGCATCACTTCGGTCTCGCTGCGCAGGAAGTCCATCTTCTTCTCGCGGTGGGCGACGAAGAGGTGGCCGCCGGGCTGGGCGTCGCAATCCACTTGCGCGACCAGGTCGGCGAAGGTCTGGAAACCCCAGCGGATCTCGGCGTCCAGCTTCTTCGCCACGTCCAGGCCCCAGCGGGCGATCCACTGCGAGCGGTACAGGCGGCCGCTGGCGTTCTGGCCCTGGCCGCCGTTGCGGCTGGTGCAGCCCCAGGCGACGCGGTTGGCTTCGAGCACTGTGGCCTTGATGCCGTGCTCCCTGGCGAGAAAGAGTGCGGTGGCCAGCCCGGTGAAGCCCGAGCCGATGATGACGACGTCGGCATCGACGTCCTGCGTGACGGGGCCGTCGTCGTCCGGCGGCGCGCCGGCGCTGGCGGCCCACCAGGTGGGAGCGTAGCCGCGGTTGCGGCCGGGGCCGGGCGAGACCAGCGGGTCGTAGGCCGGGTCGTAGGGCGCGAAGAGTTCGTTGGGCGCGGCGATGGACATGGCGCCTCCCTCAGGCCGCCCGCAGGGGTGGGCGGTTCTTGCGGAAGGCGTTCTTGACGAGGATCTTCCCGTCCCTGAAGGTGAACACGTCCACACCGTCGGCCTCGATGCGCGAGCCGTCGACGGCGGTGCCGGTGAAGGTCCATTCTGAGACGCCGCGCTCGCCCGCGACGAAGTGGCGGCCGTTGCGCCATTGCGCGTCGGGAAAGGCCTTCCACGCGCTTGCGAAGGCGGCGGCCACGGCCTCGTGGCCTTCGTGGCGCGCGCCGCAGGCCAGCGGGCCGGCGGCGGCCTCGAACACGCATTCGGCGTGCATGAAGCCCATCAGCGCCGGCAGGTCGTGGCGGTTCCAGGCATCGGAGAAGGCCGCCAGCATCTCGGTGCCGACGGAGGAGGGGACTGCGGAAGTCATGGCGGGCTCGGGAACGGATGGCGCGAAAGATGCGGGGCAGTCTAGGAATTGCGTTCGTTCCGCCATAGAGCCAGATGCGTCCCATCGTCCACGCCACATCCTGCCCGCCGCGCACCAACTGCGGGCGCCCGCCCGCATTGCGTGCGCCCTCGCGCCGCTCCGGGGCATTGGCATGACGGATGACGGCCTTCCGCTGTGGGCCCGCCTCTTTCGCCTGCCGGAGCAGCCGGGCCTGCCGATCCAGGTGCGCCTGCGCGCCGTGGTCGTGCAGGCCATCCTGGACGGCCGGCTGGCCGCGGGGGCGCCGCTGCCGTCGTCGCGCGATCTGGCGCATGCGCTCTCGCTGAGCCGCAACACCGTCACGGCGGCCTACGAGCAGTTGGTGGAAGAAGGCTTCCTCGAGTCGCGTCCGCGGCGCGGCGTCTTCGTCGCGGCCCACGCCTCGCCGCAGAAGCCCGACCTGGACACGGCGCTGGGAGAGAACCCGTTCCGCGCCGCGGATGCGCCCGCCACGGCGCATCCGCCCGACTGGGCCCGCCGCGTTCTGCGTTCGCAGGCCGCGCGGCCCACGCTCGCCAAGCCGCAGGACTGGCACGGCTACCCCTACCAGTTCGTCTACGGCACCTACGACGCGGAACTGTTTCCCACCGACGACTTCCGCGAGTGCTGCATGCGCAGCCTCAGCCGCGTGCAGCTGCCGCACTGGACGCCCGACTTCGAGAAGGTGGACGTGGAGGCGCTGGTGCAGCAGATCCGCCAGCGCCTGCTGCCCCAGCGCGGCGTGTACGCGCTGGCCGACGAGATCCTCGTCACCGTCGGCTCGCAGCACGCCTGCTATCTGCTGGCGGAGGCCTTGTTCGACCATCGTTCGCGCGTCGGCTTCGAGGAGCCGGGCCATCCACATGCGCGCAATTCATTCAGCGTCCGAGGGCCACAGATGGTCAACATCGCGGTGGACGACGAAGGCCTGGTGGTCGATGGCATGCCGGAGGTGGACTACGTCTTCGTCACGCCCTCGCACCAAAGTCCGACCACCCGCACGCTGAGCCTGGAACGCCGCCAGTGGCTGCTGCGCAAGGCCGAACTGCATGATTTCGTCATCATCGAGGACGACTACGAGGCCGAGAACCTCTACGCCGGCACGCCGATGCCGGCGCTCAAGAGCCTGGACGCCAGCGGCCGGGTCATCTACATTGGCTCGCTGTCCAAGAGTTTGTCGCCCGCGCTGAGGCTGGGCTACATCGTGGCTCCGCGCGCGCTGATCGCCGAGCTGCGGGTGCTGCGGCATGCGCAGGTGCGTCATCCCAGCGCCTTCCTGCAGCATGCCTACGCACTGTTCCTTTCGCTGGGGCACCACGAGTCGCACGCCCGGCGCGTCAACCAGATCATGCAGGAGCGTCTGGCGCGTGCGGCGCAGGCAATGGGCCGGCATCTGCCCGATTTCCGCTTCGCGCTGCCGCAGGGCGGCGCCTCGGTGTGGGTCGAGGGGCCGCCCTGGCTGGACTCGGGTGAACTGGCCGATGTCGCGCGAGCCCACGGCGTGCTGATCGAGGCGGGTCGCGTGTTCTACGACCGGCCGCCGTACCCCTGCCCGCAGTTCCGGCTGCGGCTGTCCTCCATCTCCGGCGCCCAGATCGAGGACGGCGTGCGGGCACTGGCCATGGCGGTGCAGGAATTGGCCGCCGCGCGGGGCGTGCCGCGCGGCGGCGTGGGGCTGGTGCACTGAGCGCCTGTCGCGGGGCCGTAAAGAGCACGGGCAGCGCCGGGCCGAACTGCTACGCCGTCAGGAACGGTGAATTCTCCGCAGCATCGAACCGCTCGGCCTCAAGCGGCGCCACCACTCGGCAAACGGCGGCAGGCGTGCCGGCGAGGGGGCGCGGAACATGGCACAAAGCCGCGATGATGGCCCGCCTCAGCCTACGTATGTGATTTGACATAATGCACATTGCATCTACTCAAAACCAAAGCGAGGCAGGCCCCCGGCATCGGCTGCGCAGCGCGCTGACGCTGGGGCGGCCTTCCGTTCGCTGCTCGCCACGCTGGCCCTGAACGTGCCCGAGGCCGCGAAGCTGCTGCATGTGACTGAGCGCAGCGTATATGCGTGGCGTTCAGGCCGGCATGCGGTGCCCTGGTGGGCCATTAAATTGCTGCGGGTGGAGCGCGGCACCGAAATTGGCTGTCGCAATTGGGAGGGCTGGCATTTCCATAGCGGCAAGCTCTGGTCGCCGGAAGGCTACGGGTTCACCCCGGCCGATTCCAGTTACTGGGCGCTGCTGTGCCGCAAGGCCGCGACGTGGGGTCAGCTTTATGAGCGGGTGGCCGAGTTGGAGGACTGGCTGCGTGCCTGGGAGGCCGAGCGGGCTGGGGGCGAGGCCGGGGCGCCGGGCGGCGACACGGCCGCGCCGACGG
>JASGDG010000177.1:0-14616 GCA_047607325.1 Xenophilus sp. | reverse complement strand
CGTCCTCGGCCTGCCAGCCCCCGTCCTTCGCGTGCAGCCGCCACACGCGCACGGGCGGACCGGTGTCGTCCATCAGCTCGGCGCTGACGAGCAGGTCGCCCCCGGGCAGCGCCAGCAATTCGCGGGGGTACAGCGGCGCATAGCGGGCGGGGTTCCCGCCGATCACCAGCGCGCCCCACGGCACCACCTCGGGCTGGAGGGCGGGGACGTCGGCGGCCGGCGCGGCCAGCGCCAGCGCGGGCACCGGCGGCAATGCGGGGGGCCGGATCCAGGCCTGGGGCGCGTCCGCCACCGTGACCGGGCCGCGCAGCGCCAGCAGCGCACCGCGCACCGCCGTGAAGACCGGTGCGGGCACCACGCCGCCGCCGAGGCGGCTGGGTGGCGGCGTGCTCAGGATGTTGAAGTTCTTCAACTGCTTGAGCAGCGTGGCGTTCGGGTTCGGATAACTGTCCTCGCGGGAGAGCTGCACGACGGTCGCAGGATGCCCGAACGCGGCCGACACGTCGAAGACGTAGACCTCCAGCCGGCTCTTCTGGCGCCCGATGAGTCCGCGGCTGTCCTCCCGCGTGGCCAGCCAGTAGGCGTAGGGCTGCTGGAACGCGTCCAACTCGATGCGGTGCTGCGGCAGCGATTCCACGGAGGCGTAGGCCAGCGCCAGCCGCTGCTGCATCTCGTCCGGCGTGATGGCACCCTGCGCGACGGCCTGCCGCAGGTGCGGCAGGGCGTGGCGTTCGACCAGGGCGGCGCGCAGATCAGGCCGGCGCGACAGCAGCACCTCGTCCCAGCCGTCGCGCTGGTACGCCAGCGGGCTCTGCCCGGCATCGATCTCCAGCCGGCCCTGCGGCTGGAGCGCCCGCGCCACCGCCGGCTGCACCTGGGCAAAGGGCGCCTCGGCCAGCAGGAAGGCAACGCCGGCGACCTTCGCGCCGCCGGGGCCTTGCCACACCAGCACCTGTTCGCCATGGTCGGCGGCGACCCGCGCCTGCTCGCGGTGGCTGGCCGCCGGCTCCAGCCGCCAGGGCATGCCGCCGGGGGCGGCACCCGCGGCAGTCATCGCGGCGAAAAGCAGCACGCCCAGCCCGTTCGTCCAATGTCGCCTCATGCGGCTGCGATGATAGGGGGCCTGGACGTCCGAACCCGACCCTCCCCTCGAGCCCTCTCTGCCGCGCCTGCTGCTCCAACTGTTCTGGACGCTGTTCAGGCCGGTCGCGCCCATCGCCATGCTGGCCTGGCTGCCGCCCCCTGGGCGTTGGGGATGGTGCGCCGTCTGCTCGATCTGCCCGGCCTGCCAGGCACCGACGCGGCGGACGCACCGGGCCTGGCGATCACGCATGCACAGGGGCGGACGCTGGCACGGCTGAGACAGGTGGCGACGCTGGCACGGCGCACGACCGGGAACTGCCGGCAGGAACGCACGCGTTGAGACAGTGGCGAACGCAAACGAAGAACCGCAGCGCAGCCCACTCTGGCATGCTTGCGCCGCCCCTCATCCGTTAGCCATGCCCGCTCCCAAAGCCATCGTCGGCGTCCCCGCCCGAGTTCCAGCCGTCCGGCTGGCAGAGGCGGTTTACCAGGAACTTCGCGACGACATCTTCGCTTTTCGTCGTTTGCCAGGGGATCGCTTCGCGGAGAACGATGTGGCCGAACGGCTCCGGGTGTCTCGCACGCCGGTGCGCGAGGCACTGATGCGGCTGCAGAGCGAAGGCCTGGTCCGGGGCTATTTCCGCAATGGTTGGGAAGTCGTGCCGCTTGATCTTTCCCGATTCGCCGCACTGTACGAATTGCGGGAGATGATTGAACTGCACGCGGTGCGGCGACTGTGCGCGCACCGACCAGGCGAACAGACACTGAATGCGTTGCTTGCCGAACTCGGCGAGCCCTGGCGAGCCGTGCCTGGTCAACGACTCACTGACGGACTGGCTGTTGCCGCACTGGACGAGCGTTTCCACCTGGCACTCGTCAGTGCAGCCGGCAACCCGGAAACCGACGCCGTGTACCAGCAAGTCACCGACCGCATCCGCATCATGCGGCGGCTGGACTTCGCCTACGGTGACTGCATTGCCGACACCTACGACGAGCACGTCGCCATCCTCGATGCGATCGCGGCACGCGATGCCGTGATCGCCGCCGCCGTCACGGCGAAACACATCGAGGACGGCCACGCCGTGGTCGAGCAGATCACCATCGAAAGACTGGAGCAGGTGCGCGTCACCACCGCGCACCTGGATGCGTCAGCGACCATCGCCAAACGCCGCAAACGTTTCGGCTGATGCACATCGGCGGTGCACCGGCGCCCTCGCGCCGGCTTTGGCGGCACACATGTCACGCCCCACGATGGCACGGATCATGCTCGGCTTCTTTTGATTTATGAATACATAAATTATCGAAGCTGGCGACAGATCGCCAGCCTCCTGGGTTCTTGTCCGAGTCCAAGCCATGTCTCTCTCTCCCACCCGCAGCAGCCGCGGCTCGGCTGTCGCGCCTCACGCGCTTGCCGCACAGAGCGCCCTGGGCGTCTTGCGCGAAGGCGGCAATGCCGTCGAAGCAATGGTCGCCGCAGCCGCCACCATCGCCGTCGTCTATCCCCACATGAACAGCATCGGCGGCGACGGCTTCTGGCTGATCGCGCGCGCCGGCGAGGCGCCGCGCGGGCTCGAGGGCTGTGGCGCGGCAGCAGCCGCGGCCACCATCGCGCGATACAGGGAGACTGACCACGCCAAGATTCCCTTTCGCGGTGGCATGGCTGCCTGCACCGTGGCGGGCACCATCTCCGGATGGGATGCCGCGCTGCACTACTCGCGCGAAGCGCTCGGCGGACGCATGCCGCTGTCGCGCTTGCTGGAAGACGCCACTGTCTACGCCCGCGAGGGTGCCCCCATCACCCTCAGCCAGGCCCGCACCGTCGCCGCCAAGCGTGCCGAGCTTGAAGGCGTTGCCGGTTATGCCGAGAGCTTTCTGCAACCCGGCCAGATGCTGGCAGGCGAACGGATGGTCCAGCCCCGGCTGGCGGCAACACTGCAACAACTGGCCCGGGACGGCCTCGACGACTTCTACCGCGGCGCGCTCGCAGAGTCGCTGGCTGCGGACCTGGTCGATGTCGGCAGCCCAGTCGGCCTCGCAGACCTGCAGGCACATCGGGCAGTGTGGAAGACGCCGCTTGAGTTGCGACACACGCTCGGCACGGTGTGGAACATGCCGCCGCCCACTCAAGGCCTGGTCGCTCTCCTGATTCTTGGCCAGCTTGACCACCTGCTCGATGCCGGCATGGACCCGCTGGGTGCGGACTACGTGCATGCCTGCGTCGAAGCGACCAAGCAGGCCTTCCTGATTCGCGACCGGGTGATCACCGACCCAGCCTACATGGACGTCGACCCCCAGTCCCTGCTCGACGGCGCATCGCTGGCCCGGCTGAGCGCGGCGATCGACACCGAGCGCGCGATGCCGTGGGGTGCCGGCCAAGGGCCCGCCGACACAGTCTGGATGGGCGCCATCGACGGCAACGGCGTTGCCGTCAGCTTCATCCAGAGCATCTACCACGAGTTCGGCAGCGGCATCGTGCTGCGGCAAAGCGGCGTCAATTGGCAGAACCGCGGGTGCAGCTTCTCGCTCGACCCGACCGCCCGCAACCCACTGACGCCGGGGCGCAAGCCGTTCCACACGCTGATTCCCGCCATGGCGCGCTTCGCCGACGGGCGCACGATGGTGTACGGGAACATGGGCGGTGACGGTCAGCCCCAGTCGCAGGCAGCAGTGTTCTCCCGCATCGCGGTGCTCGGCATGAATCCGCAGGCCGCCATTGCGGCGCCGCGCTGGCTGCTTGGCCGCACCTGGGGCCAGACCAGCGACACGCTCAAGCTCGAATCCCGCTTCCCCGACGCCTGCGTCGCGGCACTGCGTGCCCGCGGCCACGAGGTCGAACTGCTGGCGCCCTACGACGAAACCATGGGCCATGCGGGTGCGGTGATCCGCCATCCGGACGGGCTTTTCGAAGGCGGCTTCGACCCGCGCAGCGACGGCTGCGTCGCCGGCTGGTAGCGCCACGCCGGACTCCTGGCCCTCTCCTCAAGCGTCCCACCGTCCCCACCACACCCATGACCACCCTCACCCACACACCCGCCCCCGCCAGTGCCAGGGGCCTGCTTCACAACCGCTGGTTTCAACTGTTGATCAGCCTCATCTGCATGATGACCATTTCCAGTCCGCAGTACGTCTGGACACTGTTCACGAAGCCACTGTCCACCAAGCTGGGTGCCCCTTTGTCCGAGTTGCAGGTCACCTTCTCGATCCTGATCGTGCTGCAAACCTTCTTCTCGCCTTTCCAGGGTGGACTGATCGAACGCTTCGGCGCGCGCTGGCTGATCTCGATCGGTACGCTGATGTCGGGCCTGAGTTGGATCCTGGCCTCCCATGCCAACAGCATCGGCGCGCTCTACCTCACCTACGGGTTGTTCGGCGGCCTGGGCACCGGCATTGTTTATATCGGCGTGGTCGGACAGATGGTGCGCTGGTTCCCGGATCGCCGCGGCTTCGCGGTCGGCATGGTTGCTGCGGGCTATGGCATGGGCGCGATCGTCACGACCTTCCCCATCGCGTCGGCCCTGGTCGACCTGGGGCTGGATCGCACACTGTGGCAGTTCGGCCTGGCTTTCGCGCTCGTCGGTGTGCTCGCGTCGCAGGCTCTTCGCTCGCCGGCCCACGCGCACGCCCCGGCAGAGACCCAACACACACCCCAGGTCACGGGCCGCGATCTCGCGCCGCGCCAGATGCTCCGCCAGCCGCTGTTCTGGCTGATGTTCTGCATGATGAGCATGATGTCGACCTCGGGCCTGATGGTTACATCGCAGATGGCCAGTTTCTCGCGCGATTTCGGCGTCGCCAACGTCATGGTCTTCGGTCTCGCCGCACTGCCGCTGGCGCTCACCATCGACCGCCTTACCAACGGCCTCACTCGTCCTTTCTTCGGCTGGATCTCCGACCGCTACGGCCGCGAGAACACCATGTTCTTCGCCTTCGCGCTCGAAGGAATTGCCATGGCGCTTTGGCTGCTGACGCGTGAAAACGCGGTGCTCTTCATACTGCTCTCCGGCGTGGTCTTCTTCGGCTGGGGCGAAATCTTCTCGCTGTTCCCATCGACGCTGACCGACACCTTCGGCACGCGCTACGCGACGGCCAATTACGGCTGGCTCTACATCTCGCAAGGCATCGGATCGATCCTCGGCGGCCCGATCGCGGCACTGATGCACGAGAAAACCGGGAGTTGGCACCCTGTATTCGGAACCGCCATAGCCCTGGACATCACAGCCGCCGTGCTCGCACTGGTGGTGCTCAAGCCCAGGCGACAACGCTACCTGGCACGGTCGGCCGCAAAGGCATGAGCCGGCTTGGTGCCCTTGAGCGCACTACCCGCTCAGGCCACCCGCTCCGCGATCAGCACCGCGAAGAAGCCCAGCGCCGCGATCAGCGTCCACTTGAGCACGATCCAGCCGGTGCGGCGGTACTTCACCTGCCCGGTGCCGGCGTAGAAGACGAAGCACACGCCCGCCACCAGCAGCAACAGCAGGATGGCCCAGCGGAACAGCAGCATGCGCGGGTGTGGCCGGCGGCGGCTCTACCAGGCGCGCGCCACTTCGGCGAAGCCGCGCGGGGCGGCGCGCTCGTCGTCGAAGGTGACGAGGCGCCAGGCCTCGGGCTGCGCGAGCAGCGCGCGCAGCAGCTTGTTGTTCAGCGCGTGGCCGGAGCGGAAGGCACTGTAGGCGGCCAGCAGCGGGTGGCCGACGATGTACAGATCGCCCATCGCGTCGAGGATCTTGTGCTTGACGAACTCGTCGTCGTAGCGCAGGCCGCCCGCATTGAGCACCTTGGTGTCGTCCATGACGATGGCGTTGTCCAGCCCGCCGCCCAGCGCCAGGCCCCGGCTGCGCATGTACTCCACCTCCTTGGTGAAGCCGAAGGTGCGGGCGCGCGCGATGTCGCGGTTGTACTGGCCGCTGCCGAGGTCGAATTCGAAGCGCTGGCCGGTGGAGTTGACGACCTTGTGGGCGAAGTCGATCTCGAAGCTGAGCCTGAAGCCGTGGTACGGATCGAGCCGCGCCCACTTCTCGCTGGCGCCCTCGCCTTCGCGCACTTCGACCGGCTGCAGCACCTCGATGAAGCGGCGCGGCGCCTTCTGCAGCGCCACACCCGCGCTCTGCAGCAGGAACACGAAGGAGGCGGCCGAGCCGTCGAGGATCGGCACCTCGTCGGCCGTGATGTCGATGTAGAGGTTGTCGATGCCGATGCCGGCGCAGGCCGACATGATGTGCTCCACCGTCTGCACCTTGGCGCCGCCGTTGGAGACGGTGGAGGCCAGCCGCGTGTCGGTGACCGCATCGGCGTTCATCGGGATCTCGACCGGCTCCGGCAGATCGACGCGGCGGAACACGATGCCCGTGTCCGCCGGCGCCGGCCGCAGCGTCAGTTCCACCCGCTGTCCGCTGTGCAGGCCCACGCCCACGGCGCGGCTGATCGATTTGAGGGTTCGTTGTGGCAGCACGGGGCGATTTTACTTTTCGGCGTCGGCCGATGCCGCCGGCGCACGGGAACGGCCCCCGCCCGTCGGTGAGCCGGCGCCCCCACGCGCCTGCAGCCAGCCCCATCCCAGGCTCGCCGCGGCATGCAGGCCGAGCAGCACCATGAGCGCGCAGCCCCAGGGGTCGCGCAGGCCCAAGACGCCGATCAGCAGCACGGGCACGGCCATGCCGAGCGCGAACCAGGCGACGCCGGCCCATGGGCGCCCGTCGGACAACCCGCCCAGCGCCAGGGTGGCGCTGGCCAGCAGCATGAACAGCACGAGCTGCTGCCCGCCTGCCCAGGCACCTTCGTGCGCCACGTAGAACACCACCACCGCGAACAGCAGTACGCCGCCAGTGGCCACCCAGCGCGCCTGCGCCTGGGTGACCGGCTGCGCAGGCAGATGCGGCTCGCGCCATCCGAGATAGCGCAGCCATGGCAGCTGGCTGGCCCAAAACGGGTTGTGGGTACGCGGCCAGCCGGGTACGCCGTACTGGATGGGGACATCGGGCAGCACCTGCTGGAAAGTGCCGAACAGCCGATCCCACAGCAGCAGCGTGCCGCCGAAGTTCTTGTCGACGTACTCGGCATTGCATCCATGGTGCACGCGGTGATGGCGCGGCGTGACCATGAAGCGGTCGAGCAGCCCCGAAGTCGTGACCAGCCCGCTGTGGTTGTAGAACTGCACTGCGTAGTGAAAGCTCGACACGGCCACGAACACCGGCAGCGGCACGCCCAGCACCGCCAGCGGCGCAAAGAACGGGAACGAAGTGAGCGAGGAGTACCAGGAATTGCGGATGCCCAGCGAGAGGTTGAAATGCTCTCCCTGGTGATGCACGACATGGACGGCCCAAAGCCAGCCGAAGCGATGATGGAGCCGGTGCAGCCAGTAGAAGCCGAAGTCCCATGCGAAGAAGGTGAACACCCAGACGGCCCAGGGGTGCCAGCCATCCGTCCAGCGCAGGCTCGCATGGCGCAGCACCCACGCGTAGGCCGCGACCTCCACGCCGCGGAACAGCCACAGCACGATGTGCCCCGAGTTCAGGTTGAAGATCACGTCGAGCCAGGGCACGGCCTGACCGCGCCTGCGCCACAGCAGGAACATTTCGGCCAGCATGGCGGCCAGCATCAGCGCCAGTGGCAAGGCCATCGCGCTCAATGGATGCTCCTGCGTGCTTCGCGCTGCGGGTACGGGCGCCTGCGCAGCGGCCATGCGGCGCTCGCCAGCCGACCCTGCTGCCAGGCTCGCACGGCCAGGCCGCTCCACCATCCCGCCAGCAGGCCGGCGGAAAGATCGAGCAGCAGATGACGCCGCGTCTGCACCACCGCAACAGCAATGGCCAGGCCCCATGCGCACAGCAGCACGGTGCGCCACCTCGGTGCCGGCAACAGCGCCCAGATCGCGAGCAGGGTCAACGCGCCATGCAGCGAAGGCAGGCAGTTCTGGGACGAATCGGCGTGCGCCAGCGCGCGCAGCAGCGCCATGCTGGCCGAGTCGCCGTCCATGGCGGGATACGCCAGGGTGGTCGGCCAGAACAGATAGAACAGCCCGCATGTCAGTGCACACAACTGCATGGAACGGCTGAGCCAGCGCAGCCGGCCGGCATCGCAGAACAGGTAGCCGCAGGGGATCAATGCGAAGAAGGACAGGTACATCCACACACCGGCCGGATGGAAGGCAATGAGCCGGTCCAGCGCCGTTTCTGGGATCGTTGCCTGCGCCGTTCGCTGCAACCTGTCGGTCAGACCGTAGATCAGCCCCACGCCGCCCCAGCCCGTGGCCATGTGCCACAGGCGCGGCGACAGTCTGCGGGCAGCGGGCAACAGCACCTCAGGCCTCCTGGCAAAGACGGCGCACGCGGCGGCGCTTGGTCATGAAATCGGTGGCGGGCGCTCCGGCGGGCGCCGGCCAGGCGAGCACGGCGAGGTCCACGCCCAACCCGCCCAGCACCCGGCTCAGGTGCTGCTGTGCCTGGGCGCGGCTGCCGGCCTGCGCTGCGTCGGTCCAGAGTTCCAGCGACGCCGGTCCGGTCTGGGTCAATCGGTAGTCGGCCGTCATCGGCAGCACCTGGGCCAGCGCGCGATGGATCACGTCGGCGAAGACAGGGATCGAGCCGCCGGTGCGGGCCGGCAGCCGCAGCATATCGTCGCAGCGGCCCTCGATGCGGTCCAGGACCATGGTCGGCCGGCCGCAGCCGCAGGGCGTGCCACGGCGCACCAGCACGTCGTCAAGCCGATAGCGCACGATCGGCTGCGTTCTGCGCGTGAAGTCGGTGATCAATGGCACGAAGCGATCGGCATCCAGCCATTGAGGCTCCACGTGCAGAAATTCCTCGTTGAGATGCAGGGCGCCTTGCTCGCAGGTGCTGCCCAGGAAACCTTCGGTGGCCTGGTAGACCTCGTCCACGCGGCCGAACACGTCCACCAGCAATTGACGATCCCGCGGTTCCAGCACTTCGGCCACCGAGACGACACCCTGCGGCCGCAGCCGAATGCGGCCGTCCCGCTGCAGCAGGGCGATCGCCCGCAACACCTGCGCGGGCGCCACCACCCTGGTTGGCTGCAGTCGCTGCAGCGCATCGACGTATGCCTCCAGCGGCTCGAACAGGTCGAAGAAACTGAAGTTCAGCCAGGGCGTGCGTACCGTGCGGTAGAGGTTGTTGTTGGCGCGCAGGAACAGCGCCACCCGCTCGCGCCGCAGCAGGCCGCGCGGCAGCAGGCGCGCCAGTATCACGCCGGCCCACTGCGCCTGCTCTTCGGGACTCACGACGAACACGCCGCGCCCGCCCAACGTCCCCGAGGACAGCCCCACGCTGAAGGCGCCCATGCGCGGCCTGAAGTCGCGCGTGCGCTCGGATTCATGGGCACAGTGCAGCACCTGTTCGAGACGCAGGCCCGCCGTGTTCATGGCATCGAAGTGGCGCATCATCCATGCCTTGTCCATGGTCGGCCAGGCGTGCAGCGGCTGGCCGACCCAGGCACTGAAGTAGGGGCTGTGCCGCAGCGTGCGCGCTGCATGCAGCTGCCATTGCCGCGCTTGATGCGCCTCGAGCGCCGCCCGGTCGCCGAATCGCAGGCGGCGCGTTCGCACATACGAGGACAACAGGCCCACCAGTCGCATCACAGAGCACCCTCATGCGTCAGGACGATGGCGGCGCCGCCGGATCGATGAAGCCGGTGCAGCTGCGCCAGCGTGGCGTAGTAGGCCGCCGGATCTTCCATGATCAGATTCGCGAGGCGAGACGGGCCCCGCAGCTCCTGGTAGCTTCGCGGCGACCAGGCTGCGTCGGCCGCCAGCAGCATCCAGCCCGCCTCGGTCTGCACGAAGGCGCCGATGTGGCCGGCGGCATGGCCCGGCAGGTCGACCAGCAGCAGTTGCCCGGCCGACCCCGGCACCGCCCAGGCCCGCACGAAGGGCGCCAGGCTGGCCGGCAGCGGCACTTGCTCGAAGCTCTCCATCGCCTGCATGCGGCTTTCGAAGTCCGGCGGCATGAGGCCCGGCACATAGGCACGGCGCAGCGCAGCGACGCCGGCTCGGCAGCGCGTGGCCTGCCACCCCGGCCCCGAACAGATGAAACGCACGCCCGGGAAATCGCGCAGCCCCGCGACGTGGTCGCCATGGAAATGCGAAAGGATGATGGCGCTCAGGTCGCCGGCGCTCAGGCCTCGCGCGCGCAGTTGAACCGCCACGGCCTGCGACGGATCGAAATGCACCGGCGTGACGGCGGCATAGAGCGAGAACAGACCGCTGCGCGTGTGGTCGTGGAAATGCTCCGCGTACCCCGTGTCCCAGAGCCAGCGCCCCTGTCCCGCTTCGATCAGATAGGCGCGCGACGGAAAGGCACAAACCGCCAGGCCGGCGCCGCGCAGCGCCATGCAGGCCCGGTGGGTGCAATGCCCCGCTTCAAAGACCGTGATGCGCGCCATGCTCTCGGTGCCAGTCGGCGGTGTATCGAACGGCCTGCCGCATGTCGATCTCGGGAAAGTAGCCCAGTTGCTCCTGCGCCTTGCGGTTGTCGAGCGTCATGCCGTAATGCAGCGCACCCATGCTGTAGCGCGTGAAGGCCGGCTCGCGGCCCCGGAGGCGACTCCAGCCCTCCAGCACGCATGCCGTGCCCGCCAGCAACGGGTAGGGCAGCGGCCGGATCCGGTAGTCGATGCCCCAGTGTTCGCCCAGCAGACCCTGCAGGAGTTCAGCCAGGCTGAACGGCTGCTGGTTGGTGATGTTGAAGGCCTTTCCCGACGCCAGGCCCGGCACCGTGGTGGCCAGATGCATGGCCTGCACCACGTTGCCCACATAGCTGAAGTCCATGCGGGCGCGTCCGCCCCCGGGCAGCGGCAGCACGCCGCCGCATCGGCGCAGCAGCGCAAGCAGGCGGGGCAGGATGACCCGGTCGTGCGGACCGAACAGGGCACGCGGCCGGAGGATGGTGAAGCGGGTGTGCGGATGCCGGGCAGCCAGCCGCAGGATCACGTCTTCCGCCCTGGCCTTGCTGCTCGCGTAGGCGTTGGCGAAACGGGCCGCGCGATACGACTCCGGTATCTGCTCGTGATGACGGTAGTCGAAGTAGATCGAAGGCGTCGAAACATGGATGAAGCGCGACAGCCCGCGTGCCGCCGCGGCCTGCGCCAGCACCATGGTGGCACGCACGTTGGCCGCCTCGAAATCCTGAACCCGGCCCCATGGCGCCGACAACGCGGCGCAATGCCACACGGCGTCGACGCCGCGCAGCAGGTGCTGCGCCTGCTGCGGTGTGATGCAAGCGAGATCGGCCGGCTCGAAGACCACGCCCTGTTTCTGCAAGGCACGGCCCTGTACCAGGTCGCGGCCGGTGGCGCGCAGCGGCGTGCCGCTGCGCTGCAAGCCGTCGACCGCGTTGCGGCCCAAACCGCTGGTCGCTCCCGTGACGAGAACCTTCATATGCAAAGCACCATCCCGCCAAGCGTCAGGCCGGCGGCGCTGCCGAGCAGCAGCAGGCGGCTGCCCTGCCGTGCACGCCCGCTGATCAACGCCTCGTGCAGCGCGGTCGGCATCGAGGCGGCCACCTGGTTGCCGTGATGTGCATAGATGTCGACCAGCGAAGCCGCAGGTATCCCGAGCCGCTGGCGCATGTGCGCCATCGACAGGTGGCTGGCCTGATGGGGCACCACGGTATCGATGTCGCCGATCGACCAGCCATGCGGGTCGAGCAGACGACGCATGAAGCCTTCCATCAGACTCGAGGCCAGCTTGAAGACCCGCTTGCCATCCATGCGGAACAGGAAGTCGGCCTCGCTGACGCCCACGCGCGGATTGCGGCGCGTGCCGCCCGCGCGGATCTCGCACAGTTCACGCCCCGCAGGATAGGTTTCGAGCAGGCAGGAAGCGATGCCCACGCAGCCGCTGCCCGCTTCGACCACGGCCGCGGCTGCGCCATCGCCGAAGATGAGGGAAGCCTCGGGCTCGGCCCAGTTCAACCCGCGCGACGCCAGATCGGAGGCGACGATCGCGATCCGCCTGTAGGCTCCAGCGTGCAGCAGGCTCGCGGCAACGCGCAGAGCGGCGAGGAAGCCAAGACAGCTGGCGCCGACATCAAAGGCCGGCGTGCCGTCCGGCAACCCGGACTCGTGCAGGATGCGAACCGCCGTGCCGGGCAAGGCCTGTTCCTGGATGCCGCCGGCCGAGATCAGAAGATCGATCGAATCCAGCCGGATGCCCGCGCGATGCACTGCATCGTGCAAGGCCTTGGCGGCCAGCGCCGACTGGCTCTCGTGCGCAGCAGCGTGATAGCGCCAGACCACGCCCGAACGCTTCTGCACATAGCCCTGGGCGTGGCCCAGCCGGAGGTCAAGCGCCGCCGACGTCACGCGTTCGGCCGGCAAGGCCTTGCCGGTCGCGATCAATCGCAGGGGAAGCATGGCCATCAGCTGCCCCGATGGCGACGCGAACCAGCTGCCGGGCGTATTGCCAAGCGTATGGCAGCGATGCGGTGGCGGGAGCGGCGCATGGGGTCCTACATCCGTGGAAACAGGCCCAGCGTACGCAATCACGCCACGATGGCGCTTCGATCACCGTCGAAGTAGCCGGGGACGATACTTAACGCATCGTTCCCGGCCGCTTGCTCCACCGAACAGCCGCACACGCGAGGCAAGCTGCCTCCCGGGGACAGCCTCAATCCGCCTGCCGGCGAAGGAAGGCGGGGATCTCGAAGTCGTCCATGCCGCCGGCCGACAGCGCATCGATCTTGGCGGCGGCGTTGGTCCGGTTGGTCCCCCACACGCGCGGCACCGTCAGCGGGTCGTAGGCCGGCTGCTGCCCCAGGCCCGTGCCCACGGTCGGCACGCCGAAGGGGATGTTGTCGGTGCCGGTGCGGATGACCTGCAGCTCCGGCTGGCCGCGGCCGGCGCCCTGGCGCGACAGGCCGGTGGCCACCACCGTCACGCGCATCTCGTCGCCCAGGCGCTCGTCGTAGGCGGCGCCGTAGATGACGTGCGCGTCCGGCGAGGCGTAGGCGCGGATGGTGTTCATCGCCAGCTTCGACTCCGACAGCTTGAGCGACTCCTTCGATGCAGTGACCAGCACCAGCACGCCCTTGGCGCCGGACAGGTCGATGCCTTCCAGCAGCGGGCAGGCCACCGCCTGCTCGGAGGCGATGCGCGCGCGGTCCGGGCCGCTGGCCGAGGCGGTGCCCATCATGGCCTTGCCGGGCTCGCCCATGACGGTGCGCACGTCCTCGAAGTCGACGTTCACGTGGCCGTACTCGTTGATGATCTCGGCGATGCCGCCGACGGCGTTCTTGAGCACGTCGTTGGCGTGGCCGAAAGCCTCTTCCTGCGTGATGTCGTCGCCCAGCACGTCGAGCAGCTTCTCGTTGAGGATGACGATCAGCGAGTCGACGTTGGCCTCCAGCTCGGCCAGGCCGTGCTCGGCGTTGGTCATGCGCTTGCCGCCCTCCCAGTCGAAGGGCTTGGTCACCACGCCGACGGTGAGGATGCCCATCTCCTTGGCCACGCGGGCGATCACCGGCGCCGCGCCGGTGCCGGTGCCGCCGCCCATGCCGGCGGTGATGAACAGCATGTGCGCGCCGTCGATGGCCTGGCGGATGTCCTCCACCGCCACCTCGGCGGCCTCGCGGCCGATCTGCGGCTTGCTGCCGGCGCCGCGGCCGGTCAGGCCCAGCTGCAGGGACTTGTGGGAGTGGCCGCGGTTGAGGGCCTGGGCGTCGGTGTTGGCGCAGATGAACTCCACGCCCTGCACCCCGCGCTCGATCATGTGCGCCACGGCGTTGCCGCCGCCGCCGCCGACACCGATCACCTTGATCTGCGTGCCCCGGTTGAACTCTTCGGTTTCGATCATTTCGATGGGCATCATGGACTCCTTGATTTGCTTTGCAGTTGCCGTTTTGAAGAGAAGGATTGCTGAGGTCGTTGCCTGTGATTCGTCTGTGAACGCGCCGGGCGTCAAGGCGGTGGACCTCGTCGCCGCCACCGTTCGTTGAAGTGGCGGGGCGGCCCTGTGCCGCCAGCGCGGGGGAACGGATGGGTCATCAGAAATTCCCCACGATGAAGTCCTTGAAGCGGCCGAAGGCCGTCTTCACGGAACCGGATTTCTGCGCCACCTTGTAGCCGCGCATGCGAGCGTGGCGCGCCTCTTCGAGCAGGCCCATGACGGTGGCCGCGCGCGGCTGCGCCACCATGTCCGACAGCGCGCTCGAATACTTGGGGATGCCGCGGCGCACCGGCTTGAGGAAGATGTCCTCCGCCAGCTCGACCATGCCGGGCATGACCGCGCTGCCGCCGGTGATGACGACGCCGGAGGACAGCACCTCCTCGTAGCCGGACTCGCGCACCACCTGCTGCACCAGCGAGAAGATCTCCTCGATGCGCGGCTCGATCACGCCGGCCAGCGCCTGCTTGCTGAGCATGCGCGGGCCGCGGTCGCCCAGGCCGGGCACTTCCACCTGCGTCTCGGGGTCGGCCAGCAGCTGCTTGGCGAAGCCGTTCTCGACCTTGATGTCCTCGGCGTCCTTGGTCGGCGTGCGCAGCGCCATCGCGATGTCGCTGGTGATCAGGTCGCCGGCGATCGGG
>JASGDG010000176.1:0-7418 GCA_047607325.1 Xenophilus sp. | reverse complement strand
CCCGTGGTGGCCTCCGCCGTGCCGGGCCGGGGCATCGCCGCCCCGGCCCGGCGCCATGGGCGCGTCGACGGGCCGCGCGCCGTCGATGCGCTGCTGCCCTGGCTGCTGCCCGTCTTCCTGTTCGCGCTGTGGTACGTGGGCGCCGAGCGCGGCTGGATCTCCGCGCAGGTGCTGCCGCCGCCGGCCGACGTCTTCGACACGCTCAAGGACCTGGCATCCAGCGGCGACCTGCAAACCCACGTCGCCGCCAGCCTGCAGCGCGTGCTGGTGGGCTTCGCCGCCGGCGCGCTGCTGGGCCTGCTGCTGGGCAGCGCGATGGGCCTCTCGCGCAGCGTGGAAAGCTACCTGCTGCCCACCTTCAACGCGCTGGTGCAGATCCCGGTGCTGGGCTGGCTGCCCTTCGTGCTGCTGATCGCGGGCATCGGTGAGCCGCTCAAGTACATCCTGATCGCCAAGGCCGCCCTGGTGCCGGTGGCGCTGAACACGCTGCAGGGCTTCCGCACCACGCCGCAGGCGCTGCGCGAGGTCGGGCGGGTGTATGGCTACTCGCCGCGCCAGCAGGTACTGGAAATCGTTCTTCCGCACGCCGTGCCGACCCTCTTCACCGGCCTGCGGCTGGGCTTCACCAAGGCCTGGCTGTCGCTGGTGGTGGTGGAACTGGTCGCCTCCAGCGAAGGGCTGGGCTACCTGATCGTCTATGGCCGCCAGCTGTTCCAGCTCGACCTGGTGATGGCGGCGGTGGTGATCGTCGGCGCCATCGGCTACGCCATCGACAAGCTGCTCGACCTGGCCGAGGCGCGCGCCAACCGGCAGCCGGGGGCGAGGCCGTGAGCGCCCGGGGCGGCCCCGCCGCGCTCGACGCCGCCGAACTCGGCACCCTGCAGCCGCTCAAGCCGGCCCAGCCCGGCCGCTGGCGCGGGCTGGTGCTGCCGGTGTCGGCCCTTGCGCTGTGGTGGCTGCTGGCGCGGCTGGACGTGGTCAACACCGCGCTGCTGGTGTCGCCGGCGAAAGTGCTGGCCACCGCGGTGGAGCAGATCGAGACCGGCCGCGTGTGGCGCGCGCTGAGCGCCAGCCTGGCGCGCGAACTCACGGGCTTTTCCATCGGCGCCGTGCTGGGCCTGGGGCTGGGCGCGCTGCTGGGGCTGTCGCGGCTGGCCGGCCGCATCGTCGGCCCGAGCTTCAACACCTTCAAGCAGATTTCGCTGTTCGCGTGGATCCCGCTGATCTCGGTGTGGTTCGGGCTGGGCGACGTGGCCAAGGTGGTGTTCCTCTCGCTGGCGGCGCTGGTGCCGGTGGCGGTCAACACCGCCAGCGGCATGCGCGGCACGCCGCCGGGGCTGCTGGAGGTGGCGCGCGTCTATGGCTACACGCGCCGTCAAACCCTCGCCGAGGTGGTGCTGCCGGCCGCCCTGCCCTCGATCTTCACCGGCCTGTACCTGGCGCTCATCTACTCGTGGCTGGCCACCATCGGTGCCGAATACCTGCTGGTGTCGGGCCGCGGCATCGGCAACACGCTGATCGAGGGCAGCGAGCATTTCCAGATGGACCTGGTGATCTTCGGCATGGCCGTGATCGGCACGGTCGGCTGGGCCATGAACGCCGCCGCCCGCCGGCTGGAGCGCCGCCTGTCGCGCTGGACCGGAAAAACCTGAAATCCATCCGACATGACCGACACCCACATTCCCGCGCCCGCAGAACTCGACATCCGCCACCTCGGCAAGCGCTACGCCAGCACGCAGGCCGTCGGCAGCACGCTGCAGGTGCTGCAGAACATCCATCTGCACGTGCCGGCCGGCCGCTTCGTCAGCATCGTGGGCGCCAGCGGCTGCGGCAAGTCCACGCTGCTGCGCCTGGTGCTCGGGCTGGACCGCCAGTACGAAGGCCAGATCCTGGTCAACGGCCAGCCCGTCTCCGGCCCCGGGCCGGACCGCGGCATCGTGTTCCAGGACCATCGCCTCTTTCCCTGGCTGACGGTGGAGCAGAACATCGCCGTGGGTCTGCGCAACGCGCCCTACTCCACCGAGCGCAAGCGCGCGCTGGTGGCCGAGCACGTGGCGCTGGTCGGGCTGCAGGGCTTCGAGAAGTCGTACCCGCACCAGATCTCCGGCGGCATGGCGCAGCGCGTGGCCATCGCCCGCGGCCTGGTCAACCGGCCGCGCCTGCTGCTGCTGGACGAGCCTTTCGGCGCGCTGGACGCGCTGACGCGCTCCCGCCTGCAGAACGAGTTGCAGCGCATCTGGCAGCAGGAGCGCATCACCATGCTGCTGGTCACGCACGACGTGGAGGAAGCTGTGTTCCTGGGCGACCAGGTGGTGGTGATGCAGCCCTCGCCGGGACGCATCCGCCGCATCGTGGACGTGGACCTGCCGCACCCGCGCCAGCGCAGCGACCCGCGCCTGATCGGCCTGCGCGAAGACGTGCTGGGCGACTTCGCCGAAGACGTGGCCGAAGAAGCGCCCAGCGCCTGAGCCCGCCCCGGCGCGGCCGCCGGCACCGGCCGCGCTCCCCCCTCCATGACCCGATCACGAGGCCAACCCATGTCCCAACGCCAACTCCGGCTCGGCGCCTTCGTCATGGCGACCGGCCACCACATCGCCGCCTGGCGCCATCCCGGCTCGCAGATCGATTCGGGCGTCAACATCGACCACTACGTGCAGGTGGCCCGCACCGCCGAGCGCGGGCTGTTCGACCAGATCTTCCTGGCCGACAGCCCGGGGATCCACCAGCGGCTGGACGATGCCTCCATCCACCGCCAGGGCCGGCTGTCGCACTTCGAGCCGGTGACGCTGTGGGCCGCGCTGTCGCAGGTGACCAGGCACGTCGGCTTCGTCGCCACCGCCTCGACCACCTACGAAGACCCCTACCTGCTGGCACGCAAGTTCGCCTCGCTGGACCACATCAGCAAGGGCCGCGCGGCCTGGAACGTGGTGACCACCGCCGCCCAGACGGTGCATGGCAACTTCGGTCTGGAAGCGCACCCCGATCCCGCGACCCGCTACGAGCGCGCGCACGAGTTCGTCGAGGTGGTCAAGGGCCTGTGGGACAGCTGGGACGACGATGCCTTCGTGCGCGACCGCGACAGCGGCGTGTATTTCGACCCGGCGCGCCTGCACACGCTCGACCACGCCGGCAAGCACTTCAAGGTGCAGGGGCCGCTGAACATCGAGCGCCCGCCGCAGGGCCACCCGGTGATCGTGCAGGCCGGCTCGTCCGAGGCCGGCAAGGAGCTGGCCGCCGCCACGGCCGAGGCCATCTTCACCGCCTGGACCAGCCTGGCCGAGGCCCAGGCCTTCTACCGCGACGTGAAGGGCCGCCTGGCGAAGTACGGCCGCCGCCCGGAGCAGCTGCTGGTGCTGCCCGGCATCTCGCCCGTGATCGGCCGCACGCCACAAGAGGCGCAGGCCAAGTGGGCCGAGCTGCAGTCGCTGATCCACCCCTCGGTGGGGCTGGACACGCTGCGCCCCTTCTGGCCCCACGCCGACCTGCGCGAATGGGCGCTGGACGCGCCGCCGCCCTACTACCCGGAGCCGCCCAAGGGCGTCAACAGCCGCGCCCACGTGGTGCTGGAGCTGGCGCGGCGCGAGCGCTTCACCGTGCGCCAGCTCTACGAGTACCTGGCCGGCGCGCGCGGCCACTGGGTGGTGGTGGGCACGCCCGGACACATCGCCGACCAGATCCAGAGCTGGTTCGAGAACGGCGCGGCCGACGGCTTCAACGTCATGCCGCCGGTGCTGCCGCAGTCGCTCGACGAGTTCGTCGACCTGGTGATCCCCGAGCTGCAGCGCCGCGGCCTGTTCCGCACCGCCTACGAAGGCCGCACGCTGCGCGAGAACCTGGGGCTGGAGCGCCCGCCGAGCCGCCACACCCTCGCGGCCGCCGCCGCCTGACGCGGGGCGGCAGCGCCCCGGGCGCCACTCACTCGTCCGGACCGGGCGGATGGCCGGCCGCCGCCAGCGCCTTGCGCAGCTGGTCCAGTTCCGCGCAGCCGGCGGTGCCGCACAGCAGGCGCAGGTCGCGCAGGTTCTTGCGCGCCGCCTCGACGTCGCCCGTCTCGATGAACAGCTCGCCCTGGTATTCGAGCGCCGGGCGGTAGCTGCCGTCGTGGTACAGCGCTTCCTTGTAAGCCTGGGCCGCCTCGCCGTAGCGCCGGAGGTGCCGCAGGCTGTAGCCCAGCAGGTTGTACACCTCGGCGTGGTGGACATCCCGGCTGAGCGCCTGCAGCCTGCCGGCGGCCTGCGCGTAGTCACCCGAGTAGATCAGCGCCTTCTCGGCCGACAGGTCGGGCAGATCGGACGAAGGAACCGCAGCCACCGCCCCGGCGGCAAGGGGCAGGCAGAGCGCGGCGCACAGCGGCACGAGGCGCGCCGCCAGCCCGGGGGCCGGCTTCATGCCGCTGCCGCCTCGGCCTGGCGGCGGCGCTCGCCCATGGCCTCCAGGATCTCGCCCTTCAACTCGGCGAAGCGGGGGCCGGCACGGTCGCGCGGGTGGTCCAGCGCCACCGGCACCTCGCGCACGATGCGGCCGGGGCCGGCGTTCATCACGATCACGCGGTCGCTCAGGTAGATCGCCTCGTCCACGTCGTGCGTGACGAGGATCATGGTCACGCCCTCGGCGCGCCAGATGCGCAGCAGCTCCTCCTGCAAATGGATGCGGGTGAGCGCGTCCAGCGCGCCCAGCGGCTCGTCCAGCAGCAGAATCTCGGGCTGGTTGGCCAGCCCGCGCGCGATGGCCGCGCGCTGCGCCATGCCGCCGGAGAGCTGGTGCGGGTAGGCCGACTCGAAGCCGTTCAGCCCCACCAGCGCGATGTGCTCGCGCACCGCGCGGGCCTTGCGCTCGGCCGGCCAGCGGGCGTTCTCCAGGCTCAGGGCGATGTTCTGCTGCAGCGTCAGCCAGGGCAGCAGACGGTGGTCCTGGAACACGATGCCGCGCGACAGGCTGGTGCCGGCGATGCGCTCGCCATGCAGCAGGATGTCGCCTTGGTAGTCCGCATCCAGCCCCGCGATCAGCCGCAGCAGCGTGGACTTGCCGCAGCCGCTGGGGCCGACGATGGACACGAAGCTGCCCGGCTCCACCGTCAGGCCGACGTGGCGCAGCACGTCCAGCCGGGGCCGACCGGCCACCTCGTAACTCTTGGAGATGTTGCGGATCTCCAGCCGCCCCGGTTCTGCCATGCGCAGTCGCCCCTTCCGCCTTTCAGCCGTCGTAGCCTTGTTTCCAGCGCAGCACGCGCCGCTGCAGCAGGGACATGCCGCGGTCGATGGTGAAGCCCACCACGCCGATCACGACCATGCACACCAGCAGCTGGTCGGTCATCAGCAGGCTCTGCGCGCGGAAGATCAGGAAGCCCAGCCCCACCAGCCCCGAGAGCCCCTCGGCCACCACCACCATCGCCCAGGCCAGCCCGGCCGCGTAGCGCAGCGCCACCATGATGCTGGGCGTGGCGGCCGGCAGGATGACCTTGCGCGCCAGTTGCCAGCGCGTCAGCGTGAGCACCTGGGCCAGCTCGATGTAGCTCTTGTCCACGCCGCGTATGCCCTGCAGCGTGTTGAGGAACACCGGGAAGAACACCGACTTGGAGATCACCAGGACCTTGGCCGGCGCGCCCAGGCCCAGCCACAGCACGATCAGCGGGAACCAGGCGATGGCCGGAATGTGGCGCAGCGTGTCGAAGGTGGGGCCGACGAAGCGCTCCATCCGCCGCGACAGCCCGGCCGCGATGCCCAGTCCGACGCCGGCCACCGAGCCGTAGATGAACGCCTGGCCGACGATGCCGATGCTGGCCAGGAAGTCGTGCAGCAGATCCTGCGTCGTCAGCATGGTCCAGAAGGCCTGGACCACCTTGAGCGGCTGCGGCAGGAACACCGGCTCGATCCACTGCCGCGTGGCCGCCGTCTGCCACACGGCGAGGATGATGGCGGGCAGCAGGATGCCGAGCCAGTTGCGCCGGGCCAGCCAGCGCGCCGCCCCCCGCGCGTTGCGCGGCGCGGCAGCCGCTTCGGCGGCGCCCCCGATCACGTCTGCGGTGCTGCTCATGCCGGCCGTGCCCGTGCAGCCCCTCAGTGATAGATGGTGTAGGCGCCGCCGGCGAAGAAGCGGCCGTCGACGAAGGCGTCCACCTGGGCGTCGCTCAGCGAACGCTCGGACAGGATGTCGTCGCCGTGGGCCACGTACCAGTCGCGGAAGGTCTTGAGCGCCGTGCGCGCGCGGTCGGCGTTGGGCTCGCCGGCCATGAATTCCCATTCGCCGGCATGCGTGATCTGGAACTTGGCGATCTCCACCGGCACGCGCGTTTCCTTGGCGATGATCTTGGCCGCCTCGTCCACGTGGTCGGTGGCCCATTCGCGGGTGCGCTCGCGCGCCGCCAGGAAGGCCCTGACCACCTCCGGATACTTCTCGGCGAAGGTGCGCTTGGCGAAATAGGTCACCCGCCCGGCATTGTTGACGTAGATGCCGTCATCGGGCGATCGGCTCACCACCTTGAGCTTGCCCGCCAGGTAGGGCGCGGTGAACGACCCGGCGGCCAGGTGCGCGGTGGTGGCGTCGATGGCGCCCGACAGGATGCCGGCCACCACCACCGACGAATTGTCGATCGACTCGTAGCGCACCTTGCCCTTCTGCAAGCGCGAGTCGAGCGGCAGCCCGGCCTTGGTGAGCTGCTCGAAGGGCGAGGACCAGTAGCAGCTGATGCGGCTGCTGCCGAATTTCTTGCCCTCCAGGTCGGCGATGGTGTTGATCTTGTCGTTGTCGGCGCGCGCGAGGATGGGCGCGCGGTAGCGGTTGGACGGCTCCGACACCCAGATGATCACGCCGTCCAGACCGTTGGCGCGGTGCACCGTGGCCGGATAGATCATGCGCTGCGCGATCGCCAGCGCGCCGCCGTTCACGGCCGCGCTCTCGGCGCCGATCAGCTCGGCCGTGCCGGAGGCGATCAGGTTGACCTTGCGGGTGCCGATCTTGTCGAACTCGTCCTTGAAGAAGCCCTTCTCTCGCGCCACCACGGTCCACGGCGTGAG
The DNA here is from genome assembly GCA_047607325.1 of Xenophilus sp. Classification (GTDB taxonomy): domain Bacteria; phylum Pseudomonadota; class Gammaproteobacteria; order Burkholderiales; family Burkholderiaceae_C; genus Xenophilus. The sequence continues at coordinate 405 of JASGDG010000176.1, read as the reverse complement.
CTGGAGGTTGATCTCGGGCAGCACGTCCGCCGAGGCCGGAACGCCCACCGCGAGGCCCAGCGCCAGGGCCATGGCGCGCAAGCCAGCCGACAGGGACCGGGAACCGGAGAGGGGGGATGGGTGCTTCATCGAAACCTCGCTGTTTCAGCTGAATGGAATGAAGCCTGGAATTCTTGCGGCCGCCTCGCGCGGGACCAACGACCGATAACGCATGTGCATACGCGCCAGGCGCATTTGCGCGTGCCGCGCGGCCTGCGCTAATTTCGCTGCATGCGAACCCATCGGCCCGGACGACTTGCCTGGCTTCGCCGGCCGGTGGCGCTGGCGGGGCTGCTGGCGCTCGGGGTCGCCACCGGCCTGCCGGCCGCCACGCAGCCGCCGGCGGCCGCGGCGCCGGCTTCGTGG
>JASGDG010000175.1:0-7699 GCA_047607325.1 Xenophilus sp. | reverse complement strand
GCGCAGGCCGCGGACCGTGAGCCGGTCCTCGCCGGGCCGGCGCGCGCGGGGCGGCTGCGGCGCGCGCAGCGACTCGCCCACGGTGAGCTGCACCAGCTGCGCCACCGGCGTGGCCTTCGGGTCCACCGTCGCCACCGTGCGGCCGCCGCGCATCACCGTCACGCGGTCGGCCCAGGTCTTCACGTCGGCCATCTTGTGCGTCACCAGCACCACCGCCGCGCCGCTGCGCGAGAGGGCATGCACGGTGGCCAGCAGGCGCCCGGCCTCCTGGTCGGTGAGCACGGCGGTGGGCTCGTCCAGGATCAGGATGCGCGCGCCGGCCAGCAGCACCTTCAGGATTTCCACCCGCTGCTGCTCGGCGATCGACAGGCGCTCCACGCGCTGGCGCGGATCGAGGGCGAAGCCCAGTTCGGCGGCGCGCGCCTCGATCTGCGCTTCCAGCGCGCGCAGGCGGCGGCGATGGCTGCCCTCACCGCGCGCCAGCGGGTGGCTCAACAGGATGTTTTCCGCCACGGTGAAAGGCCGCACCAGCTTGAAGTGCTGGTGCACCATGCCGATGCGGTGCGCCGCGGCTTCGCGCGGGCCGGCCAGTCGCACCGGGTTGTCGTCCACCAGCAGGCGCCCGCGCTCGGGCGCGTACAGCCCGGCGGCGATGTTCATCAGCGAGGACTTGCCGGCGCCGTTCTCGCCCAGCAGCGCATGCACCTCGCCCCAGCGGGCGCTGAAGCGGGCGTCCGTCAGGGCCGGGAAGCCGTCGAAGGACTTGTGGATGCCCAGCAGCTGGAGCGCGGTGGCCTGCATCACTTCTGCGTGACCACGCCCTTGACGAACCAGTCCATCTTCCACAGGTCGGCGTCCGAGAGCACGCCGCCCGCGGGCACGCGCTCCTTGCCGTCGCGGTCCTTCAGCGGGCCGGCGTAGATCTGCTTGCCCTTCATCAGCGCGTCGCGCTCGGCCTCGATCACCTTGACCTTGTCGGCCGGCACCGCGGCGCCGAAGCCGGCGACGTCGGTGCCGCCGTCCTTCATGGTGATGAAGGCGCCGTAGGGCGCGGGCTTCCAGTGGCCGGCCTTGATCTTCTTGAGTTCGGGGATGAGGAAGCGGTCCCACACCCAGACCGAGGAGCACAGCGTGGCCTTGGGCGCGAACTGGCGCAGGTCGCGGTGGTGGCCGGTGCCCCAGACGCCGCGCTCCTGGGCCACGATCTGCGGCGTGGGCGAGTCCACGTGCTGGCCGATCACGTCGGCGCCCTGGTCGATCAGGGCGGAGGCGGCGGCGCGCTCCTTCACCGGATCGTTCCAGGTGCCGGTGTAGATCACCGTCACCGTGGCGTTGGGGTTCATCTTCTGCGCGCCCAGCGCGTAGGCGTTGATGGTCCAGTTCACCACGCCGAAGGGGTTGGCCGCCACGAAGCCCAGCTTGCCGGTCTTGCTGGCCGCGCCGGCGGCCATGCCGCACAGGTACTGGCTCTCGTAGGTGCGGCCGTAGAAGGATTCGAGGTTCGGCCCGTTGGTGGTGCCCGAGGCGTTGAGGAAGGCCACGTCCGGGTGCTTGGCCGCCAGGTCCTTGAAGGCGTCGGACTGGCCGAAGGCGGTGCCGATGACGATGTTGGCGCCGCGCGAGATGAAGCGCTCGGCCGCCGGCGTGATGACCGAAGCGTCCTCGCCGATGTTCTCGGCGAACTGGATCCTGGTGCCCAGCGCGGCCTCGATCTTGACCCGCGCCTCCTCGAAGGTCTGGGTCCAGCCGCCGTCGTTCTTGGGGCCGTAGTACAGCATCGCGATCTTGGGCTCGCCCTTGAGGGTGAAGCCCGCGTCCTGCGCCAGGGCAGGGACGGCGGCCGCGGCGGCGAGGGCGCCGGCGGCCAGGGAGAACGACATCGGTTTGCACAGCATGGGCGGCCTTTCGGTGAGGGAGGGATGAAAAGATCAGTCGATCAGGCGCAGCGCGGTGCCGTAGCGCTCCACCAGGTGGCAGCTGTGGTGGTCGGTCACGTTGGTGTCGGCCAGTTCGAGGTTGAAGAAGGCGGCCTCGGCCTCGTCGAACAGGGGGCCGGCATGCCAGGTACCGCGCGCCAGCAGCAGCGCCACGTCGCCGGGCACGCGGAAGGCGCGGATGTCCTCCAGCCGCGGCCGGGCCTCGGCGGCATCCACGTCCAGCGGCGGCGCCACGGCGATCAGCCAGGGCCGCCCGCCCACCGCGGCCAGCACCTGCGTGACCCGGCGGTGGCGGGTGATGCGGCGCACGGTGCGCTCGTTCTTCGCGTGCAGGCGCATCACGTAGAAGCGCGGCGTGCCGCAGGAGAGGTCGAGCAGCGCCTCTGCGGCCGTGAGGGGCGTGCCGTCCTCCGTGGCGGCCAGCACCGCGCCGAAGGGCGCGAAGGCCTCGGCGCTCAGCGGACGGATGGGCAGGTCCTGCGTGATCATGCGGCGCTCGCCGATGCGGCCCAGGGCGCGCTGCGCCGGCGCCAGTCGTCCTCGAAGTCCGGCGGCAGGTCGAGTTCGAGGTCGCCGTAGGCGGCCAGCTCCGGCAGCAGGCGGGCCTCCTGGTCGAGGAACAGGCGCTGAGTGATGCCGCGCGCCACCCGCGGCAGCGCGTGCTTGTGGCCGCTGACCGAGGTGGAATGCGGCCCCTGGCTCACGTAGCTGGCGGCGTTGAAGGCGAAGACGCGGGTCACCCATTCGCCGGCACCTTCGCGCGGCTGGAACTCGTAGTGCTCGCCCAGGTAGGGGTGGCTGCCCAGTGCGGCGTCTTCCTCCCCGGGCGGCGGGGTGTAGCGGTCGCGCCAGCGGGCCGCCAGCGGCGCCAGCGTGCGCAGTTCGGGCCGGGCGTCCAGGTCAGGCTGCACGCCGGTGGCGCACAGGGCGTGGTCGAAGCGCAGTTCGCCGCCGTCCGGCAGGCCGGCCGCGATGTCGCGGCCGGTCCAGCGCAGCCGCTCCCAGCCGCAGCCGGGATGCAGGCTCAGGCGCGGATCGGCCAGCGCCAGGCGGAAGCTGGCGCGCGGCGGCGGCTGGTCGGCGCGGCGGAAGTGGCGGGCCACGCGCCAGCGGGTCGCGTCGGCCAGCCGGGGGTAGTGCTCGAGGAAGCCGGCGTTCTCCACGTGCCGGTGCGGGTTGATGCGCGGCAGGCACTGCCGCCGGAAGCACACGGCCACCGAGCGCGCGCCGGCCTGCAGGGCCGCCACCGCGTTGTCGAAGGCGGCGGCGCCGTGGCCCAGGATGCCCACGCGCTGACCGGCCAGCGCGCCGAAGTCGATGGCTTCGCTGCTGTGGCGGCAGCGGCCGGCCGGCAGGGCACCGGCGATGGCGTCCGGCACGCGCCAGGCGCCGCCGCCGTCCATGCCGGTGGCCAGCACCACCAGACGGGCCAGACGGGTGCGGGGGCCGGCCGGGCCGAGGGTCTCCACCGCGAGCAGCGTGCCTTGCACGCCGCCGGCCTGCCGCACGGGGAAGATGCCCCGCACCTGCACCTCGTTTTCCACCGGCAGCTGCAGGGCCTGCCGGTACCAGCGCAGGTAGGCCATCCATTCGCCGCGCGGAACGTGGTCCAGCGCGTCCCAGGCCGCGGCGCCGTGGCGTGCGGCGTACCAGCGCGCCACCGAGAGGCTGGGCAGGCCCAGGTCCAGCCCGTTGAGCTGCTTGGGCGTGCGCAGTTCGGGCATGCGGGCGAAGTCCTCCCACACGCCCTCGCGGCCGGCGGCGGCCCGGTCCAGCAGCGCCACGCGCGTCACGCCCCGCGTGCGCAGCAGCGCCGCCAGGCCCAGGCCGGACTGGCCGGCGCCGACGATCAGCACGTCCGCCACCTGCGCCTCACCCAGCGGGTCCGGCGCTACCCAGGGCTGCCGGGGGTAGGCCAGCAGCGCCAGGTCGGCGCGGGCCTCGTCGGCCAGCGCCTGCTCGGCCTGCGGGCCGGGGTCGAAGGAGGCGGACAGGCGCGGCGCCATCACATCATGTGGTTGATGCGGAAGACGTTGCCCTCGGGGTCGAGCAGCACCGCCTGGTACCAGTGGTAGTAGGTCACGTAGGGCGGCTTGACGAGGGTGGCGCCGGCCTCGACGGCCACCGGCACCCTGCGGTCCACATCCTCGCGGCTGTCGACGTCGATGTTGAGCAGGAACTTCACGCCCCGGGTGTCGGAGAAATCCGCCAGGTGCAGCAGTTCGTAGGCGTCCAGGGCGTTGAAGCCCAGGCTGCTCTTGCCGGTGTCCAGCCCGCGGAAGATGGGCGAGCGGATGGCCTCGATCTCCGGGAAGCCGAACACGCGCTGGTAGAAGCCGCTGAGCGCGACCACGTCGCGGGCGAAGACGTTGACGTAGGAGAGATGGGCCATGGTCTGCGCTCAGGCGGCGGGCTTGCTGCCGCCGAAGGTGGTCTGCTTGACGAATTTCGACGTCAGGTGATCGCCCGAGGAGATGGGCGCGTACTTCGGCTGCTCGCCGGGCGCCAGGCAGGTGGGCAGGCACTCGACCATGGCGTCGTAGTTGGGCTGGTGGAAGAACACCAGCGACTGGCGGCGATGGGTCTGCGCCACCTCGAAGGGCGGGTTGACCACGCGGTGCATGGTGGAGACCCACTGGTCGTTGGTCCACTGCATCATCAGGTCGGCGATGTTGACCACCAGGCCGCCTTCGACCAGCGGCACGTCCACCCACTGGCCGGCCTTGTTCTGCACCTGCAGCCCCTTGTCGTCGGGCAGCACGATGGTCAGGCTGCCGTAGTCGCTGTGGGCGCCGGCGCGCAGCTGGCCGGGCAGGGGCGCCTCGCGCTGCGGCGGGTACGAGAGCACGCGGAACATGCTGATGTGCCTGTCGATCCTGTCGTCGAAGTAGGTCTCGGGCAGCGAGAGCGCCAGCGCGAAGATGCGCATGAGCGAGCGGGAGAGGTCGCTCATGGCCTCGAAGTACTGCTCGAAGGCCTCGCGGAAGCCCGCGATGGGCGGCCAGCTGTTGGGCTCGAAGTGCGCGCCGGCGGCCGGGCCGCGGTGGTAGTCGTCGTCGGGCACGTCGGACGGGCCGATCGAGAAGGACTCCTTCAGGTCGCCGGGCGTGGCCTCTTCCAGGCTGTACGACAGCCCCTCCTCGCCCACGGCGCTGTAGCCGCGCACCGCGTCGTCGCGCGGCCGGTCCACCTTGCGCTTCTCGGCCAGCGGCAGGTCGAAAAACTGGCGCGACAGGGCGGACACGCGCTCGATCAGCGCGGGGTCGATGCCGTGGTGGGTGATGACGAGAAAGCCGATGCTGCGGCAGGCCTCGTCGACCTGGCGGGCGACCTGCGCCTTGCCTTCGCCGGTGCCGCCGAAGTAGGGCGCCAGGTCGATGATGGGAACGGTCATCAGGGTCATGGAACGGGTTTCCTGCCTTGCCAAGGAGAAATCGGGAGCAGCCCCGGTCGATTGCAACGACCATGCCAGTTGGACCAAATGGACAAACGCCCGGCCGGGTGGCTGCGGCGCGCGCGCGGGCGCCGGCCTGCGGTGTCTTGGTGCGGCGGCCGCGGGGGGCGGTGCATGCGGCGCGGTGCTGGTGCACGGCCTCTGGTACGTGTCATGCAATGATCGGGGCTGCAAGAGGAAGGCGTAGCACGATGTCCAAGACGAATCCGGCCGCGGAGGCCTCCGCCCGGCGCGAGGCGGCCGCCCCGGGCCGGAAGAAGGCGCCCGAGGCGCGCTCCGCGCTCAAGCCGTCGCGGCGCGTGCGGGGCGCCGTCGCGCAGAGCCGCCGGCTGAGGCAGATCGAGGACAAGCGGCGCGTCATCCTCTCGGCCGCGCTGGGCCTGTTCTCGCGCTACGGGCTGCACGGCACCAGCGTCGACCAGGTGGCCGCGCGGGCCGACGTTTCCAAGAGCAACCTGCTGTACTACTTCGCCAACAAGGAAGAGCTGTACGTCAACGTGCTGCGGGACCTGCTGGCCGTGTGGCTGGAGCCGCTGCGCGGCTTCAGCGCCGGGCAGGACCCGCGCGAGGCCATCGCGGCCTACATCCGGCGCAAGCTGGTGATCTCGCGCGACCAGCCCGATGCCTCGCGCCTGTTCTGCCTGGAGATGATCCAGGGCGCGCCGCTGCTGCGCGAGGAACTGGACCGCGAACTGCGCGACCTGGTGCAGCGCAAGTCGGAAGTCATCCGCGCCTGGGTCGCCGCCGGCCGGCTGGCGCCCGTCGATCCGCACCACCTGGTGTTCGCGCTGTGGGCGCTGACGCAGCACTATGCCGACTTCGCGGTGCAGGTACAGGCCATCACGGGCCGCACGCTGAGCGACCCCGAGTTCTTCGAGGAGACGGTTCAGAACGTCCAGCGGCTGGTGCTGGACGGCATCTGCGCTCAGCGCTCCTAGGCCGGCAGGTCGTGGTAGCGCCGGTCGAAGTACACCAGGCCCTGCGCCGCCTCGCCCAGGCGGATGGCGTCCACTTCGCAGAACAGCACGTCGTGCGTGCCGACGGCGGTGCGGTCCACCACCCGGCATTCGAAGGAGGCGCACGCTGCCTCCAGCACCGGCGCGCCGGTGCGGCCCGCCTGCCAGCGGGCGGCGGCAAAGCGTTCGTCCATCGGCGTGCGGCCGCCGAACAGTCCCGATATCTGCTGCTGGCCGGCCGCCAGCACGTTCACGCACAGCACGCCGTTGGCATGGAACACGGGGTACACGGAGGCATTGCGGTTCAGGCAGATCAGCAGCGTGGGCGGTTCGTCGGTCACGCTGCACACGGCCGAGGCGGTGAAGCCCGCGCGGCCGGCGGGGCCGTCGGTGGTGATGATGTTCACCGCCGTGCCCAGCCGGGCCATGGCGTCGCGGTAGTCGCTGCGCGCCGGCGGCTGCGCGGTGCTTGGTGGATACGCCATGTGCACGGCTTTTTCAGGACTGCCGTTCCAGGAAGGCCAGCAGCGAGCGGTTGAACGCGGCGCTGGCCGTCACGCTGTGCGCATGGCCGCCATGCGCGGCGCATTCCAGCGTCGCGTGCGGCAGGCCCTCGGCCAGGCGCCGCGACATCGTCCAGGGCACCAGCACGTCGTCCTGCGCGCAGGCCACCAGGGCGGGGGCGTGGATCTCGCCCAGGCGCGCATCGACGTCGAAGGCGCGCAGGGCGGCGATGCGCACACGCATGTTGGCCTCGCCCGGGAAGTGGGCCAGCGCGTGCTCGACCTCGGCCTGCACTTCGCCGGCATGCGCGGCGGCCCAGTCGGCCGGGTACAGGAAGATCGGCTGCGCCTCCACGTAGGCGCGTGCACCGCAGGCGGCCAGCAGCGCCAGCCGCGCGTCGAAGCAGCGCGCTGAATGCGGGTTGGGCCGCGACCAGGCGTTGACCAGCGCCAGGCTGGCGACGCGCCCGGGCGCCCCCAGCGCCAGCTGCAGGCCCACCAGGCCGCCCAGCGCATGGCCGGCCAAGTGGCAGCGTTCGGTGTTGGTGGCATCCATCACCTCGGCCACGTCGCGTGCCATGTCGGTGATGGCGTAGCCGGCTGGCAGGTCGGCGGGGCTGCGCCCGGTGCCGCGCTGGTCGTAGGCCACCACGCGCCAGCCGGCGTCCACCAGCGCCGGGATCTGCGGCCGCCAAAAGCCGGCCGATCCGCCCAGGCCGGAGGACAGCAGCACGCTGGGCGCGCCGGGGCGGCCCTCGCCATGCACTTCGTGGTACAGCGGCACGGCGCGGTCAGCCCGGCTTGCCGACGTGGGCGATGGAGGCGATCTCCACCAGCGCGTCGGGCTTC
>JASGDG010000174.1:0-5314 GCA_047607325.1 Xenophilus sp. | reverse complement strand
GTGGGCGGCGCCGCCGCCGGCTGCGACGCGCAGCCGGCCAGCACGAGGACGGCCAGCCCCGCGGCCAGCCTGCCCGCAGGCAACGCGGCCCGGGACAGCCGCATCAGACGTGCCCCGTCACCGCGTGCGGGCGGTAGGGCGCCTCGAGCTGCGCGATCTCGTCCGCCGACAGCGCGACGTCCAGCGCCGCGGCCGCCTGGTCGAGCTGCCAGGTCTTGCTGGCGCCGACGATCGGCCCGGTGATGCCCTTGTGCAGCAGCCAGGCGTAGGCCAGCGTCGCGTTGCTCACGCCGCGCGCCGCGGCCCGCTGCGACAGGGCCTCCACCACGGCGAAGTCGCCTTCGTGGTAGTAGTACTTCTGCGCGATGTCGTCGGTCTGCGCGCGGCTGGTCTCGCCGGCCGTCCGGTCGTCGGCCCTGCGGTTGCCGGCCAGGAAGCCGCGCGCCAGCGGGCTCCAGGGGATCAGGCCCACGCCCTGGTCGTGGCACAGCGGGATCATCTCGCGCTCCTCCTCGCGGTAGACCAGGTTGTAGTGGTTCTGCATCGAGACGAAGCGCGTCCAGCCGTTTTCCTTGGCGACCTGCTGCGCCTTGGCGAACTGCCAGGCGAACATGCTGGAGGCGCCGATGTAGCGCACCTTGCCGCTCTTGACGATGTCGTGCAGCGCCTCCATCGTCTCCTCGATGGGCGTGTCGTGGTCCAGGCGGTGGATCTGCCAGAGGTCGATGTAGTCGGTGCCGAGCCGGCGCAGCGAGTCGTCCACGGCATGGAACAGTCGCTTGCGCGAGAGGCCGTCGGCGTTGGGCCGGCGGTCCGGCTTGGCGGCGGCGCTGTTGCCGCCCTTGAAGTCGAGCGCCACGGGGTAGTAGGCCTTGGTGGCGATCACCGTCTCCTCTCGCCGGCAGAACTCGCGCACGAACCGGCCCGTCAGCACCTCCGACTCGCCGGCCGAGTACATGTCGGCGGTGTCGAAGAAGTTGATGCCCAGTTCCACCGCGTGGCGCACCACCTCGCGCGAGGGGCCCTCCTCCAGCACCCACGGCCGCCACGTCGGCGTGCCGTAAGTCATCATGCCCAGGGCGATGCGGGAGACGGTCAGGCCGGTGCGGCCGAGGCGGGTGTAGTGCATGGTCGTGTCCTTGCGAGGGGATGTCAGCGGCGCGGAAACGGCGGCTGGCCGCGCCAGTAGCGGATGAGCAGCCAGCCCGCGGCCAGCCCGCCCAAATGCGCGAAGTGCGCCACGCCGGCAAAGCTGCCGGTGACGCCGAACAGCAGTTCCAGCGCGCCGTACAGCGCCACGAACACCGGCGCCGGCATCGGGATGGGCGGGATCAGCGGCACGATCTTGCGCGTCGGGAACATCATGGCGAAGCCGACCAGGATGCCGAAGAGCCCGCCGGAAGCCCCTACCGTCGGATAGACGCTGTCGCTCAGCGCCGCCACCGCGAGCTGCGCCGCCGCCGCGCCAAGCACGCTGACGACATAGAACACCAGCAGGCGCCTGGCGCCCCAGATGCGCTCCAGGTCGGCGCCGAACATCCACAGGCCGAACATGTTGAACAGCAGGTGCGAGAAGCCGCCGTGCAGGAAGGCGTAGGTCAGCAGCTGCCAGGGCGCGAAGGCGCCGGAGCCGACCGGCCACAGCGCCAATGCGCCGGTCAGGCCTTCCGACAGGCCCTGGGCCAGGTACACGATGACGTTGGTGAGGATCAGCGCCTGGATGGCGGGAGGCAGGGCAAACATCCGGTCGGGGCTTTCGTCGCAGAAGAGAGGGAGTCGAGGGCGTGGCTCAGGGACGGGGTTCGCCTGCCGCCGGCGCGTCGCGCCGCAGGGTGTGCCGGGCGCGCAGGCGGCGCCCCGGGACTCACAGGAAGGAGGACTGCGGGCCCTCCTGCTCCGCCGTGGCGCGGCCGCCGAGCTGCGGCGTGCGGGTGTGCTCCACGTCGCCGCACTGGGCGCGCTGGCGCAGCGCGTGCTCCATCACCACCAGCGCCAGCATCGCCTCGGCGATGGGCGTGGCGCGGATGCCCACGCAGGGATCGTGGCGGCCCTTGGTCACCACCTCGACCGGCTGGTCGTGGATGTCCACCGAGCGGCGCGGGCTGACGATGGAGCTGGTGGGCTTGATGGCGATGCTCACCTCCAGGTCCTGCCCGGTGCTGATGCCGCCCAGCACGCCGCCGGCGTTGTTGCTCTCGAAGCGCCCGCCGGGGCCGATGCTGTCGCCGTGCCGGGTGCCGCGCTGCGCCACGCTGGCGAAGCCGGCGCCGATCTCCACGCCCTTGACGGCGTTGATGCCCATCAACGCGTAGGCGATGTCGGCGTCGAGCTTGTCGAACAGCGGCTCGCCCAGGCCCGCCGGCACCCGGCTGGCCGTGACGCGGATGCGCGCGCCGCAGGAATCGCCGGCCTTGCGCAGCGCGTCCATGTAGGACTCCAGCGGCGCCACGTCGGCGATGGGCGCGAAAAAGGGGTTCTGATCGACGTGCTCCCACGAGGCGAAGGGGATCTGCAGCTCGCCGATCTGCGCCATGCAGCCGCGGAACACGGTACCGTACTGCTCGAACAGCCACTTCTTGGCGACCGCGCCGGCCGCGACCATGGGCGCCGTCAGGCGCGCCGAGGAGCGGCCGCCGCCGCGCGGATCGCGGATGCCGTACTTCTTCCAGTAGGTGTAGTCGGCGTGGCCGGGGCGGAACTGCTGCGCGATGGCGCCGTAGTCCTTGCTGCGCTGGTCGGTGTTCTGGATCAGCAGGGCGATCGGCGTGCCGGTGGTGCGGCCCTCGTACACGCCGCTCAGGATCTGCACCGCGTCGGGCTCGTTGCGCTGGGTGACGTGGCGGCTGGTGCCGGGGCGGCGGCGGTCCAGGTCGGGCTGGATGTCGGCCTCCGCCAGCCGCAGGCCGGGCGGGCAGCCGTCGATCACGCAGCCGATCGCGGGGCCGTGCGATTCGCCGAAATTGGTGACCGCGAACAGGGTGCCGAAGGTGTTGCCGCTCATGGCGGCGGATTATCCCCACATTGCCGCGCCGGCGCGGCCGGCCCTACCGCGCCGCGTGCCGGGCCAGGTGCACCTGGTGCAGCGTGATCTTGCGCACCTCGGCCTGGCTGGTCTCGATGTGCGCGCGCAGCAGCATGGCGGCCTGATCGCCCCGGTTGGCGCGGATGGCGCGGAGGATCTTGGCGTGCTCGTCGTAGGTGGCGTCGATGCGCGGCTGCTGCGTGAAGTCGAGCCGGCGGATGATGCGGATGCGCTCGGTCACGTCACGGTGCACGCGTGCCATCTCGGCGTTGCCGGCGGCCTCGACCAGCGCGCAGTGGAAGCCTTCGTCCCACTGTGCGACCTGCACGCCATCGGCACTGCGCGCGGCCGCAGGCACCAGCCAGAGGCCCATCAGCGAATCGAGCAGCGCGCGGTCGATGCGCCGGCCGCTTTCGCAGAGGCGATGCACGGCCGTGGTCTCCAGCACCATGCGCAGGTCGTAGAGCTGCTCGAACTGGTCGAAGTCGAAGGGCAGCACGCGCCAGCCGCTGCGGAACAGCACCTCGACGAAGCCCTCCTGCTGCAGCCTGAACAAGGCCTGGCGCACGGGCGTGCGCGAAACGCCCAGGCGCTCGCTGATCTCGTTCTCGGTGAAGCGGTCGCCGGGCACGAGCTTGAACCCGGCCACGTCGCGCTTGAGCTGAGCATAGACCTCGTCGGCGCGCGAGCGGAAGGCGCCGCTGTCATCGGGAGGCGGTCGGCGGGAAGAACCCAGGACAGTGGACACCACGGGATGGTACGCGGTCAGCCCGCAGCCAGGGCCGCGTGCAGAGCGGCGCTGGGCGCCGTCCACCCCACGATGGCGCCCTGGGCGCGGATCATCTCCATGGCCGCAGCCTTGAACTGCGGGAAGTAGCTCTCGGTGCAGTCCTCCAGCAGCAGCCCCTCGTAGCCACGGTCATTGGCCTCGCGCATGGAGGTCTGCACGCAGACTTCGGTGGTCACGCCGCCGAAGATCAGGTGCGTGATGCCGCGCTGCTGCAGCGTCTCGTGCAGGCCGGTGGCGTAGAAAGCGCCCTTGCCCGGCTTGTCGATCACCAGTTCACCCTCGACCGGCGCCAGGGCATCGATGATCCGGCTGCCCGGCTCGCCGGCCACGAGGATGCGGCCCATTGGCCCCGCGTCGCCGATGCGCAGACTCGGGTTGCCGCGGTTGCGTTTCGCCGGCGGGCAGTCCGACAGGTCGCTGCGGTGCGCCTCGCGCGTGTGGACCACCAGCCCGCCGGCCGCGCGCCAGGCCGCGAGCGCCGCCTGCGTGGCCGGCACGATGGCTTCCAGCAGCGACACGTCGTTGCCCAGGGTCTCGCCGAAGCCGCCGGGCTCGATGAAGTCGCGCTGCATGTCGATGAGCACCAGCGCCGTGCGCGGCAGGTCGAACTCGTAGGCGAAGGGTTGCGCGTCGATCTTCATCTCAATGTCCACCGCCCATGAAGGCGCCCAGCTCGTGCCGGTCGGCCGTGGCGGCGGGCGTCTCGTGCACGATGCGGCCTTCGCTCATGACGACGATGCGGTCCGACAGCTCCAGCAGTTCGTCCAGGTCCTCGCTCACCAGCAGCACCGCGCCGCCCCGGTCGCGCACCTGGACGATGCGGCCGTGGATCTCGGCGACGGCCGCGAAGTCCAGGCCGAAGACCGGATTGGCCGCGATCAGCACGTTGATCTCGCCGGCCAGCTCGCGCGCCAGCACGGCGCGCTGCACGTTGCCGCCCGACAGGCTCCTGATCGGCGCGCCCTCACCCTGCGTCTGCACGCCGTACTCGGCGATCCATTCGCGCGCGCGGCGCTTCCACTGGCCGAAGCGCAGCAGCCCCCCCGAGGCCAGCGGCGGCTGGTCGAAGTCGCGCAGCGCCATGTTCTCGGCCACGCTCAGGTCGCCCACGCAGGCGTTGCGCAGCGGCTCCTCGGGCAGGCTGCGCACCTTGAGCGCGCGGTTCTGGTCCCGCTTTGCCGCGTAGGGCCGGCCCATGACACGCACCGTGCCGCCGGCGCGCGGACGCTGGCCCACGAGCGCCTCCACCAGCTCGCGCTGGCCGTTGCCCGAGACGCCGGCCACACCCAGGATCTCGCCGGGACGCACGGCCAGGCTCAGGCCATCGACGGCCAGCGTGCCGCGGTCGCCCTCGGCCTTCAGGCCCTGCACCTCCAGCGCGGGCGCGGCATCGTCCGCTCGCCGCAGGGCGGCCCCCGCAAGGCGAGCCGGCGCGCCGGCCGCCGCATGGTGCCCGGCCGCGCTTTCGCCCATCATGGCCTGCGCGAGGCGGCGCGGGTCGG
>JASGDG010000173.1:0-5726 GCA_047607325.1 Xenophilus sp. | reverse complement strand
GCTACCACGCCGGTTCTGCCGCATGATTCGCCCGCTATAATTGCCGGCTTCGCCGGAGTAGCTCAGTCGGTAGAGCAGCTCATTCGTAATGAGAAGGTCGGGGGTTCGATTCCTCTCTCCGGCACCAGATGAAGGCCCGGAAACGTCCAAGGACGTCCGGGCTTTTCCATTTCTCCCGCTGAAGGCCCCCGCTGCCTGATGTCCCTGTCGCGCCGGACGCACAGTGACAGTGGGCATGGCGTCGGCGCCCCGGGGTCGGCCGGGTGCGCGGGTTGGAATGAGGCGCGGCCGGTGAAGGCCCCGCAAGGCCATCTGAACCCAAGTCCAGCAGTGGCAACGGCGCCAATGCCTTGGATTCAACCGGTCGCTGCAACCTCTTTGATACAAGGATGCGGCGAGGCGGAATTCATGGCGAGAGGCGCCGCACCAGCGCCGCGGTGGACGCATCCAGCCCCGCCACGTCACCGGAGGCCAGCCGCGGCTCGATGTCCCTGGCCAGCACCTTGCCCAGTTCGACGCCCCACTGGTCGAAGCTGTTGATGCCCCACAGCGCGCCGCTGACGAACACGCGGTGCTCGTACATCGCGATGAAGGCGCCCAGCGCCTCGGGCGTGAGCCGCTCCAGCACGAAGAAGCTGCTGGGCCGGTTGCCGGGGAAGTTCCGGTGGCCGCCAGCGTCTTCCTTTCCGATCATCAGCGCCTGGGCCTGCGCGATGGCGTTGGCCAGCAGCTTGGCGTGGTGCCCTTCCAGCGTGTGGCCCGGCTCGCGCACGGCGACGAATTCCAGCGGTACGACGTCGGTGCCCTGGTGCAGCATCTGGAAGTAGGCGTGCTGGCCGTTGGTGCCCGGCTCGCCCCACAGCACGGGCGAGGTGCCGAAGGGCAGCGCCTGCCCCGCCATGTCGACCTGCTTGCCGTTGCTTTCCATCTCCAGCTGCTGCAGGTAGGCCGGCAGCCGGCGCAGCGCCGCGTGGTAGGGCGCGATGCTGCGGCTGGTGAAGCGGTGGAAGTTGCGGTACCACACGTCCAGCAGGCCCAGGCGCACCGGCAGGTTGGCGGCCAGCGGCGCGGTGCGGAAGTGCTCATCCATCGCATGTGCGCCCGCCAGGAAGGCGCGGAAGCCTTCCGCCCCGATGGCCAGCGCGATCGGCAGGCCGATGGCCGACCACATGGAGTAGCGCCCGCCCACCCAGTCCCAGAAACCGAAGGTGGTCTCGATGCCGAAGGCGCGCGCCGCCTCCACGTTGGTGGTCAGCGCGGCGAAGTGGCCGGCGATGTCGTTGCCGCCGGACTGCGCGTACCAGCGCCTGGCCGACTGCGCGTTGGCCATGGTCTCGGCGGTGGTGAAGGTCTTGGAGGCGACGAGGAACAGCGTGTGCTCCGGCGCCAGGCCCTCCAGCACCGCGTCGAGTTCGTGCCCGTCGACGTTGGAGACGAAGTGGAAGTGCTTGCCCGGCGCGACGAACTCGGCCAGCGCCAGCACGGCCATCTGCGGCCCGAGGTCGGAGCCGCCGATGCCGATGTTCACCACGTCGGTGATGGTGTGGTCGGCACGCACCTGCTCGGCGTAGGCGAGCATGGCGTCCAGCGTCTCGTGGACCTGCGCCAGCTCGGCCGGCACGGCGGCGGCCGAGGCCGCGTCGGGCGGGCAGCGCAGCAGCCAGTGCATGACGGCGCGGCCCTCGGTCGCGTTGATGGGTTGGCCGGCGAACATCGCGTCGCGCTTCGCCTCCAGGCCGCATTCGCGCGCCAGTTGCAGCAGCAGCTGTTCCGTGCGCGCATCCAGCAGGTTCTTGGACAGGTCGGCAAGGACGCAGGGCGCCTCCTGCGTGAAGGCCGCCGCGCGGCCCGCGTCGGCGGCGAAGGCCTGGCGCAGGTCGAGCGCGCGGCCCGCGGTGTCGAAATGCGCCTGGAGCGCCGCCCAGGCGGGCGTGCCGTCGCATCGCAACGTCGTGGTCACGGCCAGGGCCATGGCTCAGGCCCCCATCAGGCGTTCCAGCTTGACGGCATCGGCGGCGAAGGCGCGGATGCCCTCGGCCAGCTTCTCGGTCGCCATCGCGTCCTCGTTGAGCGCGAAGCGGAAGGCGGCCTCGTCGTAGTGCACCTTCGGGATGTCGAGGTCGCGCGCCGCCGAAGCGTCGAGCGCATGGACCAGCGGGGCGCTGCTGCCGGCCAGCTCGGCCAGCAGCTCGGGGCTGATGGTCAGCAGGTCGCAGCCCGCCAGCGCGGCGATCTGCCCGGTGTTGCGGAAGCTCGCGCCCATCACCTCGGTGGCGATGCCGTGCTTCTTGTAGTAATCGAAGATCTGGCGCACCGACTTCACGCCGGGGTCGCTGGCGCCCGCGCTCGCGGCCTCGTCCCACCGGGCGCCGGCCGACTTCTTGTACCAGTCGTAGATGCGGCCGACGAAGGGCGAGATCAGCTGGACGCCGGCCGCGCCGCAGGCCACCGCCTGCGCGAAGGAGAACAGCAGCGTCAGGTTGGTGTGGATGCCCTGCTTCTCCAGCGCCTCGGCGGCGCGGATGCCTTCCCAGGTGGAGGCGATCTTGATCAGCAGGCGCTGCTCGACGTCCACGCCCTCGGCGCGGTACAGCGCCACGATGCGCTGGGCGCGCTCGACGGTGGCGGCCGTGTCGAAGGACAGGCGCGCGTCCACCTCGGTCGAGACGCGGCCGGGGATGAGCGAGAGGATCTCGGTGCCGAAGCGCACCAGCAGGCGGTCGATCACCTCGTCCACCGGTTTACCCTGGTGCTTCGCGACGGTCTCGTCGAGCAGCGGCCGGTATTCGGGCTTCTGCACGGCCTTGAGGATGAGCGAGGGATTGGTGGTCGCGTCCTGCGGCCTGAACTGGGCCAACTGGCGGAAATCGCCGGTGTCGGCCACCACGGTGGTCCACTGGCGCAGGGCTTCGAGCTGGTTCATGGCGTGTGTTTCTCCAGGAGGAAGGCGGCCTGGCCGCCGGTCATCCAGGCTGGCGATGGGCGGCAGGACCGCGGCCCGGACATGGTAAACGGCCTGGAGGGCAGGCTCGGCGGCGGGGCCGTTCCCGTCAGGCCGCGGACACGCCCTCAGGTGTCCCTGCTGACGGTGATGGTCGGGAACTTCGCCGAGAAATCCTTGGCCTTGAGCGCGATGCCCACCGCCACCTGGCGCGCCACCTCGCGGTACAGGGCCGCGATCTCGCCCTCGGGGTCGGCGATCACGGTGGGCCGGCCGCCGTCGGCCTGCTCGCGGATCGCGAGCGCCAGCGGCAGCGCGCCCAGATAAGGCATGCCGTACTCGGCGGCCATCTTCTTCCCCCCCTCGGCGCCGAAGATGTGTTCGACGTGGCCGCAGTTCGCGCACACATGCACCGCCATGTTCTCGACGATGCCGAGGATGGGCACGCCGACCTTCTCGAACATCTTGATGCCCTTGCGCGCATCCAGCAGCGCGATGTCCTGCGGCGTGGTGACGATGACCGCGCCCGTCACCGGCACGCGCTGGCTCAGCGTGAGCTGGATGTCGCCGGTGCCGGGCGGCATGTCGACGATCAGGTAGTCCAGTTCCTTCCAGTTCGTCTGGCGCAGCATCTGCTCCAGCGCCTGGGTGGCCATCGGGCCGCGCCAGATCATGGCCTGGTCGCCCTCGACCAGGAAGCCGATGGACATCAGCTGCAGGCCGTGCTGCTCGACCGGCTCCATGCTCTTGCCGTCGATGCTCTCGGGCTTGCGTCCGCCGGCGCCCATCATCATGGCCTGGCTGGGGCCGTAGACGTCGGCGTCCAGCAGGCCGACGCTGGCGCCCTCGGCCGCCAGCGCCAGCGCCAGGTTGGCGGCGGTGGTGCTCTTGCCCACGCCGCCCTTGCCGGAGGCCACGGCCACGATGTTCTTCACGCCCGGCAGCAGCTGCACGCCGCGCTGCACGGCATGGCTGACGACGTTGAGCCTGAAGCTGACGGACACGTTGCCCACGCCGGGCACGGCGCGGGCGGCATCGACGAGCGCCTTGCGCAGCGCGGCATGCCGGCCCTTCGCAGGGTAGCCAAGCTCGACGTCGAAGGCGACGTCGCGGCCGTCGATCCGGATGTTCTGCAGGGACTTGCCGGCGGCCAGGGGCCTGCCGGTGTTCGGGTCCGCGACGGCCTGGAGCGCGTTCGCCAGGACCTCTGGGGTGACTGCCATTGATGAAACTCCTCGGGGCCGCGTAGTCTACGGGCACCCTTCCATGCCTTCCCCGACCTCCTCCACAAGCCCCTCCTGGCGGCAAAGTGCGGCGCCGCCCCTCACCGGCCTGCTCCTCACCGGCGGCGGCGCCCGCGCCGCCTACCAGGCCGGCGTGCTGGAGGCGCTGGCCGAACTGCATCGCGGCGCCCGGCAGGCCGGCAACCCCTTCCCCATCATCACCGGCACCTCGGCCGGCGCCATCAATGCCGCCGCGCTGGCCTGCGGAGCGGCGGACTTCAGCCACGCGGTGCGCCGCATCGCCAAGGTGTGGCGCGGGTTCCGGCCCGGGCAGGTCTACCGCACCGACCCGCTGGCCCTGCTGGACGCGCCCGGCCGCTGGCACATGCTGATGGGCCTGGCGCGCCTGCTGGCGCGCTGGCGGCGGCGCCAGCCGCGCTCGCTGCTGGACAACACGCCGCTGGCCGAGCTGCTGGCGCGCCTGGTGCCGCTGGAGCGCCTGCCGGCGCTGATGGCCGCCGGCCACCTGCGCGCGCTGGCGGTCACGGCCTCCAGCTACAGCTCGGGCGAGCACGTCACCTTCTACCAGTCGGCCCTGCCGATGCAGCCCTGGGTGCGCTCGCAGCGGCAGGCGGTGCCGGGACCGATCACGCATGCGCACCTGCTGGCCTCGTCGGCCATCCCCTTCGTCTTCCCGGCCACCGCCATCGCGCGCGGCAACCACGTGGAGTACTTCGGCGACGGCTCGATGCGCCAGTCCGCCCCGCTCGCCGCGGCCATCCACCTGGGCGCCGAGCGGCTGCTGGTGGTGGGCTCGGGCCGCATGCGCGAGCCGACGGACGGCAGCGGACCCGATGCCTTCGGCGGCGAGCCCAGCCTGGCGCAGATCGCGGGCCACGCGCTGTCGAGCATCTTCCTGGACGCGCTGGCGGTGGACGTGGAGCGCGCCGAGCGCATCAACCAGACGCTGGCGCTCGTTCCGCCGGAGGCGCGCCGCCGCACGCTGCTGCGGCCGCTGCGGCTGCTGGTGATCTCGCCCCCGGAGCAGCGCGTCGACCGGATCGCCGCGCGCCACATGGGTGCGCTGCCGAGCGTGGTGCGGCGCGCCTTCGGTCAGCCCGACGGCGCCAGCGCGGCGCCGTCGGCGGCGCTGGCCAGCTACCTGCTCTTCGACGGCGGCTTCACCCGCGAGCTGATGGCGCTGGGCCGCGCCGACACGCTGGCGCGACGCGACGAGGTGCTGGCCTTCTTCGGCTGGCCCGCCGCCGCGCCGCGAGCCTGAGCCAACGCTTCAGCCCCGCTGCTGCGCCTCCGGCATCGCCGCCGCCTTCTGGCCGATGCGCTGGAGGGCGGCGGGTTCGGTCATGGGGCCCCTGTGTGTCCCGGGAGTTCAGCCGGCCTCGATGCCCAGCTCGCCGCACACCTTCGCCAGCACGCCGCGCAGGCGGGCAGCCTCGGCTTCGAGCCGGTCCACGCGCTCGCGCAGCGCCGCGAGTCCGCCCGCATCGTGCATGCCGGCCGCCGGCGCGGCAGGCACGGCGGCCTCGGCCGCCGCCGGGCCG
>JASGDG010000172.1:0-7820 GCA_047607325.1 Xenophilus sp. | reverse complement strand
GGCGTGAGGTTCTCGAACATCACCTTGTGCTTGTTCGCCTCGGGCGCGCCGTCGTTGACCTTGTCGAGCTTGGTCAGCGCGAAGTAGCGCTCGCCGTCCTTGGGGATGCGCACCTCGCCCTCGATCATGTCGCCGGTGTGCAGGTTGAAGCGGCGTACCTGGCTGGGGCTGATGTAGATGTCGTCGGTGCTGGCGGTGAAGCTGGTGTCGGGGCTGCGCAGGAAGCCGAAGCCGTCGGGCAGGATCTCCAGCACGCCGTCGGCGAACACCTGTTCGCCGGCCTTCGCGCGCTTCTTGATGAGGGCGAACATCAGCTCCTGCTTGCGCATGCGGCTGGCGTTGTCGATTTCGAGCGTCTCGGCCTGCTTCAGGAGTTCGGAGACGTGCAGTGCCTTGAGTTCGTTCAGATGCATGGGAATGACCCCGCGCGGGGAATTCTTGGAAGGAGGATGCCGGGAGTGGGAGAGGGCTGGCAGCGGAGCGAGATGCATGCCCCGGAAACCCTGGAACTCGAACCGCGCCCCTGGGTCGGGGCCGGCGATTGGTGAGGGATTATGACAGGAAAAAAAGAGAAGCGGCCGGGGCATTGCGCGCCCGGCCGCGGAAAGAAAGCGTGGGAGGTGTGCTCAGGCGGCAAGCTGCTGGTCGATGAAGGCCATCAGTTGGGCCTTGCCCAGCGCGCCGACCTTGGTGGCGGTGAGCTGGCCGTTCTTGAACAGCATGAGCGTGGGGATGCCGCGGATGCCGAACTTGGCCGGGATGTCGCGGTTCTCGTCCACGTTCATCTTGGCGATCTGCAGCTTGCCCTCGTAGGCGGTGGAGACGTCGTCCAGGATGGGCGCGATCATCTTGCAAGGCCCGCACCATTCGGCCCAGTAGTCCACCAGCACTGGTGTGTCGGACTGGAGGACGTCGGCTTCGAAGGAGGCGTCGGAGATGTGCTTGATCAGTTCGCTGGCCATGTCGGGTTCCTTGGGGCTGACGCGCGGCGTCGAAAAGGCCGCTGCGAAGTCCGAACGATTGTGACAGAAAGCGGCTGCGCCGAGCTTCGGCCGCGACTATGGCGGCCATAGCCTGCGGCTTGCCCGCACCGGGGAGCGGTTCGAGGAGGAGGGGAATGGAAGGGTGACGAGCCTTACCCCCGGCACTGGCTCCACAGTTAGGGCTGCTTGGTTCCCCACCTGACCCGGTTGGCCGCTTCACCATGCGGGGAGGCCCGTCGGCTTGCATTCTAGCCGGCGGGCGGCACGGCTTTCCTGCGCACGCGGGCAAGTCCGGCATGCGGGCCGGCTTTTAGAATCGCCGCGATGTCCTACCTCGTGCTCGCCCGCAAGTACCGCCCGCGCAACTTCGGCGAGATGGTGGGCCAGGAGCACGTGGTGCAGGCGCTGACCAACGCGCTGACGCAGCAGCGCCTGCATCACGCCTACCTGTTCACCGGGACGCGCGGCGTGGGCAAGACCACGGTATCGCGCATCCTGGCCAAGTCGCTCAACTGCCAGGGGCCGGACGGCAGCGGCGACATCACCGCCACGCCCTGCGGCGTGTGCCCGGCCTGCACCGAGATCGACGCCGGCCGCTTCGTCGACTACACCGAGCTGGACGCGGCCTCCAACCGTGGCGTGGACGAGGTGCAGGGCCTGCTGGAGCAGGCGGTCTACAAGCCGGTGCAGGGGCGCTTCAAGGTCTTCATGATCGACGAGGTGCACATGCTCACGAACACCGCGTTCAACGCGATGCTCAAGACGCTGGAGGAGCCGCCGGAGTATCTGAAGTTCGTGCTGGCCACCACCGACCCGCAGAAGGTGCCGGTCACGGTGCTGTCGCGCTGCCTGCAGTTCAACCTGCGGCCGATGGCGCCGGAGACGGTGCATGAGCACCTCGTGCGTGTGCTCGGCACGGAGCAGGTGCCGGCCGAGCCCGGCGCGTTGCGCCTGCTGGCGCGCGCCGCGCGCGGCTCGATGCGCGATGCGCTCTCGCTCACCGACCAAGCCATCGCCTACGGCAACGGCTCGCTGGCCGAGGCCGGCGTGCGCCAGATGCTGGGCAGCGCCGACCGCGGGCACGTGCACCGGCTGGTCGAGGCGCTGGCGCAGGGCGACGGGCGGACGGTGGTCGAGACCGTGGAGGCGATGCGCACCGCGGGCCTATCCGCCGCCTCGGCGCTGGAGGAAATGACGGCGGTGCTGCAGGGCATGGCGGTGCTGCAGGCCGTGCCTTCGCGTGCGGCGCAGCAGCCCGCCGAGGATCCGGAGGCCGCAGAGCTGACGCGGCTGGCCCGGGCGATGCCGGCCGACGAGACGCAGCTCCTCTACAGCCTGTGTCTGCATGGACGCGGCGAACTCGGGCTCGCGCCCGACGAGTATGCGGCGCTGACCATGGTGCTGCTGCGCCTGCTGGCCTTCAAGCCGGCGGCCGGAGAGGGCCCGGCGGAAAAAAAAACGCTGCCGAGTCCGGCGCCGGTGCAGGCCCCGGCTCCCGCGGCGAGCGCACAGCCTGAACCGCCGCCGGTGATGGCGCCGGCGCTGCCTGCGCCGGTGGCAGCGCCGATGCCGTCGCCCGCGCCATCCGCTGCGCCCGCGACACGTCCGGCGGGGCAGCGGCTGCCCGTCGTGGAGACGCCGCCTCACTCGGCCGAGTCGTCCGCTTCCCTCCTGGAGCCGGCATCGGATGTGTCACCCGTGCCTGTGCGCGTGCAGCCGCCGCCCGGCCGGCGAGAGGTCCTGCGTGAAGCGCCCGCGGCGCCCATCGCGCCGAGCGAGGAGGGTGACTTCTGGCATGCCGCGGTGATGCAGCTCGTCGCCACCGAGGCCGTCACGGCGCTGGCGCGCGAACTGGCGCTGCAATCGCAGTTGGTCGCGCGCGACGTCGACCAGTGGCTGCTGCGCGTGGAGCGCGAGTCGCTCAATCAGGGCGCCAGCCGCGAGAAGCTGCAAAATGCGTTGGCCGCCGCCGGCCATGCGGTGCGCCTGGCGATCGAGATCGGCAGCGTCAGCGACAGCCCCGCCCGCCGCAACCGGGCTGCGGCCGAGCAGCGGCAGCGTGCAGCCGAGGAGGCGATCCTGGCCGATCCCGACGTGCAGCAGCTGATGCAGAGATGGGGCGCGCGCATCGTGCCCGGCTCGCTGCGGCCGGCCTGAATGCCCGCCGCCCCTTCCATTTCCATAGAACTCCCAAGGAATCCAAGCATGTTCAACAAAGGACAACTGGCCGGCCTGATGAAGCAGGCCCAGGCGATGCAGGACAACCTCAAGAAGGCCCAGGAGGAACTGGCCTCCATCGAGGTCGAGGGCGAGGCCGGCGCCGGCCTGGTCAAGGTGGTGATGACCTGCAAGCACGACGTCAAGCGCGTCACCATCGACCCCAGCCTGCTGGCCGACGACAAGGACATGCTGGAAGACCTGGTGGCCGCGGCCTTCAACGCCGCCGTGCGCAAGGCCGAGGAGACCAGCGAGCAGAAGATGGGCAAGATCGCCGCCGGCATGCCGGGCCTGCCCGCAGGCATGAAGCTGCCGTTTTGATGGACCACCCCCGGCCTGCGCGGACTTCGTTCCGTTCCGGCAACCCCCTTCGAGGGGCGCACTCTGCGGCGGCCGCCTGGCAAAGCCGGCTCCGCGCGTGTTCCCGCGCGGCCTTCCCCTTCTGATGCACTGAGCGTCCATGTCCGACGCGCATTCGCTCGACGCGCTGGTCGATGCCCTGCGACGCCTGCCCGGGGTGGGTGTGCGCTCGGCTTCGCGCATGGCCTTTCATCTGCTGCAGCACGATCGCGGAGGCGCGCAGCTGCTGGCCCGCGCGCTGGGCGAGGCGGTGGCGAACGTACGCCACTGCGAGCGCTGCAATACCTTCACCGAGGCCGAGATCTGCAGCGTCTGCCGCGACCCGCGGCGCGATGCCGCGCAGCTCGCCGTCGTCGAGACGCCGGCGGACCAGGCCGCGCTGGAGCGCACTGGCGCCTTCCGCGGCCACTACTTCGTGCTGATGGGGCGCCTGAGCCCGCTGGATGGCATCGGCCCGCGCGACATCGGCCTGGCGCGCCTGATGGAGCGCGCCACCGACGGCGTGGTGCGCGAGGTGATCCTGGCGACCAACTTCACCGCCGAGGGCGAGGCGACGGCGCATGTCATCGGCGAGGCGCTGCGCGCGCGCGGGCTGTTGGTGACGCGGCTGGCGCGCGGCGTGCCGGCCGGCAGCGAACTGGAATACGTCGACCTGGGCACCATCGCGCACGCGCTGGTGGATCGGCGTTGAACGATCCGTCTTTCTTTCGTGTGCCCAGGGTCCGGGCAGGAGTCCGATGATGGATGTGCGCCACCTCACCCTGGCCTACTGGTGCGTGCTGGTCGCGGCAGCGCTGCCCTACGTGTGCGCATGGATCGCCAAGGCGGGCGCCTTCGGCTCCGGTGACAACGTCGCGCCGCGCGAGTGGGCCACCCGCCAGAGCGGCTGGCGCGCCCGCGCCAACGCGGCGCAGGCCAACAGCTTCGAGGGCCTGCCGCTGTTCATCGGCGCGGTCGTCGCGGCCCACCAGTTCGGCGCCGCGCAGGCGCGCCTCGATGCGCTGGCGCTGGCCTATGTGCTGCTGCGGGGAGGCTACATCGCTCTGTACCTGTACGGCAGGGGCACGCTGCGCAGCCTGGTCTGGGCGCTGGGCCTGCTGGCCAGCATCGCGATCTTCTTCGTCGGGCGTTGAGCGCTTTGGCTTACCGTGGAAACCCGGTCTGGGGATGGTCCCGATATGCCATGGCACAGGGTGCTGCCTAAGCTCGCAGGAGGCCAACGACACATGCCGTCCGCACACCCATGCTCACACGCCGCTCCTTCACCTCGATGGCCACCGCATCGGCCGCGCTCGTCGCTGCGCCCGCGCTGCGGGCACAGGCCAGGCTGGAGAAGACGAAGATATCCATCGCCGTCGGCGGCAAGGCGGCCTTCTATTACCTGCCGCTGACCATCACCGAGCAGCTCGGCTATTTCAAGGCCGAGGGCCTGGACGTGGACATCTCGGACTTCGCCGGCGGCTCGCGCGCGCTGCAGGCGGTGGTCGGCGGCTCGGCCGACGTGTGCTCGGGCGCCTTCGAGCACACCATCAACCTGCAGGCCAGGAACCAGCTCTTCCAGTCCTTCGTGCTGCAGGGCCGCGCGCCGCAGATCGCGGTGGGCGTGTCGACCAGGAGCATGCCGGCCTACCAGGCCATCGCCGACCTGCGCGGCAAGAAGATCGGCGTATCGGCCCCCGGCTCGTCTACCAACATGGTGGCCAACCTGGTGCTGTCGCGTGGCGGCCTGAAAGCGGTCGACGTGAGCTACGTGGGCGTGGGCGTGGCCGCCGGCGCGCTGACGGCGCTGCGCTCGGGACAGATCGACGCCATCAGCAACACCGACCCGGTGATGACCATGCTGGAGCAGAAGGGAGACGTGAGGATCATCAGCGACACGCGCACGCTCAAGGGCACGCAGGAGGTTTTCGGCGGGCCGATGCCCGCGGCCTGCCTGTACGCGCCGGCGGAGTTCGTGAGCAAGCACCCCAACACCTGCCAGGCGCTGGCCAATGCCATCGTGCACGGACTCAAGTGGCTGCAGACGGCCGGCCCGAGCGACATCATCAAGACCGTGCCCGAAGCCTACCTGCTGGGCGACCGCGCGCTGTACCTGGCCTCGTTCGACAAGGTGCGCGAGTCCATCTCGCCCGACGGCATCGTGCCCGAGGCGGGGCCGAAGACCGCGCTGGCGGCCATCGCCAGCTTCGACGCCAGCGTCAAGGCCGAGCGCATCGACATCGACAAGATCTACACCAACGACTTCGCCCGCCGCGCCAAGGAGCGCTTCAAGGCGTAGAGAATGAGCGGGCACGCGCTTGAACTGATCGACATCACCTGCACCTTCCGCGCACGCGGCGATGCGCGTCAGCGCTATACCGCCGTGGCCGACACCACGCTGCGCGTGGCGGCCGGCGAGTTCGTCTCCGTCGTCGGACCCACGGGCTGCGGCAAGTCCACGCTGCTGAATGTGGCGGCGGGGCTGCTGGAGCCTTCCGCCGGCAGCGTGCGCGTGTTCGGCCAGCCGCTGGCCGGTATCAACGCGCGGGCCGGCTACATGTTCCAGGCCGAGGCGCTGATGCCCTGGCGCAGCGCGCTGGCCAACGTGATGGCCGGCCTGCAGTACCGCGGCATGGCGCAGTCCGAGGCGCGCGCGCAGGCCGCGCAGTGGCTGGCGCGCGTGGGCCTGGCCGGTTTCGAGGACCGCTATCCGCACCAGCTCTCCGGCGGCATGCGCAAGCGCACGGCGCTGGCGCAGACGCTGGCGTTTGACCCGGACATCATCCTCATGGACGAACCCTTCAGCGCGCTGGACGTGCAGACGCGCCAGCTGATGGAGAACGAGGTGCTCGACCTGTGGGCGGCCGGCGGAGGGCGCCGGGCCGCCCCGAGCCCGGAGCGCACCCCCTCGGGGGGTAGGCACGCAGTGCCCGGGGGCCAGGGACGCAAAGCGGTGCTGTTCATCACCCATGATCTGGACGAGGCCATCGCCATGAGCGACTGGGTGGTGGTGTTGTCGGCCGGGCCGGCCACGCACCCGATCGGCGAGTTCCGCATCGACCTGCCCAGGCCGCGCGACGTGGCGGAGGTGCGCATGCATCCGCGCTTCGTCGAGCTGCACTCGCAGATCTGGGGCGTGCTGCGCGACGAGGTGCTCAAGGGCTACGCGCAGCAGTTGCAGAAGGCCGCATGACGATGAGACCCAGGCTGAACGAACGCAATGCGCGCTGGTGGCAACTGCTGCTGCTGGTCGTGCTGCTGGTGGCATGGCATGCCGCCTCGCGCGACGAGAAGGCGGCGTTTTTCCTGGCCGAACCGGTCCAGGTGGCGGGCCGCATCTGGAGCTGGTTCCTGCCTTTCGGCGTGCCGGCCAACGCGCTCTTCCCGGAAGGCCTGCCCGGCCATGCCGACATCTACCAGCACCTGGGCGTGACGCTGCTGGAGACGGTGCTTGCCTTCGCCATCGGCACGGTGCTGGGCCTGGGCTGCGGCCTGTGGCTGGCGCTGGCGCCCACCGCCGGCCTGATCCTCGACCCCTACATCAAGGCGGCCAACTCGATGCCGCGGGTGATCCTGGCGCCGATCTTTGCGCTGTGGTTCGGCCTGGGGCTGTGGAGCAAGGTGGCGCTGGCGGTGACGCTGGTGTTCTTCATCGTGTTCTTCAACGTCTACCAGGGCGTGCGCGAGGTGAGCCCCGTGGTGCTGGCCAACGCGCGGATGCTGGGCGCCAACCAGCGCCAGCTGCTGCGCACGGTGTACCTGCCCAGCGCGACGAGCTGGGTCTTCTCCAGCCTGCACACCTCGGTGGGGCTGGCCTTCGTCGGGGCGGTGGTGGGCGAGTACCTGGGTTCGGCGCGCGGCGTCGGCTACCTGATCCTGCAGGCCGAGGGCACTTTCGACGTCAATACCATGTTCGCCGGCATCGTGGTGCTGACCGTTTTCGCGCTGGTGCTGGATGGCGCCGTGGGCCTGATCGAACGGCGTCTGATGAAATGGCAGCCCAGGAGCGGGGAGACCGAGAGGCTCTGAGGGCCATCCCTTTCAAGGTCTTTTCCCCGCAGCCTGCTTGAGCACACGCGCGGTGGCCACATGAGAGCGAGCGAGGGAGCCCTCCACGTAGCCCTTGGCCTGGGCGGCCTTGGGCGTGCGCCTGGAGGTGGCCAGTTGCCTGGGACTCATGCGGCTGGCCAGCCGCAGCAGGCGATCGACGAACTGGCGGGGCTCGTCATCGGAACGCGGCCCATGCGCGGGTGGCAGCATGCGCGGCATCGGCCCGTAGTC
>JASGDG010000171.1:0-6597 GCA_047607325.1 Xenophilus sp. | reverse complement strand
CCCAGC
This sequence comes from Xenophilus sp., assembly GCA_047607325.1. Taxonomy (GTDB): domain Bacteria; phylum Pseudomonadota; class Gammaproteobacteria; order Burkholderiales; family Burkholderiaceae_C; genus Xenophilus. The sequence continues at coordinate 6,591 of JASGDG010000171.1, read as the reverse complement.
ATGCCATCGTCGGTCTGCTCCACTCGGCCAGCCTCGCCACACCGGGCACGCTGCCCCAACGGCTGGATCAGTTGCTGCAGCAGGCCCACTACTTCGTCCTACCGCCACGGCGACCTGAGCGAACCTACCCGCGCGAGGTCAAAAACAGAGCGCACAAGTTCCCAACGAAAAAATGCCAGTCAGCTGTTAACTGACTGGCATTGCGCCCTCGGCGGGGCTTTTTCTTTGGGGCGGCGGGGTTCAGGCCGCCAGGCGCTGTTCGATGGCGGCCTTGGTTGCGGGCAGCTCCCGGGGCAGGCGGTGCGCCAGTTGCTCGAACAGCTCGGCATGCAGCTTCAGCTCGGCCTGCCAGGCGGCCTTGTCGATGCTGGTGACCGTGTCGAACTGGGTGCGGCTGAAGTCCAGGCCGGTCCAGTTCAGGTCCTCGTAGCGCGGGCTGACGCCGAACACGTGGTCGGCGCCCTGGCCCTGGCCTTCGACGCGGTCGATCATCCACTTGAGCACGCGCATGTTCTCGCCGTAGCCGGGCCAGACGAACTTGCCGTCCTCGCCCTTGCGGAACCAGTTGGTGGTGTAGATCTTGGGCAGCTGGGCGCCGCTGGCCTGCAGCTTGCCGCCCAGCGTCAGCCAGTGCTGGAAATAGTCGCTCATGTTGTAGCCCATGAAAGGCAGCATGGCGAAAGGGTCGCGCCGCACCACGCCCTGCGCGCCGGCGGCGGCGGCGGTGGTCTCGCTGCCCATGGTGGCGGCCATGTAGACGCCCTCGACCCAGTTGCGCGCCTCGGTCACCAGCGGCACGGTGGTGGAGCGGCGGCCGCCGAAGATGAAGGCGTCGATCTTCACGCCCCGGGGGTCGTCCCAGGCCTCGTCGAGCGCCGGGTTGTTGGTGGCGGCCACGGTGAAGCGGGCGTTGGGGTGGGCGGCCTTGGCGCCGGTCTCGCGGGCGATCTGCGGCGTCCAGTCCTTGCCCTGCCAGTCGGTCAGGTGCGCGGGCAGTTCCTTGCCCGGGGCGTCGGCCTCCATGCCTTCCCACCACACGTCGCCGTCGTCGGTCAGCGCGACGTTGGTGAAGATGACGTCCTTGTCCAGGCTCGCCATGCAGTTGGGGTTGGTCTTGTGGTTGGTGCCGGGCGCGACGCCGAAGTAGCCCGCCTCGGGGTTGATGGCGCGCAGCGAGCCGTCGGCCTGCGGCTTGATCCAGGCGATGTCGTCGCCGATGGTGGTGACCTTCCAGCCCTCGAAGCCCTTGGGCGGCACCAGCATCGAGAAGTTGGTCTTGCCGCAGGCGCTGGGGAAGGCGGCGGCGACGTGGTACTTCCTGCCGTCGGGCTTGGTCACGCCCAGGATCAGCATGTGCTCGGCCAGCCAGCCTTCGTCACGGCCCATGTTGGAGGCGATGCGCAGCGCGAAGCACTTCTTGCCCAGGAGCGCGTTGCCGCCGTAGCCCGAGCCGTAGCTCCAGATCTCGCGCGTCTCGGGGTAGTGGACGATGTACTTGGTCTTGTTGCAGGGCCAGGCGACGTCCTGCTGGCCGGCTTCCAGCGGCGCGCCGACGGTGTGGACGCAGGGGACGAACTCGCCGTCGGTGCCGAGCACGTCGTACACGGCCTGGCCCATGCGGGTCATGATCTTCATGTTGACCACGACGTAGGGGCTGTCGGACAGCTCGACGCCGACGTGGGCGATGGGCGAGCCCAGCGGGCCCATGCTGAAGGGCACCACGTACATGGTGCGGCCCTTCATGCAGCCGTCAAACAGCGGCTGCAAAGTGGCGCGCATCTGGTCCGGGGCCATCCAGTTGTTGGTGGGGCCGGCGTCTTCCTTCCTGGCGGAGCAGATGAAGGTGCGGTCCTCGACGCGCGCGACGTCGCTCGGGTCGGACCAGGCGAGGTAGGAGTTGGGCCGCTTGGCCGGATCGAGCCGGCGGAAGGTGCCGGCATCGACCAGCTGCTGGCAGAGCCGGTCGTATTCCTGCTGGCTGCCGTCGCACCACTCGATGCGCTCGGGCTTGCACAGGGCCGCCATGTCGGCCACCCAGGCGATCAGCCTGGGGTTCTTGACGCCAGCGGGGGCCTGGACGGCCAGCCCTTTCACGGGTGCGTTCATCGATGAGTCTCCTGGTATGAAAAATACGTCGTCTTTTCGAACGGCGCTCCCGCACAGGGAGCGAGCGCCGTTGGAGAAAACGTCTTTCAGTCCGGAGAACGATCGGCGCCAGGCCGATGGGCCGCCGCCCCGCCGCAGGCCCTCGTCAGGCCATGTAGACGGCGATCGAGGCCAGCAGCAGCATCAGCACGCCGCCCGCGATGGGCAGCACGAGGGGCATCAGCGGGACGATGCCTTCGACGGCGTCCTGCGCGGCAGGCGCGCCGTGGCCCGGTTCGGCGGGGGTGGGGTCGGACATCTTCCTTGGACCTCGGTTCTTCTCTGACGGGAGCGGATTTTACAAGCGGGGGGTGCCGGCCTCTGTCAGCGTTTTTCCTCGGCCTGGAATCCCGCATGGTGCAACGCGCCGATCACCGCCGCCAGGTGCTCGCGCCCGCGCGTCTGCAGCACCAGCTCGATGTCCACGTTCTGCGCCGCCTGCAGGGTGAAGGCGCGCTGGTGGTGCACCTCGTCGATGTTGGCGCCCGCTTCTGCCACGGTGGCCGTGATGCGGGCCAGCGAGCCGGGCACGTCGCGCGCGCTGACGGTCAGGCGCGCCAGCCGTCCGGCGCGCACCATGCCGCGCTCGATGATCGCCGCCAGCAGCAGCGGGTCGATGTTGCCGCCGGAGAGCACCAGGCCGACCTTGCGGCCGCGGAAGCGCTCCGGCTGGCGGATCAGCGCCGCCAGCCCGGCCGCGCCGGCGCCTTCCACCAGCGTCTTCTCGATCTCCAGCAGCATCAGCACCGCCTGCTCGATGTCGCCCTCGTCGACCAGCACCAGGTCGTCCACCAGCCGGGCGATCAGCGCGCGCGTGCGCTCGCCCGGCGCGCCGACGGCGATGCCTTCGGCGATGGTGCTGGTGCCGCCCTCGAAATGCGTGCCCTTGACGGCGTTGACCATGGCCGGGAAGCGCACCGTCTGCACGCCGACGATCTCGATGCCCGGCTTGCGCGCGCGCGCCGCCACCGCCATGCCGGCAATGAGGCCGCCGCCGCCGACCGACACCACCAGCGCGTCCAGCTGCGGCACCTCGTCCAGCATTTCCAGCGCCGCGGTGCCCTGGCCGGCGATGATGTCGTCGTCGTCGTAGGGATGGACGAAGGCCAGCCCCTCGCGCTCGGCCAGTTCGTAGGCGTGGGCGCGCGCCGCCTCCAGCGAGTCGCCGTGCAGCACCACGCGCGCGCCGAAGCCGCGCGTGCGCTCGATCTTCACGCCCGGCGTGAAGCGCGGCATGACGATGGTGGCCGGGATGCCCAGGCGCTGCGCGTGGTAGGCCACGCCCTGCGCGTGGTTGCCGGCCGACATCGCGATCACGCCCTTCAGCGCCGCGCCGCCCTCCGACAGCTGGGCCATCTTGTTGCAGGCGCCGCGCTCCTTGAAGGAGGCGGTGAACTGCAGGTTCTCGAACTTCAGGAACACCTGCGCGCCGACGATCTGCGAGAGCGTGCGTGACTCCACGCAGGGCGTGCGCAGCACCTGGCCTTCCAGCCGCAGGGCAGCGCGTTCAACGTCGTCGATGGTCACCATGCGGGACATTGTCAGGGCGGCCGGCACCTCAGGGTTATTCCTCTGGCCCTATCTTCCACAAGGCGGTGCGTTGCGTTATGGTGGCGCACGGCTTTTCCCGCCGCCGCGCCGCATCCTGGAGGGTTCCCGAATGGCCAAGCGTTCCGCTGTCGATGGACTCAGCGCCCTGCCCCGCGGGCAGGCCCTGCCGTCGCCCGGCCTGCGCGAGGCGCCCGTGCTGGAGCTGATGTGCTCGCACTTCGTGCTGACGCTGGCGGCCAAGCAGGGCCCCAAGTTCAACGTGCGGCGCGACCTGAACGGCCTGCTCTCGCTCACCGGGCGCCACATGGTCTGGCCGGGCTCGGTGCTGGAGCGGCTGCGCGAGTTCCTGGCGCGCCGCTGCGCCGGCAACGAGGTCTGGAAGGGCGTCGAGTCGCTGGACAACCGCACGCTGCTCGAACGCCACGGCGCCTGGCGCGGCCCCTACGAGGAAGGCACGATCTTCTTCTACCTGGACGAGTACGCGAAGGACCAGCCCAAGGACCTGCTGCTGGTGCTCTCGGTCACGCGCGACTGGCTGACGCAGATGCTGCGCCAGCAGAGCACGCTGGTCGAGAAGAACATCGACGCGCTGGCCGGCCTGCTGCAGCTCAACAAGGCCGAGCGCGCGCTGCTGCTGTACGGCACGCTGGCGCGCTACCAGCGCGACCTGCGCTCGCTGCTGGTGGAGTTCAAGGTCAACAACGCGCCCGAGGCCTATGCCGCCATCGCCGAGGTGGCGGGCGTGAGCGCCAGCGAGGTGGGCGAGGCGCTGCGCGCCGGCTCGCGGCTGGAGCGCATCGGGCTGGTCGAGAACCTGATCTCCGAGCACAACATCACCGACCTGGCCGACCTGATGAAGGTCAGCGAGAAGCTGCCGCCGGTGCTGATGCGCGAGTACCGCGACGAGAGCGAGCTGATGGCGGTGTTCACGCGGCCGTCGAGCAAGAGCGCGCTGACCGAGCAGGACTTCGCCTTCGTCGCCGACGACGCGCAGATGCTGGTGACGCTGCTGCGCGCCGCGGTGGCGCGCAAGGAGCCGGGCGTGAACGTGCTGCTCTACGGCCCGCCCGGCACCGGCAAGACCGAGCTGGCCAAGGTGGCGGCGCAGGCCGCCGGCCTGGAGCTGTACGAGGTGGAGTACGCCGACCGCGACGGCAACTCGCTCAGCGGCCGCGACCGCTACCGCTCGCTGCAGATCGCGCAGGTCTTCCTCAAGGGCAGCGCGCAGGCGGCGCTGCTGTTCGACGAGGTGGAGGACGTGTTCCCGCCGATCAGCACCGAGGCGGCGCAGTTCATGGCGCGCGCCGAGCAGGTGCCGGCGCCCCCCAGCGGCAGCGTGAGCGGCAAGGCCTGGGTCAACCAGATCCTCGAATCCAACCCGGTGCCCACGCTGTGGGTGACCAACCGCATCGAGCAGATCGACCCGGCCTTCCGCCGGCGCTTCGCCTACCACCTGGAGCTGAAGTCGCCGCCGCCCGGCGCGCGCGAGCAGATCGTGCGCAAGGCGCTGGAGGGCGTGCCGGTGACGGAGGCCTTCGCCGCGCAGCTGGCCGGGCGCAAGGGCCTGACGCCGGCGCAGATCCGCACCGCGGTGCGCTTCGCCGGGCTGGCGGGCGGCGAGGGCGCCTCGGCCGAGTCGCTGATCGAGCGCCAGCTGCGCAACGCCGACCTGGCGCTGGGCAACACCGCCGGCCGCACGCGCGGCGAGCGGCTGCAGGTCACGACCTGGGACCTGGACATGCTGCACGTCGAGACGCGCTTCCCGATCCCGCGCATCGTCGAGGCGCTGAAGGCGCGCGGCCACGGCACGCTGTGCTTCTACGGCGCGCCCGGCACCGGCAAGACGGCGCTGGCCGAGCACATCGCGCACGCCATCGGCCGCCCGCTCATCATCAAGCAGGCCAGCGACCTGATGAGCAAGTATGTCGGCGAGACCGAGCAGGCCATGGCCGCGATGTTCCGCGAGGCCGAGGCCGAGCAGGCCGTGCTGCTGCTGGACGAGGCCGACTCCTTCCTGCAGGACCGGCGCGGCGCGCAGCGCACCTACGAGGTGACCGAAGTCAACGAGATGCTGCAGGGCATGGAGCGCTACCGCGGCGTGTTCGTCTGCACCACCAACCTGATGGACCGGCTCGACCAGGCCGCGCTGCGCCGCTTCACCTTCAAGATCCGGTTCATGCCGCTCACCGCCGAGCAGCGCGAGCGCATGTTCGTCACCGAGGCGCTGGGCGGCGACGCGGCGGCGCTGACGCCGGCGCTGCGCACGCGGCTGGCGCGGCTGGAGCAGCTCGCGCCCGGCGACTTCGCGGCGGTGAAGCGCCAGTCCGACATCCTGGCGGCCGACTTCTCGGCCGACGAGTTCATCGAGCAGCTCGAATCGGAGCACCGCATCAAGCCCGAGGTGCGCGAGGCGCGGGGGATGGGGTTCGTGCAGTAGCCGTCCGCCGCCGCGCGGAGACACCTGGAGAGCGAAGCCAGGGGCTGTCCTCGACCATGTCGACGCGCAGGCCCGGGGCCTCCAGGCCGGCCAGCGCCGCGGAAGCCGTGGCGCCATCGCCGACGAGCCAGGCGAGGGCCTACTCGACCCTGGCTGGAGTGGCCGGCGAGAACCCGCGCCACCTGGGCCAGGCTGAGGCCGAGCCGGCGGAGGGCCGAGATGCCGCCTTTATCGAGGCCGCCCCTGAGGCCGGGTCGCGCGGCATGGCGACGCCGCAGCCCGGCAGCGCCAGTTCGCTACGAGCCGGCGGCGCACACGGCCAGCACCTGCGCCCCGTACTTCTCCAGCTTGCTCGCCCCGATGCCGCTGATGCCCTGCAGTTCCTCCAGCGAGGCCGGCGCGCGCTGGGCGATGGCGGCGAGGGTGGCGTCGTGGAAGATCACGTAGGCGGGCAGGTT
>JASGDG010000170.1:0-15513 GCA_047607325.1 Xenophilus sp. | reverse complement strand
TGCGCGGCGGGGCGCGGCTCCACGGCGGCGGTGCCGGCGGGCATCGGGTCGCCGGCGGTGGCGATGTTCTCTTTGAGCGTGCCGGGCACGCCGTCCAGCGGGCCGAGCGGCTCGCCGCGCCGCCAGCGCGCCTCGCTGGCGCGGGCCTGTTCCAGCGCCGCCTCGGGGCGGTAGAGGTAGGTGGCCTGCAATTGCGGCTCCCAGCGCTCGATGCGCTCGATCACGGCCTGCGCGGCCTCGACGGGCGAGAGCGCGCCTGCACGGTAGGCGCGGGAGAGTTCGACGGCGCTCCAGTGGTGGAGCGGGCGGGTGGAGTCCCGGCTCATGCCCAGGACAGGGCCGAGAGGTCGTTGCAGGAGATCGGCATGTCCTTCCACAGCCCGCGCAGGTTCTTCCTGGCGACGGTAGGGAACTGCGGCTGGTACAGGAAGCCGTTGGCCGCGTCCTGCGCCAGCAGCTTCTGCGCGTCGCCCAGCAGTTTGTTGCGCTCGGCTTCGTTGCCGGTGCTCTTGAGCTTGTCGAACAGCGCCCGGAATGCCTTGCTGTCGTAGCCCCAGTAGTAGCCGGGCTCGGTGTAGTGGACCATGTCGAAGGGCTCCACGTGGGCGATGACCGTCAGGTCGTAGTTGAAGCCGCCGCCGTAGGTGCCGCTGAGCCACTGCGCCCACTCGACGTTCTGGATCTTCGCGGTGATGCCGACCTTGGCCAGTTGCGCCGCGATCACCTCGCCGCCCTGGCGCGCATAGGCCGGCGGCGGCAGCGTCAGGGTCAGCTCCAGCGGCAGCTTGACGCCGGCCTCGGCCAGCAGCTTCCTGGCCTTGTCCGGGTCGTAGGGGTTGACGCCGGTGGTGTCCACGTAGCCGGGCGCGCCGGGCACGTAGTGGCTGCCGATGGGCACGCCGAAGCCGTCGGCCGCGCCCTCGATCACCGCCTTGCGGTCGATGGCGGCCAGGATGGCGCGGCGCACCCGCACGTCGTCCAGCGGCTTGTGGCGCTCGTTGATCGAGAGGATGGTCTTGGCCCGCGAGCCGCCCAGCAGCACCTGGAACTGTGGGTTGGCCTTGAACTGCGGCACGATGCGCGTCTGCGCGCGGGGGAAGGCGTCCACGTCGCCGGCCAGCAGCGCGGCGGCGGCGGCGGCCGGGTCGGAGATGAAGCGGAAAGTCACCTTCTGCAGGGTGGGCTTCTGCACGCCCTTGTAGCCGGGCCAGCGGCTGAGCGTGAGCGAGGAACCCTTGGCGAAGCTGTCGAGCTTGAAGGGGCCGGTGCCCACCGGCTGCGTGGCGTTGGTGGCCGCGCTCCTGGGCTCGACGATCACCGCCGTGGGCTGGCCCAGCAGGAAGGGCAGGTCGGGGTCGATCTCCTTGTTGAGCAGGACGACCGTGTGCTCGTCCACCGCCTGCACCGTCAGGGCGGCGAAGGTGCGCTTGTCCTTGTTGGTGCTCTTGTCGCCGCCGGCGCGCTCGAAGCTGAACTTGACGGCCTGGGCGTTGAAGGGCTCGCCGTTCTGGAAGCTGATGCCCTTGCGCAGCCTGAAGGTGTAGGTCTTCAGGTCGGGCGAGACCTCCCAGCTTTCGGCCAGCAGCGGCGAGACGCTGCCGTCGGCGTTGATCTTGGTGAGCGTCTCCAGCACGTTGTAGAGCACGACTTCGCCGATGGCCGCGGCGGCGTTGGCCGTCGGGTCCAGGCCTGGCGGTTCGAGCTGCATGGCCAGCACCAGGCTCGTCTTGCCGTGGTTCTGGGCCAGGGCCCACTGGGGCAGGGTGGGCAGCGCGGCCGCCAGGCCGGTGGAGGCGATGACGTGGCGTCGGTTCAGCATGGTCGAAGGCTCCTGCAACGGAAACAATTGGAAAAGCGTGCGTTATAGCGCGTCGGCGGCGAGGGCGCTGCGCTGCGCGGGCGGCTGGGCGCGCGGCACGGCCGACAGCAGCGCCCGGGTGTAGGGGTGCTCGGCCTGCGCGAACAGACGCTGTGGCGCGCCGCGCTCGACGATCCGGCCCTTGAGCACCACGCAGACTTCGTCGCACAGGTGGTTCACCACCGCCAGGTCGTGGCTGATCAGCAGGTAGCTGATGCCGTACTGCTGCTGCAAGTCCTGCATCAGGTTGAGCACCTGGGCCTGCACGGATACGTCGAGCGCGCTCACCGGCTCGTCGGCCACGATGAGGCGCGGCCGGGTGATCAGGGCGCGGGCGATGGCGATGCGCTGGCGCTGGCCGCCGGAGAACTCGTGCGGGTACTTGCCCAGGTCGGTGGCGCGCAGGCCCACCGCCACCAGCGACTCGGCGGCGCGCTCGCGCTGCTCGGCGCGGGATGCATCGGCCAGCGCCTCCAGCGGCTCGGCCACGATGCGCTCCACCGTGCGGCGCGGATCGAGCGAGCCGTAGGGGTCCTGAAAGACCATCTGGAAGTCGCGCCGCGCCGTGCGCAGCCCGGCCTTCGGCAGCCGGTGCAGGTCGCGCCCGAGCAGCCGGACGCTGCCGCTGGTGGGCGTGTCCAGCGCCATCACCATGCGTGCGATGGTGGACTTGCCCGAACCCGACTCGCCCACGATGCCGACGCTGCGGCCGGCCTCCACCGTGAAGCTCACGCCGTTGACGGCCTGCACCACCGGCGCCGGCGCGAACAGCTTCTCGCGCGGCAGCGCGTAGTGGCGCACCAGGTCGGTGACTTCCAGCAGGGGGGGCGTCATGCCGCCACCTCGCTCTCGGCGGCCATCTCATCCAGCCGCAGGCAGCGCACCGCATGGTCCTGCGGCAGCATCACCGGCGCCGGCCGGGTGCCGAGGCAGGCGTCGGCCGTGTAGCGGCAGCGGCCGGCGAAGGGGCAGCCGGGCGGCAGGTCCACCAGTTCGGGCACGCTGCCGGGGATGGTGGCCAGCCGCAGGCCGCGCGGCGCGTCCAGCGCGGGGCGGGCGGCGAACAGGCCGCGGGTGTAGGGGTGGGCGCGCTCGGCGAACACGGCGTCCGTCGGGCCGCTTTCGACGACGCTGCCGCCGTACATCACCAGCATGCGGCGCACGCTGCCGGCGATCACGCCCAGGTCGTGCGAGATCAGGATGAGCGCCATGCCGCGCTCGGCCACCAGGGACTGGATCAAATCGAGGATCTGCTTCTGGATCGTCACGTCCAGCGCGGTGGTCGGCTCGTCGGCGATCAGCAGGTCGGGCCCGCAGGCCAGCGCCATGGCGATGCCGATGCGCTGGCGCTGGCCGCCGGAGAACTGGTGCGGGTAGGCGTCCAGCCGCGAGGCGGCGTCGGGGATGCCCACGCGCTCCAGCAGCGCCAGCGCCTCCTGGCGCGCCTCGGCCCTGGAGAGGCCGCGGTGGATGCGCAGCGGCTCGCCCACCTGGCGCGCGATGGTGTGCAGCGGGTTCAGCGCCGTCATCGGCTCCTGGAAGATCATGCCGATGCGGTTGCCGCGCAGGCCGCACATGGCCTTCTCCGGCAGGCCGACCAGTTCCTGCCCGTCGAAGCGGATGCTGCCCCGCACCTTCGCGCTGCCGGGCAGCAGCCCCATCAGCGACATCACGGTGATCGACTTGCCGCAGCCCGATTCGCCGACGATGCCCAGCGTCTGGCCGCGTTCGAGCGAGAAGGAGATGCCGCGCACTGCCTCGGCCGGGCCGCGCGGCGTTTGCAGGCCGATGCGCAGATCGTCGACTTCGAGCAACGCCATCTATCGCGCCCTCGCCAAACGGGGGTCGAGCAGGTCGCGCAGCCCGTCGCCCAGCAGGTTCAGTCCCAGCACCGCCAGCGCGATCGCCAGGCCGGGCCACACGGCCAGCAGCGGCTGCTGGAACATCAGCGTCTGCGCCTCGCTGAGCATGCGTCCCCACGAGGGCTGCGGCGGCTGCGTGCCCAGGCCGAGGTAGGACAGCGCGGCCTCGGCCAGGATGGCGATGGCGAAGCGGATGGTGCCCTGCACGATCAGCACCGCCGCGATGTTGGGCAGCACGTGCTGCAGCGTGATCGGGAAGGCGCCCTTGCCGCAGGCCCGCGCGGCGGCGATGTACTCGCGCGACCAGATGGCGTTGGCCGAGGCGCGCGTGATGCGCGCGAAGGTCGGGATGTTGTAGATGCCGATGGCGATGATGGCGTTGACCATGCCGGCGCCGAACACAGCCGTGAGCATGATGGCCGAGAGGATCGCCGGGAAGGCGAGGCTGAAGTCCGTCAGCCGCATGATGGCCTCCTCCACCCAGCCGCGCCGCGCCGCCGCCAGCAGGCCCAGCCCCGTGCCGGCCACCAGCCCGATGCCCACCGCGATCACACCCACCGTGATGGAGGCGCGCGCCCCCACCAGCAGCAGCGAGGCCACGTCGCGGCCGAAGGCGTCGGTGCCCAGCCAGTGCCTGGCCGAGGGCCCGGCCAGCTTGTTGCCCATGTCCATGTCGTTGTACGGCCAGGGCGTCCACACGAAGGAGAGCAGGGCGGCCAGCACCAGCAGCAGCGTCAGCACGGCGCCGATGGTGAAGCTGCGGTGCCGCAGCGCGCGCTGCCAGAAGCCGGGCGGCTTCGGCGCGGCGCCGGAAGGGGCGACGACGGCGCTCATATGTCGGAAGCCTTGATGCGCGGATCGATCACGGCGTAGAGCACGTCGACCACGAAATTCACGATCACCACGAAGGCGGCCAGCAGCATCACGCAGTTGCGCACTACGATCAGGTCGCGGTTGCTGATGGCCTGGAAGATCAGCCGGCCCAGGCCCGGCAGGTAGAACACGTTCTCCACCACGATGGTGCCGGCCAGCAGTTCGGAGAACTGCATGCCCATCACGGTGACGACGGGGATCAGCGCGTTGCGCAGCACGTGCAGCCACAGCACGGCGCGCTGGCTCACGCCCTTGGCGCGGGCGGTGCGCACGAAGTCCTCGCGCATCACCTCCAGCACCGCCGAGCGGGTGATGCGCGCCAGGATGGCGGCCTGGACCACCGCCAGCGACAGGGCCGGCAGCAGCAGCGACTTGAAGGCGGCCAGCCGCTCCTCCCAGGTCTGGCCCCAGCCGTCGAAGCCGCCGGCCGAGAACCACTGCAGCTTCACCGAGAACAGCAGGATCAGCAGGATGGCGAACCAGAAGTTCGGGATCGCGATGCCCACCTGCGCCAGCCCCATCAGGCCCACGTCGCCGAGCTGGTTGTGGCGCGAGGCGGCCGTCACGCCCACCGCCAGCGCGATCACCGTGGTGAACAGCATTGCCAGCACCGCCAGCGGCACCGTGAGCGCCAGCCGTTCGAGGATCAGGTCGAGCACCGGCGAGCCGTAGCTGTAGCTGTCGCCCAGCCGGCCGGTCAGCAGGCTGCCGATCCAGTGCCAGTAGCGCGACCAGGCCGGCTGGTCCAGGCCCAGCTTGGCGGCGAGCGCGGCCACCGCCGAGGGGTCGGCGTCGGGGCCCATGAGGATCTGCGCGGCGTTGCCGGGCAGGATCTCCAGGACCAGGAAGACGATGATGGAGGCGCCGACCAGCGTACCGACCAGGGTCGCGAGGCGCTTGAGAAGAAACAGGCTCATGGGGCGGGGCGCAGCATAACCCGATCGACGCAACGACCATGCCCGGCGCCCGATAATCGGCGCATGGCCCTCATGATCACCGACGAGTGCATCAACTGCGACGTCTGCGAGCCGGAGTGCCCCAACGGTGCCATCTCGATGGGCGAGGCGATCTACGAGATCGACCCGCGCAAGTGCACCGAATGCGTGGGGCACTTCGACGAGCCGCAGTGCGTGCAGATCTGCCCGGTCGCGTGCATTCCGGTCAACCCGGCCCACGCGGAATCGCGCGAGACGCTGTTCGAGAAGTATCGGCGGCTCACGGCGGCCAAGGCCGAGGCGGGAGCCTGATCCCGCCTGCGTCAGGGCTCGTCGTCGCAGTCGAAGATGTCCTGCCGCAGGCATTCTGCCGCGAACGCGGCATAGGTTGAGGCGTGGCCGTGCGAGGGCACGATCAGCTTCAGCCGTCCGACGGGAATGGACGGCTCGGCAAGCGGAATGCACTTGAGCAGGTTGCGCTCGACGTCCCAGGCGACCTCCATGGGCGAGAGGAAGGCCAGTCCCAGCCCGGTGCGCGCCAGGGTGCGGATGGCGCTGGAATGCGTGGTACGCACCACCACGTTCATGCTGTCCGCGCGGGTCGCGAAGGCGTCGCCCAGCACCGACCCGGCGAGCCAGCGGTCCGAGGGGAAGATGACCGGATAGGGCGCGCAGTCGTTCAGGGTCAGGCGGCTCGCACCGGCCAGCGGATGCTCGGGCGTCATGATCACGTGGATGCGGTAGCGCAGGTTACCGACCACGCGCACGCCCCGCGTCGGCGGCGGGTTGAAGGCGATGCCCACGTCGGCCTCCCGGGTCTGGACCTGGCCCAGCACCCAGTGCGAGTCACCGGTCTCCAGGTCGAAGGCGATCCGGGGCAGTCGCTGGCGGATGCGCGCGAACACCGGCGGCAGCAGCAGGTCGACCATCGCTTCGGTGGCCGCCAGGCGCACCGTGCCACCGGCGCCGTACTGCAACTCGTCCAACTGGTGATGCAGTTTCTGCGCCTCGCCTTCCCAGCGGCGCACGTAGGACAGCACGATCTCACCCGCCGCCGTGGGTCGCATGCCGCGCGGCAGCCGCTCGAACAACTGCACGCCCAACTCCGCTTCCAGAGCCAGCACCTGCCGGTTGACGGCCGAGGAGGCGACATGCAGGTTCTCGGCCGCCTTGCGCATGGAGCCGGCGCGCGCCACCTGCTCGACGAAGCGCAGCGCTGTGCGCAGCATGGGCCGGCGACCGGACTGTTGCCTTGTAGTGTTCACTGCGCTCTGATATTGATGCTTGTTTTAGTGTAGTGGGGCCGTCAAGAATCCAATGATTTCCGGGTGCAGCCATGACATTTCCCCTCGACCCCCTTCCGTGTCCCTCCTCGTTCGCGCGGCGCCGCCGGCTGCTGCAGGCTCTGGCGCTCGCCCCCGCAGCGGCGCTGCCGGGGCGGGCCGCCCTCGCGCAGCCGCTGCAGCGCCTGCGCGTGCAACTGGGCTGGGTGGCCAACGTGCAATACGCCGGCGAGTGGATTGCCCAGGAGCGGGGCCTGTTCAAGGCCAATGGGCTGGAGACGGAGATTCTCCCCGGCGGCCCCAACGCCCTGCCGGCGCCGGTGGTGCTGGCGGCCGGCAAAGTGGCCATCGGCTACAGCTCGTGGTTTCCCATCCTCGACGCGGTGGCCAAGGGCAACCCCATCGTGATCGTCGGTGCCGTGTTTCCCAAGAATCCGATGGGCGTGCTCTCGCTGTCCAGGAAGCCGATCCGCAAGGCGGCCGACCTGGTGGGCGCCAGGCTGCTGGTGCAGGGCCCGAACGAGCGCACGGCGATCGAGGCGACGCTCAAGCTGGCCGGCTTGCCGGCCAACTGGACGGCGGTGCCGGCCGGCTTCTCGCCCGAGCCGCTGCTGGCGGGCGACGGCGACGGCTACACCGCCTTCAGCACCAACCAGCCCATCGTGCTGGAGAAGATGGGCATGAGGTGGGGCAAGGATTTCTTCTTCACCACCTTTGACGAGATGGGCTTCCGCTCCCTGGGCGCGGTGCTGGTCACCATGCGCGACTACCTGGACAGGCACCGCGATGCCGTCGTCGCCTACGTGCGCAGCATCAGCCAGGGCTGGGAGCAGAACGAGAAGGATCCGGCCTACGCTGCCAAGCTGGCGGTGCAGAAATACGGCGCCGACCTGGGCATGGACCTGCAGCAGCAGATCCGGCAGAACGAGCTGCAGATTCCGCTGGCCCGCAACGACAAGCCAGGCATGCCGCGCCTGGCGCTGGACCACGACACCATCGCCGGTCCGCTGTACGCGGCCGCGCGCGCCACCGGCCGCACCAGCCTGCCCGACATTGACAATCTGGTCGATTTCTCGGTCGTGGCCGAGGCCAGCCGGCCGGCCAAGCGATGAGCGGCCCGACGCAAGCCACTGGCCCTGCCATCGCCGGCCCAGTCGATCTGCTGATGCGCGGCGCCAGCGTGGTGACGATGGACGACGTGGGCACGGTCATCGACGATGGCGTGGTCGCCGTGCAAGGGGCGCGCATCACCTGGGTCGGCGCGCGCGCCGACTGGGATGCGCTGGGCATCGCCGCCGCATCGGTCATCGACGGCACCGGCCGCATCGCGCTGCCCGGCATGATCGACGCGCACTTCCACACCGGCCAGCAGCTGCTGCGCGGCAAGCTGGTGCAGATGGGCCGTACGCGCGCGCTGCGCAACCCGCCGTGGAAGAACTACTTCCTGCCCTTCGAGGGCCTGCTCACGCCGGAGGACGTGCACCTCAGCGGCCTGGTGGCCTACGCCAACATGCTGATGGTGGGCACCACCTGCTTCGCCGAGGCCGGCGGTCCGCACCCCGACGAGATGGCGCGCGCCGCGCTGGACGTGGGCGTGCGCGGCTTCGTGGCCCTGTCCACCGCCGACCAGAACACCGACTTCGCCGGCGCCTCGGTGCCGGGCTCGATGATGCTGAGCACCGAACAGGCGCTGGAGCGCAACGTGGCGCTGGTGCGGCGCTGGAGCGCGCAGGACCGTGTGCGCGCCACGCTGTCGCTGCGCCAGATCATCGTGTGCAGCCCGCCGCTGATCGAGGCCATCGGCCACGCGGCGCGCGAACTGGACGCCAAGATCCACACCCACCTGGGCGAAGGCACCTACGAGGTGGACTACGCGCTGGAGCGCTTCGGCAAGCGGCCCACCGAGTACCTGGAAGACCTGGGCGTGCTCAGCCACCATCTGCACTGCGCGCACTCGGTGATCCTGTCGCCCGGCGAGGTCGATCTGTATGCGCGCTACCGCGTCACGGCCTGCCACTGCGCGCTGGGCAACTTCGGCATCGGGCGGCCGCGCCTGCAGGAGATGTGGCGTCGCGGCATCGCCATCGGCATGGGCTCGGACGGCGCCTCGGGCGGCACCATCGACCTGTTCCGCATCGCCCACGGCGCGCGCGTGGGGCTGCAGGCCAGCGAAGGGCACCCGTACCACAGCCGCCAGCCGATGGGCGGCGAGGATCTGCTGCGCATCGTCACCCGCGGCGGCGCGCGCGCCCTGGGCATGGAGGCCGAGATCGGCAGCCTGGAGGCCGGCAAGCGGGCCGACCTGATCCTGGTGGACCCGGGCGACTTCGACCAGTTCGGCGCCCGCGATGCGCTCTACACCGCCGCCAACACCGTGGTGGGGCGTGACGTGCGCACCGTCGTCGTCAACGGCCAGGTGGTGATGAAGGAGCGCGAGCTGCAGCGGGTGGATGCCGAGGAAATCCGCGCCCGGCTGGCCGCGCGTCTGCCGGAGATCATGCGCCGCTTCGAGGCCGCGGTGTGAACGGCGCGGCCATTCGCCTGGACGGCGTGGACAAGAGCTTCGTGCTGGACAACGGCCAGCCGCTGCAGGTGCTGAACGACATTCGCCTGGACGTGGCGGATGGCGAATTCGTCGCCTTGCTCGGCCCCAGCGGCTGCGGCAAGAGCACCGTGCTGCGCCTGACGGCGGCGCTGGAGCAGCCCAGCCACGGCCGTGTGAGCGTGCACGGACGCGACCCGGCCGAGCTGTCGCGCGCGCACCGCCTGGGCGTGGCCTTCCAGGACCACGCGCTGCTGCCCTGGCTGGACGTGGCGGCCAACATCGCGCTGCCGTTCAAGGTGGCCGGCCGGCCGGTGGACGCCGAGCGCGTGGCCGAGCTGATCGCGCTGATCGGCCTGGCCGGCTTCGAGCGCGCCCGGCCCCGGCAGCTGTCGGGCGGCATGCGCCAGCGTGTGGCCATCGCGCGCGCGCTGGTGCTCAAGCCCGAGGTGCTGCTGTTGGACGAACCCTTCGGCGCCCTCGACGCCGTCACGCGCCGGCACATGAACATCGAGCTGCAGCGCACCTGGTCCGAGCAGCGCATCACCACCCTGCTGGTGACGCACAGCGTGGAGGAAGCGCTGTTCCTGGCCGACCGCATCGTGGTCATGCAGGGCAAGCCAGGCCGCATCGCGCGCGTGGTGGACGTGCCCTTCGATCGCCCCCGGCATCCGGACGTGATGCGCACGCCGCTGTTCCACCAGATGTGCGACGAGCTGACGGCCGCGCTCGAACCGGACCGTTGATTCGGGAGCACAGCGCATGGGTCCGCATCTTCGCCATCGCGACAAGCTGCTGGGCGTGGCCGGCACCGTCCTGTTCGCCCTCGCCTGGGAGGCCATCGGCACGCTGCGCCTGCTGGGCATGGGCTGGCCGCCGCTGTCGCAGGTCCTCGGCCTGATCGCCGACCCGAACCGCAGCGCCCTGTTCTGGCGTGCGCTGGCCAGTTCGCTGCACGCGCTGGCAGTGGGCTACTGCGCCGGCGTGGCTGGCGGACTGCTGCTCGCCGCCGCCACGCACCTGCTGCCTGCGCTGCGCCCCGGCGTGGACCGGGCCAGTGCGCTGGTCAACGCCATTCCCTCGATCGCGCTGGCGCCGCTGTTCCTCCTGTTCCTGGGCAACGGCGCCACGCCCGCCGCGATGGCGGCGCTGACCACCTTCTTCGTCGTCTACGTCGCCGCCACATCGGGGCTGGCGGCGGCATCGCCCATGCTGCGCGACCTGATCCAGGTACTGGGCGGCTCCAGAGTCACCCGCTTCCTGCGCATCGACCTGCCCAGCGCGCTGCCCCAGATCGTCAGCGGCATGCGGCTGGCGGCGCCTTCGGCGCTGATCGGCGTGATCGTGGGCGAATGGTTCGGCGCACCGCGCGGACTGGGCGTGCTCGTCATCAACGCCATGCAGAACTTTCAGATTCCCCTGCTGTGGGCCGCTGTGCTGCTGGCGGTGGTCACCTCGCTGCTGTTTTTCGTGCTGCTCGGCGCCGTGCAGAACGCCGTGCGCAGGAGATTTTCCTGATGGCGCCGCCCACACCCACGGCTGCCGCGCCGCTGGCCCGGCTGGCGGGCGCCGCCTCCCGCTGGTGGGTGGTCGTGGGGCTGATCCTGCTGTGGCAGTTGTGGGTGACGCTGGCCCAGCTCAACAGTGTGGTGATGCCCAGCCCCTGGGCCGTGGCGGCCGGCATCGTCCGGCAGCCGGGGCTGTTTCTGGGCGCGGCCGCGCAGACGCTGGCGATGGCACTGCTGGGCCTGTGCCTGGGCATGGCCGTGGGCTGCGGGCTGGCCGTGCTGACGTGGATATCCTCCATCCTGTCGGGGCTGCTCACGCCCATCGCACTGGTTTTCGCGTCGGTGCCGGTGGTGGGCATCGTGCCCATCCTGGCGCGCCTGTTCGGCTACGGCACCGGCACGGTGCTGGCGATCGTGACGATCATCTGCTTCTTCCCGGCCTTCGTGTTCACTTCTTCCGGCCTGCGCGCCCTGCCGGTCGGCAGCGCCGACTTGTTCGGGGTGCTCGGGGCGGGCACCTGGGCGCGCCTGCGCATGCTGGCGCTGCCGGCGGCCCTGCCCGACATTGCTATCGCGCTGCGCGTGGGTGCGGCCCACAGCATCCTGGCCGCCATGGTGGCGGAGTTCCTGATGGGCGTGAACGGCCTGGGGCACCTGTTCGAGGCGGCGCGCTCGACGCTGGACATGACCCAGGCCATGGGCGCCAGCGCAATCGCGGCCGTCATCTCCATCCTGGCCTTCGTGCTGGCGACGATGGCGGAGTCCAGGGTCCGGGCCGGCTGGCGGTAGCCGACCGTCATTCGTCGGATGCCCGGCGTGTGTGCTTCTTTCCCGTTGCGGCGGCAGGGGCGCGCGCAGTGAAGTCATCGGTGCCTGCGCTCTTCCGGGGCTTGCGCGGCTTGTGCCAGACCGGCTTGGCCGGGACGGGTGCGGTCCGCTCGGGCAGGGCGATGACGGCGGGGCGCTGCCCTGCCGCCTGCGCTTCCAGCCGGCGGCGTTCGCGCGCCATCGCATCGGCCTGGCGCCTTGCATCGCGCGCATGCCCCTCGCTGGCGCGCCGCTGGCCGTCGGAGCGGCTGTCGTCCACGTCGATGCTGCGCCCGCCCTGGCAGGGCTGGTCGCTGTAGACGTTGCCGCAGCGCCAGACCGGGGCGCTTTGTGCCGCGGTCGCCAGGTGGATGCCGGCTGCGATCCAGCCCAGGATGGCGGCGCTGCGGCGGTGTTTCTTTCTGTGCTTCATGTCTCCTCCCTGGTGGTCTTTCTTCAGCCGGCCGGCGGGGCTTCACCGTCTTCGCCCGGCGCGCGCCGCGGGGGCTTGGGCCGCGGCGGCCTGCTGGTGTGGATCTGCTGCATCGCCTTGTCCATCTGGCCCGCCAGCAGGGCGGGCACGGCATGCAGCGAGCGCACGATCGCGTCGTCGATCGCCTCGCGCTGCTCGCGCAGCGGCTTCCTGAGCACCCAGTGGATGACCTCGGCCTTCACGCCCGGGTGGCCGATGCCCAGGCGCAGCCGCCAGTAGTCGCCCGTGCCGAGCTGCGCATGGATGTCGCGCAGCCCGTTGTGCCCGGCATGGCTGCCGCCGAACTTGAGCTTGGCCTCGCCGGGCGGCAGGTCCAGCTCGTCGTGCACGACCAGGATCTGCTGCGGCGCGATCTTGTAGAAGCGCGCCAGCGCCGCCACCGACTTGCCCGAGAGGTTCATGAAGGTCTGCGGCTCCAGCAGCCAGACGCTGGCGCCCTGCACGCTGGCGCGGGCCACCAGGCCGTGGTAGCCGCGCTCGGGCAGCAACGGGACCTTCCAGTCGCGCGCCAGTGCATCGACCCACCAGAAGCCGGCGTTGTGGCGCGTGGCCTCGTATTCGGGGCCCGGATTGCCGAGACCGGCGAGGAGCTTGATCATGGCGGAAGATTATGAAAAGAAAAACGGCCCGCCAAGGGGCGGGCCGTCATCCTGCGGAGGGACGCGCCGGGGCGGCTTATTTCTTCTTGCCGCCCTTGGCCGGCGCGGGGGCTGCCGCCGCAGCGGCCTCGGCCGGCGCGGCCTCTTCCTCGGCGGCCGGCGCCACGGCGGACACCACCACCGGGTTCGGCTTGCCGTGGGTGATGACCTTGGCGCCCTTGGGCAGCTTCAGGTCGCTCACGTGCACCGTGGCGCCGCTGGCCAGGCCGGACAGGTCCACCTCGATGAACTCGGGCAGGTCGGCCGGCAGCACGCTGATCTGGATTTCGGTCATCACGCGGTTGACCAGGTTGTGGTGCAGCTTCACGGCCTCGGACTCTTCCTCGCCCTTGAAGTGCAGCGGCACCTTCACGGTCAGGCGGGTGCGGGCGTCCACGCGCTGGAAGTCCACGTGCTGCACCAGCTGCCTGAAGGGGTGATACTGCACGTCGCGCAGCAGCACCTTGCTCACGCTGCCGTTCACTTCCATTTCGAGAATGGAGGAGTGGAAGGTCTCCTTCTTGAGGGCGTGCCACAGCGCGTTGTGGTCGAGCTCGATCAGCTGCGGCTGGCCCTCGCCGCCGTAGACGATGCCCGGCGTCTTGCCGGAGTTGCGCAGACGGCGGCTCGCACCCGTACCCTGCTTGGCGCGCTCGAAAGCGACGAATTTCATATCGATTCTCCAGATGGAACCGGCCGCGACCAGCCTGGCTCCGTTTCAAAAAGCCCCGAAGGGCCACGAACGAAGGAGCGGCGAGGCCTGCTCCTTCAAGACCGCACGGAACAGCGTGCAGTGCGGTCTCCACTGAGGGCATGCCCGGCTTGGCCGGTCATGCGCTCACTGACTGTCGAACCACTTCGCGATCGAAGATCGCGAAGTGCTCAAAATAGGTTGTCCTGCTCCGAGAACAGGCTCATCACCGACTCGCCCTTGGCGATGCGCTGGATCGTCTCGGCGAACAGCGGCGCCACCGAGAGCTGGCGGATCTTGCCGCAGCCGGCCGCGCTGTCGGACAGGGGGATGGTATTGGTCACCACCACCTCGTCCAGCGCCGTGCCCTGGGCGATGCGCTCCAGCGCCGGGCCGGAGAACACCGGGTGCGTGCAGTAGGCGTACACCTTCCGGGCACCGCGCTCCTTGAGCACCTCGGCTGCCTTCACCAGCGTGCCGGCGGTGTCGATCATGTCGTCCATGATCACGCAGTTGCGCCCGTCGATCTCGCCGATGACGTTCATCACCTCGCTCACGTTGGCCTTGGGCCGGCGCTTGTCGATGATGGCCAGGTCGCAGCTGAGCTGCTTGGCCAGCGCCCGGGCGCGCACCACGCCGCCGACGTCGGGGCTGACCACGATCAGGTCCTCGTAGTTCTTGGCGCGCAGGTCGCCCAGCAGCACCGGCGAGGCATAGATGTTGTCGACCGGAATGTCGAAGAAGCCCTGGATCTGGTCGGCGTGCAGGTCCATCGTCAGCACGCGCGAGACGCCCACGGTCTGCAGCAGGTTGGCCACCACCTTGGCCGAGATCGGCACCCGGCTGGAGCGCGGGCGACGGTCCTGGCGGGCGTAGCCGAAGTAGGGGATGACGGCGCTGATCCGCTCGGCCGAGGCGCGCTTGAGCGCGTCGACCATGATGAGCAGCTCCATCAGGTTCTCGTTGGTCGGCGCGCAGGTGGACTGCACCACGAACACGTCGCGCGCCCGCACGTTCTGGTTGATCTCGACGGTGACTTCGCCGTCGGAGAAGCGACCCACCCGGGCGGCGCCCAGCGGGGTGCCCAGCGCCTGGGCCACTTCGGCGGCGAAGGCCGGGTTGGCGTTGCCGGTGAAAACCATGAAATCAGGGTGGTACACCTGCATGCTTGCTTCCCGGCGGTCTGACGTGTGGGCGAAGTTATCGTGAGGATTTGGCAGGGGAGGAAGGACTCGAACCCTCGAATGCCGGAATCAAAATCCGGTGCCTTAACCAACTTGGCGACTCCCCTACACAGGAAGGCGGCCCAATGGCCGTCTACCGTGAATGTCGCATCCGGACGCCCCTCCTGCCAAGGACGGGCGTCCGGTTCACCTAGCGCGCCCAGCCTGCCAGAGGATGGATCGCCAGATTGCCGCACTGCCGAAGCCGCCACCCGGGCGGCGGGTCGGCAAGCTGCATGCCTTGCGGCATTTGCGCGAACACCGCACTGCCGGAGCCGGTCATGCGGGCCGAATCCGAAGAAAGACCCTGCGCGGCAAGCCAGTTCAGGCCCTCGCGCACCTGCGGACAGAGCCGCTCGGCAACCGGCTGCAGGTCGTTGCGGCCAGATCGGTAAATCTGTTCCGCGTCGTTCGCAGCAAAGCCTGAGAGTATAGCAGGGGGCGTGGCGCGTTGCAGGTCCGGCGCCGAAAAAATGAGGGCCGTGTCCAGCCCCTGTGGTGGCTTGAGGACGGCGAAACGCGCTGCAGGCAGTGCGACGGGCGTGAGCAGTTCGCCGACGCCTTCCGCCCAGGCGTTGCGCCCGCCCAGGAAGAAGGGGATGTCGGCGCCCAGGGCGAGGCCGATGCGCGCCAGGCGCGCCGTGCTGAAGCCGAGCGCCCACAGCCGGTTGAGCGCCAGCAGGCAGGTGGCGGCATCGGACGACCCGCCGCCCAGCCCGGCCTGCACCGGGATGCGCTTGTGCACGCCGATGTGCGCGCCCAGTCCGGCGGCGCGCGGACCGGCCGCCGCCTGCAGCGCG
>JASGDG010000169.1:0-10083 GCA_047607325.1 Xenophilus sp. | reverse complement strand
CGGGCGCCGCCTCGCGCGCGGCGCCCGCCATGCCGTCCGGCAGCGGCTGCAGCGCCGCCAGCACCTTCTCGGGCGTGAAGGGCGGCTCGCGGAAGCGCACGCCGGTGGCGTCGAAGATGGCGTTGGCGATGGCCGCCGTGCCGGGCACCGAGGACGACTCGCCCGCGCCCAGCGGCGGCTCGCCGGGGCGCGGCATCTGCAGCACCTCGATGACCGGCACCTCGCGGAACTGGAGGATCGGGTAGCCGCCCCACTCGCGGCTGGCGACCACGCCGGTGGGCAGCACGCCGGGCAGCGTGTCCTTCGCCGCCGTCGATGGCGGTGCGAAGCGCACCTCTTCCTTCAGCGCGCGGCTGGTGGTCTGGATCACGTTGCCGTGCACCTGGTGCTCGACGCCGGCCGGGTTGACGACGAGCCCCGCATCGTGGCCGACCACCACGCGGCGCACGTGCACCTCGCCCGTCCTGCGGTTCACCTCCACGTCGGCCACCCAGGCGGCCCAGGCGGCGCCGAAGCCGGGCCACTTGCTGTGGACGTAGCGGGCGTAGGCGAAGCCCTGGCCGAACAGGATGTCGCCTCCGGAACCCAGGCCGCCTTCGGCGTTCTCCTGCGGGCCGGTGCGCCAGCGCCAGCCGGCCTTCTGAGCCGTCGCACGGATCAGCTCAGCCGCGCGCGGATCGGGCAGGTGGCGCAGCCGGAACTGCACCGGGTCCACGCCGGCAGCGGTCGCCAGCTCGTCGATGAAGCTCTCGTGCGCGAAGGCATTGGGCAGCGCCGACACGCCGCGCAGCCACGAGGCGCGCACGATGGGCGCCATGTCGTTGACCTTCACGCGCAGGTGATCGTAGGCATAGGGCGGCCGCGCCGTGCGGTCGCCCATCTCGAAGGCCTGCGCCGTCGGTTCGACGGTGCGCGTCAGCAGCAGCGCCAGCGTGGGCGCGCCGTTGCTGGGGTAGGAGGTCTCGAAGTCGTAGGCCGCGATGCCGCCCTCGGCCGAGAGCGCGCCGGCCACCGCCATCAGCTGCGCCGCGCCCTTGGGCTCCCACTGGTGCTCCTGCTCGCGGGTGAGCTGCACGCGCACCGGGGCGCCGGCGGCGCGGGCCAGCAGCGCCGCGTCGGCCGCCACGTCGTCGGCGCCGTTGCGGCCGTAGCAGCCGGCCGCCTCCAGGCGCACCACGTCCACCTCGACGTCGGCCAGACCCATCAGCTTCGCCAGGTCGGCGCGCAGCACGTGCGGATTCTGCGAGCCGGCCCACACGCGCAAGCGCGGGCCCCCACGCTCCCCCACTGCGTGTGGGTCGCTGCCCCCCGAGGGGGCGCTCGCCCGGGGCCCCGGCACAGCCGGGGCGGCCGATCCTGCGGATCGGGGGCTCGGGGCCTCTTCATTCCCCAGCCAGTGCGCGACGGCGCACGAGGGCCCGATGGACGCATGCAGCTGGTAGGGCCACAGGTAGGTGCGCCGCATCGCGCCGCCGCCCGCCAGCGCGGCATCGACGTCGCCCTCGTCCACCAGCAGGCGCTGCGTGAAGGGGTTGGCGCGGATGGCGTCGGCCACGCGCCCTGCATCGGAGAGATCGGGCATGCCGGGCCAGGGCTTCCACCGCACGCGCAGCTCGCGCATGGCCTGCTCGGCGTGCTCCTCGCGCTCGGCGACGACGCCGACGAAGTCGCGGATCACCACCACCGCGCGGATGCCCGGGATGTGCGCGATGGAGGATTCGTCCACCGACGCCAGCGTGTTGCCGATGAACTCGCCGTGGTCCGCGCCAGCGTAAGGCGGTCGCACCACGCGGCCGTGCAGCATGCCGGGCAGGCGCAGGTCGTGCACGAAGACCAGCTCGCCCGCCAACTTGGCGGGGATGTCCACGCGCGGCTGCGCGGTGCCGACGATGCGGTAGTCCTCGGGGCGCTTCGGTTTCGCCCCGGTGTCCAGCCGCAGCACGGTGCGCTGCCCGGCGACCAGCGCCGCGAAGGACACATGGCGCGCCGGCTCGTCGCGCACGCGCACGACGCCGAGGCGCACTTCGAGCGCCTCCATGGGCGCTTCCAGCCGTTCGGCCGCGCGCGCCAGCAGCCAGGCGCGTGCCTGCGCCCCCGCCAGGCGCAGCGGCTGCGCGTGGATCTGGATCGAGGCGCTGGCGATGGTGGCGCCCTGGTTGGGCACGGCGGCGGTGTGGCCCAGCAGCATCTTCACGCAGGCCAGCGCGAGGTCCAGCTCCTCGGCCACGATCTGCGCCAGCGCGGTCTGGATGCCGGTGCCCAGGTCCACGTGGCCGTTCAGCGCATTGACGCTGCCGTCGTCCCACACGGCCAGCAGGACTTCGTCGCCTTCGGCCGGATCGGGCGGCACCGCGGGCGGCTGGCCGGGCGCGGGCGGCGGCGGGGGCGGCGTCTCGCGCACCACCACCAGCACGCCCTCGGCCGAGAGGAAGTCGGCCCGCGTGCGCGGGCGGTCGGCACGGCGCGATCCGGTCATGTCGCTTGCGCGATGCGCGCGGCGGCCAGGGTCACGGCGCGCAGGATCTCCACGTGCGTGCCGCAGCGGCACAGGTTGCCCGACAGCTCGCCGCGGATGCGCGCCTCGCCGGGCCGCGGCTCGCGCGCCAGCAGCGCGGCGGCCTGCATCACCATGCCGTTGAGGCAGTAGCCGCACTGCGCGGCCTGCGCGTCCTCGAAGGCCTGCTGCACGGGGTGGAAGTCGTCGCGCCGCGCCGCCGGGCCGCCCCAAGGCGCGGCAGCCCCCTCGGGGGGCAGCGAACCACGCGAAGCGGGGAGCGTGGGGGCCCCTGTGTTGCCCAGGCCTTCCAATGTGATGACCGTGCGCCCCGCCACGCCATGCGCCGGGATCACGCACGAACGCGCCGCCACGCCGTCGACGTGCACCGTGCATGCGCCGCACTGGCCCAGCCCGCAGCCGTACTTGGGTCCGTTCAGACCCAGGTCGCCCCGCAGCAGATGCAGCAGCGAGGCTTCGCGCGGCACCTCGCCCGCGAAGGGCCGGCCGTTGACGGTGAGAGCGAGCGTTGGCATGCGGCTGGGCTCGGCGCAGGCGCCGCGGGCGCCTGCGGGCAGGGCAGGGGTCAGGCGACGTCGGCGGACTGGATGCGCCTGACGCCCTTGGCCGCCATCTGCTTCCAGGCCTTGGCCAGCGAGCCGTTGAGGTCGATGGCGCGGGTGGCGTCCTCGATCACGTAGACATCGAAACCGGCGGCGCGCGCGTCCAGCGCCGTCCAGGCGACGCAGAAGTCGGTCGCCAGGCCGGTGACGTAGACGGTCTTGATGCCGCGCTCCTTCAGGTAGCCGGCCAGGCCGGTGTGCGTCCTGCGGTCGGCCTCCTGGAAGGCGGAGTAGCTGTCCACGCCCTGGTGGAAGCCCTTGCGGATGATGAGCTGCGCGGTAGGCAGCTTCAGGTCCTTGTGCAGGGCCGCGTCGTCGGTGCCCTGCACGCAGTGGTCGGGCCACAGCACCTGGTTGCCGTAGCTCAGCCTGATGCTGGAGAAGGGTTTCTGCCCCGCGTGCGCGCTGGCGAAGGAAGTGTGGCCCGGCGTGTGCCAGTCCTGCGTGGCGACGATGTTCTGGAACTTCGGCGTCAGCGCGTTGATGACCGGCACCACCTCCGCGCCGCCCTTGACCGGCAGCGTGCCGCCGTCGACGAAGCAGTTCTGCACGTCGACCACGATCAGCGCCGACTTCGCATCGGGCTTGACGGGGGCGGCGGCCCACAGCGAGGGCGCGGCGCCGGCCAGGCCGAGCGCGGCGGCGGCCTGCAGGAAGGAGCGGCGATGGGGGGTGTTCGTCACGGCAGGACTCTCCGGGTCGGTTGAAGGGATCAGACGCTCAGGTAGGCGCGCCGCACGTCCTCGTTGGCGGCCAGTTCGGTCATCGTGGCAGCGTAGCGGATCTGCCCCTTTTCCAGCACGTAGGCGCGGTCGGAGACCAGCTCCGCGAAGTGCATGTTCTGCTCCGACAGCAGGATCGACACGCCCTGCGCCTTCAGCGCCAGGATCATGTTCGCCATCTGCTCGACGATGACCGGCGCCACGCCCTCGGAGGGCTCGTCCAGCAGCACCAGGTAGGGGTTGCCCATCAGCGTGCGCGCCACGGTGAGCATCTGCTGCTCGCCGCCGCTCATGCGCCCGCCGGGGCGCTCGGGCATCTCGCCCAGGTTGGGAAAGAGCTTGAACAGCTTCTCGGGCGTCCACAGCGGCGCGGCGCTGCCGTCGGCCCAGCGGCGGCCGGCCTGGCGGCCCACCTCCAGGTTCTCCCTCACCGTCAGGTCGGTGAACACGCGCCGGTCCTCCGGCACGAAGCCCAGGCCCAGGCGCGCGGCGTGGTGCGGCTCGCTGCGGGAGATGTCATGCCCCATGAAGCGGATGGCGCCGCGCCGCTTGGCCAGCATGCCCATCAGCGCCTTCAGCGTGGTGGACTTGCCGGCGCCGTTGCGGCCCATCAGCGCCACCACCTCGCCGCGGCGGACCGCCAGGTCCACGTCGTAGAGGATCTGCGCGGCGCCGTACCAGGCGCACAGGGACTTGGCTTCGAGCAGGGTTTCAGGGGTCGTCATGCCGCCAGCTCCGCCTTTTTCTCGAAGGTCCTGCCGCTGCCGAAGTAGACCTCCTGCACCTTCGGGTGGTCGCGGATCTCCAGCGGCTTGCCTTCGGCGATCAGCCGCCCGCGCGCCAGCACGATCATGCGGTCGGCGTAGGCGAACACCACGTCCATGCTGTGCTCGGTGAAGAGCACCGCCATGCCGCGGTCGATGACCAGCTGCTTGGTCAGCGCCATCAGCGCGTTGCGCTCCCTGGGCGCCATGCCGGCGGTGGGCTCGTCCATCAGCAGCAGCTTCGGGTCGTTGGCCATCGCGATGGCCAGCTCCACCCGCTTGATGTCGCCGTACGCCAGCACGCTGCACGGCCGGTCGGCCTGCGCCTTCATGCCGACCTGGTCGAGCAGCGCCAGCGCCTCGTCGCGCTTGTGCTCGGCGGCGCGGCGCCACATCGAGAACAGCTTGCGCTCGTGCGACAGCAGCGCCATCTGCACGTTCTCCACCACCGTCAGCGAGGCGAAGGTCTCGGCGATCTGGAAGGTGCGGCCCACGCCCAGGCGCCAGATCTCGCGCGGTTGCTTGCCGATCAACTCCGTGCCATCGAGCGTGATGGAGCCCTGACTGGCCCTGAGCTGGCCGTTGACCATGTTGAAGGTGGTGGACTTGCCGGCGCCGTTGGGGCCGATCAGCGCCAGCAGCTCGCCCTTGGCCAGGGTGAAGCTGATGCCGTCCACGGCCTTCACGCCGCCGAAGGACTTGCCCAGGTGGGTGACTTTCAAGAGAGACATCAGAAAACCTTCGCGCTGCGCGCTGCGGTGCGAGCGCCTCCGGGCGGCCGGGCGGCTCTCATCGCGCGGCCTCCCCCGCGGCGGCATTGGCCTGCATCGGGTGCTGGGCCGCCTCGTCGGCGGCGGCATCGTCCCTGCGGCCGCGCACGCGCTCGGCGATCTGCTTGATCGAGCCCGCGATGCCCTGCGGGAACAGCAGCACCAGGATCAGGATGATGGCGCCCAGCAGCGCGCGCCAGTAGTCGGTGCTGCGCGCCACCGTGTCCTGCAGCCAGGTGAAGGTGAAGGCACCCACCACCGGCCCGGCCAGCGTCTGGATGCCGCCCAGCAGCACCATCACCAGGCCGTCGACCGACTTGTTCACCGACAGCGTCTCGGGCGAGATGCTGCCCTTGGAGTAGGCGAACAGCGCGCCCGCCGCGCCCGCCGCCAGCCCGGCGACCACGAAGCCGGCCCACTGCATGCGCTTGACGTCGATGCCGATGGCATCGGCGCGCAGCACCGAGTCGCGCCCGGCGCGCAGCGCGTAGCCGAAGGGCGAGAACAGCACCCGCCGCAGCCCCCACAGGCCGATGCCCACCAGCACCAGCGTGAGCCAGTAGTAGCGGTTCTTGTCCGCGAGCCAGGCCGAGGGCCACACGCCCGTCAGGCCGTTGCTGCCGCCGGTGAAGCCGTCCCACTGGTAGACGATGGCCCAGGTGATCTGCGCGAAGGCCAGCGTCAGCATCGCCAGGTACACGCCCGACAGGCGCACCGCGAACCAGCCGTAGACGAAGGCGCCGGCGGCGGCGACCAGCGGCCCGAGCACCAGCGTCAGCTCCATCGGCAGCCCGGCCGAGCGCGCCAGCAGCGCCGCGCCGTAGGCGCCCAGCCCGAAGTAGGCCGCATGGCCGAAGGAATGCATGCCCGCCGGCCCCATGATGAAGTGCAGGCTGGCGGCGAACAGGGCCGCCACCAGCAGGTCGATCAGCAGCACGGTGGTGTAGGGCGAGTCCGCCGTCAGCAGCGGCAGGGCGGCCAGCACCACGGCCAGCGCCGCCACGGCCGCGACATAGCCCTTGCCGGCCCGGCGCAAAGGCTCTTCCTGCATGCCGACGTAGCGGCTGGGCGCCTGCGGGCGGCCCATCAGGCCCCAGGGGCGCCACACCAGCACCACGGCCATGACGAGGAAGTCCACCACCAGCGTCAGCTTGGAGAACGAGACGGCCATGCCCGCGACCTCCACCACGCCGAGCCAGATGCACAGGGCCTTGATCTCGGCGATGAGCAGCGCCGCGACGTAGGCGCCCGGCAGCGAGCCCATGCCGCCCACCACCACCACCACGAAGGCGGCGCCGATGGTGTTGAGGTCCATCTCCAGCGTGGCTGGCTCGCGCGGCAGCTGCAGCGCGCCGCCCAGGCCGGCCAGCAGGGCGCCCAGGGCGAACACCGCGGTGAAGAGCCACGCCTGGTTCACGCCCAGGGCGCTGACCATCTCGCGGTCCTGCGTGGCGGCGCGCACCAGCGTGCCGAAGCGCGTGCGCGTGAGCAGCAGCCACACCCCGCCCAGCACGATGGGGCCGACCACGATCAGGAACAGGTCGTAGGACGGGAACTGCCGCCCCAGGATCCCGACCGAGCCGCGCAGGCCCGGCGCGCGCGGGCCCAGCAGTTCGTCCGGCCCCCACAGCCACAGCACCGCGTCCTTGATCACCAGCACCAGCGCGAAGGTGGCCAGCAGCTGGAACAGCTCCGGCGCCTTGTAGATGCGCCGCAGCAGCAGCACCTCGATGACGGCGCCCAGCACGCCCACCGCCAGGGCCGCCAGCGGCAGCGCCAGCCAGAAGCCGGCGCCGCCGAGGGCGTCGCCGAGCCGCTCGGCCAGCGTGTAGGCGACGTAGATGCCCACCATGAAGAAGGAGCCATGGGCGAAGTTGACGATGCGCGTGACGCCGAAGATCAGCGACAGCCCCGCCGCCACCAGGAACAGCGAGGACGCGGACGCCAGCCCGTTCAGGAGCTGGACGATCAGGCCGGAAAGACTCATGGATCGCTTCTTCTGTCGTGGCGCGGCGGCTCAGTCGGCCGCGCGGGCCTTCTTGACGTCGGCGGCCGGGGGCTGGAAGCGCGCGTCGGCGCCGTCGTAGTAGACGTAGTCGACCATCACGCCCTTGCCGCCGTCGTTCCTGGTCTTGCCGACGAAGGCGCCCATGGTGGACTGGTGGTCCTCGGCGCGGTAGCTGATCTTGCCGAAGGGGCTGTCCACCCGCAGGCCCTTGAAGGCGGCGGCCAGCTTGTCGGGTGCGGTGCTGCCGGCCCTGGCGATGCCGGCGGCGGCCGACTTGATCATCGTGTAGCCCACCACCGAGCCCAGGCGCGGGTAGTCCTTGTACTTGTCGTGGTAGGCGAGGAAGAAGGCCTTGTGCTCCGGCGTCTGGATGCCGTACCAGGGATAGCCGGTCACGATCCAGCCGTTGGGCGTCTCGTCCTTGAGCGGGTCCAGGTACTCGGGCTCGCCGGTCAGCACGCTGATCACCGCGCGCTCCTTGAACAGGCCGCGCGTGTTGCCCTCGCGCACGAACTTGGAGAGGTCGGCGCCGAACAGCACGTTGAAGATCGCGTCGGGCCTGGCATCCGCCAGCGCCTGCGCCACGCTGCCCGCGTCCACCTTGCCCAGCGGCGTGGCCTGCTCGGCGACGAACTCCACGTCGGGCTGCGCGGCCTTCAGCAGGTTCTTGAAGGCGGCCACGGCCGACTGGCCGTACTCGTAGTTGGGATACACCAGCGCCCAGCGCTTCTTCTTCAGCTTGACGGCCTCGGGCACCAGCATGGCGGCCTGCATGTAGGTGCCGGGCCGCAGGCGGAAGGTGTACTGGTTGCCGCCCTCCCAGGTCATCTTGTCGGTCAGCGGCTCGCCGGCCAGGTAGAAGAACTTCTTCTGCTTGGCGAAGTCGGCCAGCGCCAGGCCGGTGTTGGAGAGGAAGGCGCCGGTGAGGATGTCCACCTTCTCGCGCGAGACCAGCTCCTCGGCCATGCGCACGGCGTCGCCCGGGTTGGCGTTGTCGTCGCGCGTGACCAGCTCGACCTTCTTTCCGTTGACGCCGCCCTGGGCGTTGATCTCCTCGACCGCCAGTTCCATGCCCTTCTTGTAGGGCTCCAGGAAGGCGGGCTGCGCCTTGTAGCTGTTGACCTCGCCGATCTTGATCACGCCCTGGGCGTGAGCGGGAACGAGCGCGACGGTGAGCGCAGCCAGCGAGGCGGCGCTGAACGCAAGACGCAGATGCTTCATCGGAAGACTCCTCGGTTGGAATGAAAAATGACCCGATGGCCCGTGCTCAGCGCAAGCCATCTTTTCCCTCGATCTCGGAAACCTGCAGGCCGCCGATGCGCGGCAGCGGCCGGCCGCTGTCGGTCACGGCCACGGCCACCACGATCTCGCCGGCGCGCGGCGCGTCGCTCACGCGCGCCTCCACCGCGTCGAAGTGGCTGCGCACGAAGGCGGCGTCCTTGTGGCCCAGCGGCACGTCGATGGCGGTGCCCAGCGTGCCGCGCTTCTTGGCCGAGGGCACCAGCGCGGCGCCCTTCTCCACGGCCTGGCGCAGCGGCGCCCCCAGCCTGGGGTGCAGGATGGCGGCCGCGTGCTCCAGCTCGCCGCCCTCGCCGACGATGGCGGCCTTGCCGTAGCTCTGCGCCTGGCCGGGTTCGATGCCCAGCGCCTGGACGGCCTTCCGGCCGAGGAGCGCGCCGAGTTCCTCGCCGATGGCGGCCAGTTCGTCCAGGTTCTCGCTGTAGCGGCCCGCATAGGGGTTGGCGATGACCGCGATGGCGACGGCGCGGCGCGTGGGCGGCTCGATGGCCTGGCCCTGTTCCTTGCGGGTCTCGTCGACCTGGATCACGATCTTGCGGATGTCTGCTGGCATGGCTTGCTCCTGGTTCGCTGGCTATCTCAGGCCGTCCCACTTGGCAATGTTTTCCGCCAGCAGGCCGCCCACGCGGGCGTGCACGCGGTAGCCGGTCGTCATGGCGAGGATGAAGACGATCTCGTCGGACAGCGGCGCACCGGGCACCCGCACCTCGATGGCGTCGAACTGGCCGCGCACGTAGCTGGCGTTGATGTTGGTCAGCGGCACGTCCAGCGCGGCGCCCGGCGGGCCGACCTTCTTGGTCGAGGGCACGATGGCCAGGGCGTTGCCCGGCTGCCCGGTCTTCTTCTCGTCGACCGTGCCCGCCTTGTAGGCCGCCCGGTCGCCCTTCCAGCCCAGCAGCTCGCGCATGGCGTAGCCGCCGGGCACGTGCCACAGCGCGCCGTGCTCCAGCTCGCCGGCGGCGCCGACGATGGCGCCCTTGCCGTAGGTGGCGATCGCCTCCAGCGGCACGTCCATGGCGGCGTGCAGGCGGTGCGCCATGTCCACGCCCACGGGTTCGAGCCGATCCATCATGGGCAGGATGTCGGGCTCCCAGCGGCCCGCGAAGGGGTTGGTCAGCACCGCGGCGATGGTCCCGCGCACCAGCGGCCGGGCCGCGCGCGGCCCGAACTCGTGGTGGATCTGCTCGACCTGGGTGAAGACGCGTCGGATGTCGATCATGGCCTGGCGTTCGTTAAGCAAAAACGGAGCCCGCATCAAGCAGCGCGGCGGCAGGCTGAAGCAGGCGGCGCTGCTGCTGGCAGACGAGTATCGCCGCATGGATGCGGCCGGCACGCTGCATGTCCCGCGCGCGCGCCAGGCCCGCGTCGAGGGCGCGCGCCGCGCGCGCGGGCGCCAGCGGCGG